>NZ_JBICXQ010000053.1:0-26578 GCF_043200375.1 Streptomyces sp. NPDC048434 | reverse complement strand
GTCCGAAAGCCGGTCATCCACCGACGACTTCACCTGTCCGGGCCTTGGCACACCACTCCCAACGACCCGAACACCCCAAAGTCACCGGTATTGCCTCTAATGGGGTGTACAGGCACGAGGCATGTACGCATGGGGTGTTCACAGTCGGCCGGCCAAGGGATCGAATCCAGACGGGAACGGGAGAGCAGCTGCGCCGCTCTGAGCTGCGGCCGAGTCGAACGCTCGGTGGCGTCAACGTATCGCCAGTCGATCACTTGTGGATCTTGGACGGCGAGCGCTGTTCCGGAGGTGCGCACAGACCGGAGGAGTCGGTCTCGCAGCAGGTGGGCGTAATAAATCCCTCCGGAGGCCCGAAGACTTGGACAATCTTCTCCCTGTCGCGCCATTTGCCGGAGAATTAATGGAACGAGCCCGTAAAGCAGGGCATTCGTTGCAGATTCCCAGAAAGCACCACTTAAGCCCGCACCGAGTGAAGATGATCACAGGCATGACGGCTGGAGCGTCTCCTGGTGTGGCCGAAACAGGACCCCGAGCGAAGCCGAATTCCTGGGACAGGCACTCCCGTTGGCTCCCGAGCGCAACACCGCCGAACGCTGCATCAACCGCCTCAGCCAGTGGCGCGGTCCGGCCATGCGAACAGACAGACCCGCCATCGCCTACCAGGCCGCCGCACTCCACCTGGCCGCCATCCTCATCTGGACCCGACGCCGACCAAAGAGACGGAACCTAGCGGGACTTGCGGTTGATCTTCATGGTGTCCATGTCGGTGGCCGTGGACCGCAGCTCCCGATAGCCGAGGCCGGCGGCCCGCAGGGCACTCTCCGCCCTGTCCTCGGCGAGCGCGGCCGCCATCTCCTCGCCGTCCGCCGCATCCGAGACGACGACAAAGCGATAGCTGAAGGAGTGCAGCGCGCTGTCGTACGCCAGCGAGCCCTCGGGTGTGAACCGGAACTGCGACAGACCGTGATCGTCCACCTCGGCGAGCAGCTTTGCCCGGGACGGTGCGGTGAGGCCGTCCCACCTGCCGCGGACGATGACCCGGTAGGTGTGCTGCGTCGCCATGGGTGCCGTTTTCCGTTCTGCCGTTCGCCGTTGAGAGCCGGGATGAAAGGCTATTGCGGCGGATCTTCCGAGGCCTCCGCTTTTTCCGCGCCCATGTGTGACGATCCCCGTATGCGCCGGACGATACTGATCGATGCCCCCTCCAACCTGGGACTTCGGCCGCCCGCGCCCGGCACCGTCCCCGGCTGCTACAAGCTCGCGGGCGCGCTGCGCGAGCAGGGACTGCTGCGGCGACTGGGTGCGCTGGAGGGCGGTGTGGTGGTGCCGCCCCGCTACGACCTGGGGGAGTGGCGGGAGGGTGACGGCGACTTCAATGCCGCCGCTCTCGCCGTCTATACGGGCAAGCTCGCGACGCGCGTCCAGGAGCACGTCCGCAGTGGTGACTTCCCGGTGGTGCTGGGCGGGGACTGCAGCATTCTGCTCGGGGTGGTGCTCGCGCTGCGGCGGCTGGGGCGGTACGGCGTGGCCTACCTCGACGGCCACGGCGACTTCCGGCACCCGGGCAATGTGGCGGTGTCCGGACCGCTCGGCGCCGCGGCCGGAGAGGGCCTGGCACAGATCACCGGGCGCGGGCAGGCGGATCTCACCGACATCGAGGGGCTGCGGCCGTACACCCGCGACGAGGATCTGCGCGCGCTGGGCCTGCGCGACGCGGACGAGGACCAGGAGGAGTTGACCGCCCTCGGTATCGGCCACGTCCCGGTCGGCGAGATCCGGCGGCGCGGCCCGGGGGCGGTGGCCCGCGACGTCCTCACCCACTTCGCGAGCGCACCGCTCGACGGCTTCTGGATCCATCTCGACGCGGACGTCCTCGACCCGTCCGTCATGCCGGCCGTCGACAGCCCCGACCCGGGCGGCCTGCTCACCGAGGAACTCCGTGCGCTGCTCGGCCCGTTGGCCGCCTCGCCGCGCTGTGCCGGCATCAACGTCACCATCTACGACCCGGACCGCGATCCCGAGGGGACCGGCGCGGCGCTGCTCGCCGGCCTCCTTGAGGACCTCTTTGCGCAACCCTGACCTCACCCGGCCGCAAGAAGCCCTGTGCAGACCGGCGATCACGCGGTTCCATGGTCAACAGGAGGCCGCCGCAGCCGAGGCGGCCCGCTCCAGCATTGCGAGGCAGCCGTGGCCACGAGAGTGCGACGCACCACCCTGACCCTCCCCGCAGCCCCCCTCGGCCCCGACAACCCTCTGCCCGCTCTGCGCGGCGGTCAGGACCTGCACCGCATCGAGATCCCCCAGGACGCCGGTCTGCCCGCCGACATGACGCAGCAGATCGGCTGTGCGCCGCTGCGCTCGATCCTGCCGGCCCGGATGCGCGACGGCTACGGCCGCACCCGCCGTGCCACCGACCTCGATGCGCTGGTCATCGAGAACGACCGGCTGCGCGCCACCGTCCTGCCCGGCCTCGGCGGCCGGGTGTACTCGCTGCACCACAAGCCCACCGACCGTGAACTGCTCTACCGCAACCCGGTGTGGCAGCCCGCAGCCTTCGCCCTCAACGGCGCCTGGTTCTCCGGCGGCATCGAATGGAACATCGGCGCCACCGGCCACACCACCCTCTCCTGTGCCCCGCTGCACGCCGCCCGTGTCGCGGCGCCGGACGGCGGGGAGATGCTGCGGCTGTGGGAGTGGGAACGGCTGCGCGATCTGCCCTTCCAGGTGGACCTGTGGCTGCCCGATGGCTCCGACTTCCTCCACGTCGGCGTACGGATCCGCAATCCGCACCACCACACGGTCCCCGTCTACTGGTGGTCCAACATCGCCGTTCCCGAGGCCGAGAGCAGCCGCGTCCTGGCCCCCGCCGACGAGGCCTGGCACTTCGGCTACGAGCGGAGCCTGCGCCGTGTCCCGGTCCCGGACTTCGACGGCGCCGACCGGACGTACCCGCTGCGCAGCGAGTTCCCCGCCGACTACTTCTACGAGGTGCCCGACGGCGCCCGCCGCTGGATCACCTCCCTCGACGCCGACGGCCGCGGCCTGGTGCAGACCTCCACCGACACGCTGCGCGGCCGCAAGCTCTTCCTGTGGGGCGCGGGCCGGGCCGGGCGGCGCTGGCAGCAGTGGCTCACCGAGCCGGGCACCGGCGGCTACGCTGAGATCCAGGCAGGTCTGGCCCGTACCCAGCTGGAGCATGTACCGCTGGACGCCGGTGGGGAGTTCGCCTGGCTGGAGGCGTACGGGCCGCTGGACACCGACCCCGCGACGGTGCACGGCGCGGACTGGGGCGCGGCCCGCGAAGAGGTCACGGCCCGGCTGGCAGCCGCCCTGCCGCGCGCGGATGTCGACGCCGCCTACGCCGCCTGGCTGCCGTACGCCGACCAGGAACCGAAGGAGTCGCTGGCCACCGGCTCCGGCTGGGGCGCGCTGGAGGCCGCCCGCGCGGGCCTGGACCTGCCTGGTACGCCGTTCGACGCGGCCACGCTGGGCGCGGAGCAGGAGCCTTGGCTGACGCTGCTCAATACCGGGGATCTGCCGGCCGCCGGGCCCGTACCCGGACCGGTGCTGGTCGCGCCGGCCTGGCGCGATCTGCTGGAGTCCGCACAGCCGGGCCCGGCCACCGACTACCACCTGGGGCTCGCCCAGTGGCACGCAGGCGATCGCGCCCAGGCCGTCCGCAGCTGGGAGCGTGCGCTCGGGCACGGGGCCGGCGCGCTGCCGCTGTACTGCCTGGCCGTTGCCGAGTCGGTGGCGGGCGAGACGGGACGCGCCGCCGACCGCTATGTGCAGGCCTGCGCCGAGGCGGCCCGGGCGGCATCGGCGCAGGACCCGGCAGCGCGGGACTGGCGGGCGGTGCTGCCCGCCCTCGCCCGGGAGGCGGTGCCCGCGCTGCTCGCGGCCGGCCGTACCGACGAGGCGGCGGAACTGCTGGCGGGCCTGGGCCGGACCGATCCGGCCGACGGCCGCCTCCGGTTGCTGACCGCGCAGGTGCTGCTCGCCCAGGGGCAGCCGGCCGCGGCTCGGGAGATCTTCGACGCCGGCTTCGAGATCGCCGGTCTGCGGGAGGGCGACGAGGTGCTCGGCGACACCTGGTACGCCATCGCCGAGCGGCTGGTCGCGGGCGGCGGACCGGTCACCGAACAGGTACGCGCCGAGGCCCGGTCGGCGCATCCGCTCCCCGAGCGGTACGAGTACCGGATGCGGCCGGTCTAGCCGGTGGGACCGGCGGGCGGCACCGGCGCCGCCCGCCCGCGCTCACCCCAGCGGCTTGTCGAGCACCGCCTTGCTGTGGCTGAAGGTGTCGAGTGAGTACTCGCCGTGGTAGCGCCCCATCCCGCTCTCGCCGACCCCGCCGAACGGCAGGTCGGGCGCGGTGAGATGGGCGACCGGCAGCCCGAAGGTGAGTGCGCCCGAGGAGGTCTCGGCCAGCAGCCGGTGCTTGGTGGCGTCGGACGCGGTGAACGCATAGAGCGCCAGCGGCTTGTCGCGCCCGTTGATGAAGGCGATCGCCGCGTCCAGGTCGGGCACCGGCACGATCGGCAGGACCGGGCCGAAGATTTCCTCCTGCATCACCGGTGCGTCGGGCGTGACATCGGCGAGGACGGTGGGCGCGAGATAGCGCGTGGCGCGGTCGTGGGCGCCGCCGATGACCGTGCGGCCGCTGTCGAGCAGGGCGGTCAGCCGGTCGAAGTGCCGCTCGTTGACGATCCGTCCGTACTCGTCGGCGCCGGACGGATCGGCTCCGTAGATCTCGTGCACCGCCTCGGCGAGATGCGGTTCGATGGCGCGGGCGGTGTCGCCGATCGCCAGGACGTAGTCGGGCGCCACACAGGTCTGGCCGGCGTTGAGGAACTTGCCGGTCACGATCCGCCGGGCCGCCGCGGCCAGATCCGTACCCGGGTCGAGGACGACCGGGCTCTTGCCGCCCAACTCCAGGGTGACCGGCGTCAGATGCCGCGCGGCGGCCGTCATCACGATCCGGCCGACGGTGCCGTTGCCGGTGTAGAAGATGTGGTCGAAGCGCTCGGCCAGCAGGGCGGTGGTCTCCGGGACGGCGCCCTCGACGACGGCCACCGCGTCGCCGTCCAGGTAGCGCGGCAGCAGGCGGGCGAGGGCGGCCGAGGTCGCGGGGGCGAGTTCGCTCGGCTTGACGACGGCGCAGTTGCCCGCGGCCAGCGCGCCGACGAGCGGGGCGAGCGCCAGTTGCAGCGGATAGTTCCAGGGCGCGATCACCAGGACGACGCCGAGCGGTTCGCGGACGACCTGTGCGGTCGCCGGGAGCAGCCGGTCGGGCAGCTCGGCGGGCCGGGGCGCCAGCCAGTCGTCGAGACGGGCCAGGGTGTGGTCGATCTCGTGGAGGGTGAAGCCGATCTCGGTGCGGTAGGCCTCCTCGGGGCCCTTGCCGAGGTCGCCGGCGAGCGCGGTGAGCAGCTCGTCGCTGTGCTCGGTGAGCAGGCTGCGCAAGGCGGCCAGCTGGCCGCGCCGCCAGTCCGGCGCGGCGGTACGGCGGGTGGCGAAAGTGCTGCGGAGCCGGTCGACGACAGCGGCGGCGTCCAGGTCGGTGGTGGAGGTCTGCGATGCCATGACGCCGAGGCTACACGAAACGAAAACATTTCGTTTCGTAATGCTGCCGGTAGACTCCCGGTGTGGCCGAACGCACCGAGAGCAACCAGCCCGCATCCGCCGAGCGGCAGCCCGCCCGCGGCCGCCCGCGGGACGCCGGACGCGACCGGGCGCTGCTGGAGGCCACCGTGGCGGTACTCCAGGAAAGCGGCTACGGCGGACTCACCACCGCGGCGGTCGCCAAGCGGGCCGGAGTGTCCACCGCGACCCTCTACCGCCGCTGGCGCTCCAAGGAGGATCTGGTCGTGGGCACCGCCGTCCGCTGGGCGAGCGATCTCGGCCCCCAGCCGGACACCGGGAGCCTCGAAGGCGACCTCGCCGCCCTGCTCGGGGACAAGGCCCAAACCCTGGAGGGACCCGGCGGCCGGCTGCTGCACGTACTGATCGGCGAGGCCGCGCACAACGAGGCGCTGGCCCGCGTCCTGGACAACGCGATCATCCAGCCGGTCCGCGACCGGGCCGCCGCCGTGGTGCGCCGAGCGGTCGCCCGTGGCGACATCCCACCGCTCCAGGACGCGCATGTGCTGGCCGACCTGGTCGTCGGCTCCATGGTCAGCCGCCTCTTCCTGACCCCCGACGCGGCACACGGGGGCACTGCGGACGGCCCCTCGTCCGGCGAGGCGGCGAGCCGCGAACTCCTGCCGTTCCTGCTGCGCGCCGTGGGGGCACGGACCGCCTGAGCGGGTCTCGACGCCCGGTCACCGCACGTCTCGTACGCCATTTCGGTGACCGTCCGCGACCATGGAATGTTCCCCGGCGCTCACACGTTGTGGCGGATCATGAAGGCAATCATCGCAAAGAGCTACGGCGGCCCCGAGGTCCTCGAATACACCGACCACCCCGATCCGAAGGTGGGCCCGGACTCGTTCCTGATCCGGGTCAAGGCGGTCGGGGTCAACCCCGTGGACTGGAAGATCGTCGCGGGTTATCTGGACTCGATGATGGATGTGCACTTCCCGTTCATTCCCGGGTGGGATGTGGCGGGCGTGGTCGAGGCGGTGGGCGCGGACGCCACCGAGTACGCGGTCGGCGACGAGGTCATCGGCTATGTGCGCAAGGACGAGGTGCAGCACGGCACTTACGCCGAGCTGGTCGCCGCGCCGGTCCGGACCCTGGCGCGCAAGCCTGCCGCGCTCAGCTGGCAGCAGGCCGCCGGGCTTCCGCTCGCCGGGCTGACGGCCTATCAGTCGCTCAAGCGGGTCGGCGCGAAGGCGGGCGAGACGGTCCTGGTGCATGCCGCCGCGGGGGGTGTCGGCTCGCTCGCCGTCCAGATCGCGGTGGCGCAGGGGGCCCGCGTCATCGGCACGGCCAGCGAGCGCAACCACGACTTCCTGCGGTCCCTGGGCGCCGAGCCGGTCACCTATGGTGACGGTCTCGCCGAACGGGTGCGGGCGCTGGCGCCCGAAGGCGTCGACGCGGCCGTGGACTTCGTCGGCGGTGGCGTCGTGGACGTCTCGCAGGAACTGCTCAAGGACCGCGGCCGGGTGGCGTCCGTCGCCGACGCCGAGGTCACGGGCAAGGGCGGCCACATGGTGTGGGTGCGCCCGGACACCGCTGATCTGACCGCGCTCGGCGCACTCGCGGACGCCGGGAAGCTGACCGTGCCGGTCGATGTGATCCTCCCGCTGCCCGAGGCCGCCGAGGCGTTCCGGCGGAGCATGGCCGGGCGGAGCCGCGGCAAGATCGTCCTTGAGGTGGCCTGACAGGGGCCGGTCCCTCACCGAGGAGCGTGGCGGGGAGACTCCCTAGGGGGTCTCCCCGTCCTGCTTCCGGTCGACGTACTCGAAGATCGAACCGTCCGGGTGACGGGCGACCAGATTGCGGCCGATCGGGGTCGACAGCGGACCGGCGACGATGTCCGCGCCGACCGCCGTCAGATCGGCCACCGCATCGTCCACATCCTTGACGGCGATGGTCGCCGTGATCTTCCGCAGCACCGACAACTCCGCTTCAGGGCCGCTCATCAGGAAGAAGCACCCGACGGCCGCGACTGCCACCCCACCGCGCTGGAAGCGGATCGCCTCGGCACCGGTCAGCCGCTCGTAGACACCGATCGCCGTATCGAGATCACCGACGCACACCCGCAACGAGGTCCCCAGAATGTCCATGCGGACAAGCCTAGTTGGGCGGCCTGCCGGTGCGCGATCACTTGGCCATGATCAGACCGCGCTCCGCCGCGCCCGGGGCGGCACGATGCCCCGGATGCTGTCCCGGGCGCTCATGCCGTCGCCGCGTCCGGGCCGCCCGGCGGACGCCGCACGGTGCAGCCCCACCGCGTCCACGGCGCCCGGACGTGCGGCGCCCGCCTCCCGGGCAACCGGCGACAGGTGCCCCGGTCGTCAGACGCGGCACAGGATCTCGCCGTGCAGGATGCCGAACCAGCCGTCCTCCTCGGCGCCCCACGCCCGCCAGGCCTGAGCGATCCGGTTCAGCTGCTCCGTCGTGGCGTGCCCGCCGTCCACCGCGATCCGCGCGTAGGAGGAGCCGACCGTACGGTCCGCCCACAGCTCGCTCCACCAGGAGCGCTCCTGCGGGGTGCGGTAGCACCAGGTGCCGGTGGTGGCGGTGATCGCGTCCGGGGCGAAACCGGCCTGCCGCGCCCAGGCGTGCAGCCGGCGTCCGGCGTCCGGCTCGCCTCCGTTGGCGCGGGCCACCCGCAGATACAGCCGCAGCCAGTCGGCCATCCCGTCGACCTCCGGGTACCAGGTCATGGCCGAGTAGTCCGAATCCCGGACTGCGACGATCCCGCCGGGCTTGGTGACCCGGCGCATCTCGCGCAGCGCCTGGACGGGATCGCCCACGTGCTGCAGCACCTGATGGGCGTGCACCACACAGAAGGTGTCGTCGGGGTAGTCCAGTGCGTGGACATCCCCGACCGCGAAGCGGACGTTCGTCAGGCCCCGGTCGGCGGCCGTGGCGCGCGCCTGCTCCAGCACGTCGGGTGCGTGCTCCAGGCCGGTGACCTGCCCGTCCGGCACCAGGGCGGCCAGATCGGCGGTGATGGTGCCGGGGCCGCAGCCGACGTCCAGGATCTGCATGTGCGGCCGCAGCGCATCCCGCAGGTACCCGGCCGAGTTGGCGACGGTGCGCCAGGTGTGGGAGCGCAGTACGGACTCGTGGTGGCCGTGGGTGTAGACGGCGGATTCCTGTGGCATGACCGACTCCTTCACATGCTTCACAACGGTGACCGGGAGCGCGCGGCGGCGTCCCGGTCACCGCTCGGGCGGCGGCACGCACCACGGCGCGGCCGCCCTACGGCGTGGTGATCACACCGTACGCCGCCATCTCGCATCATGAGAGTGGCATCTCATTATTCGGGCAGCAGGCGGTAGACCGTCAGGGCCGCGTTCTTCTTGTCCAGCGTCAACCCGGCAGGAACGGGGGCCACTTCACCGTCGAAGGCCAGCGTCGTACCCTCCGGGAGGTCGCTGATCCGCAGCCGGGACAAACGCGCCTCACCGAGCACCGGAGAGCTGCGCGGCGTGCCCATCAGGGCCGCGGCGAGCAGCCGGGTGCGGGCCAGCCGCCCGCCGTGCACCACCCGCACATCGAGCACCCCGTCCGCCAGGTCGTGCCGGCGCACCGGCGCGAACCCCAGCCCCCGGTACTGGCAGTTGCCGACGAACAGCAGCCACACGGCGCGCCGCTCGCCATTGATCCGTACGGTCAGCGGCTCGGCGGTGCGCAGTACCTCCCACGCCGCGAGCACCCCGGCGGGCCAGGCGCCGATCTTTCCCGCCCAGCGCTCACGGATCCGCACCAGCTCCGGATACGCGCCGATCGAGAAGGTGTTGAGGAAGTGCCGCGCCTCCGGATGCGGTTCGGCCCGGAAGCGCGCCACGTCCACCGCGACGGCCTCACCGCTCTCCACGGCGCGCGCCGCCGCCGCGTAGGTCTCGATCCCCAGGTCGTACGCGAAGTGGTTCAGGGTGCCGCCGGGCAGCACCGCGAGCGGCAGCCCGTGCCGGAGCGCTACCTCCGCCGCGGCATTGACGGTGCCGTCCCCGCCCAGCACCCCCAGCGCACCGCCGAGCGCCCTGGCCCGCTCCGCGGCATCTTCCAGGGCCTTGTCCAGCGGCTCTCCGTCCGGCCCGCCGCACAGCGTCACCTCGACCTGCGGCAGCACCCCGCGCACCTCGTCGGCCCGGTCCGGGCGGGGGCCCGTGCGCTGCCCCGAACCCTGGTTCGCCACCACGACCAGACCCCGGCCGCCCGGCAGCGCGGGCGCCTCGGCACGCGGCCTGGCGGGCGGCGCCAGCTGGGCGCGGGTCGGCGCGAAACCGCGGACCGCAAACGCCGCGCCCGCGCCCAGCGCGGCACCCGCCAGCACATCACCCGGATAGTGCACGCCCGTATAGACGCGGGAGAACGCCACCGACGCGGCGACCGGCGCCAGCGCCAGCCCCCACCACTTGTTCTCGAAGGCCACACCGGTCGCGAAGGCCACCGCCGAGGCCGCGTGCCCGGACGGGAACGAGGAAGTAAGGGGCTGACGGTGCAGCTGCCGTATGACCGGCACCGCGTCCAGCAGCGGTCGCTCGCGCCGCACCGAGCGCTTGCCGAGTGTGTTCACCGTCGCCGATGCCACGGCCAGCGAAGCCACCCCGCGCAGTGCGGCCCGGCGCATCGGCCGGCCGCCCAGCGCGGCCGCGCCGGCCGCGAGGCCGAACCACAGCAGCCCGTGGTTGGCGCTACGGGTCAAGCGGGGCAGCACCCGCTGTGCGCCCGGCCATTCGCGCGCGGCAATCTGGTGGAAGGTCCGCCGGTCGAGATGGGTCAGTAGCGATTGCATGCGCCACCTTGTACCCCAGACTGCCCGTAACAGGCAGGAACGCGCTGCTCGGGGCCACCGCGCGGCGTCGCGACGGCACCGCCGGGCGGAAATCGGGCTGCGCCGGACCGGCCCTCTGTGGTTCGCTGCCCGGATGATCAGGAGACGTCGCGACACCGACCTCGACGCCTGTGTGGCGCTGCTGGCCGAGGTCCACACCCACAGCGGCTATCCACACCAGTGGCCACACGATCCGGCGCGCTGGCTGACCCCCGACGGACTGACCGCCGCCTGGGTCGCCGAGGCGGACGGCGCGGTCGTCGGCCATGCGGCGCTGTGCGGGGACGAGGTCAGCCGGCTGTGTGTCGCACCCGCCGCACGCGGCAAGGGCCTCGGCGGCCGTCTGCTGCGCGCCGTCGAGGCGGAGGCGGCGGCCCGCGGGCTGCGCCCCGTACTGGAGGTGAAGGCCACCGACACCGCGGCCATCGCCCTCTACGAGCGGCTGGGCTGGGCCCGACGCACCACCGAGCGGCAGGAATGGGGCGCCGGCGAGGTGGTGACGGTGCATCACTACGAGGCCACCGCGGCGCGCCCGGCGCATTGAGCGCCGGTCGCACCGTCCGCTGACGTGTCGCCCGCCGTCGCCACCCGTGCGATCTGCCAAGGTGGACGGGGCCGCCCCTCGGCTGAGGGGCCCACGATCGACCCGCCGTCGTGGAGTGGAGGTACGGATGCAGCGGACCGCCCCGGATCCGCAGCGCGAGCCGGACCCGGATCCGCCGGTGGGCCTGCCGGTCCTCCCGGAACTCGCCGCGCACCTCTCCGCGGCCGCGGACCGCACCGAACCCGAGCCCCCCGGCGGCGGCGCCCCGCTGCGCACCGCCGCCTGCGGCTACTGGGAGCGCCGCGGCCTGGTCACCACGCCCGACCGGGTGCTCGCCGCCCCCGGCGCGCCGGCCCTGCTCCTCGCCCTGTACGCCGCGACCGACGGGGCGGTGGTGCTGCCGCGGCCCTGCTCCGCGTGGTACGCACCGCCCGCCCGGCTGCTCGGGCGGCCGGTGCACTTCGCACCCGTACCGGCGGAATCGGGCGGGGTGCCCGACCCGTTCGCGCTGCTGGAGACCGTCCGCCGGGCCCGGATGCACGGCGACAGCCCGCGCGTCCTGGTCCTGTCCGTCGCCGACGATCCGACCGGCACCTGCCCCGCCCCCGAGCAACTGCACGAGGTCTGCGAGGCGGCGGCGGACGAAGGGCTGTGGATCATCAGCGACGAGACGCGCCGCGATCTGCTGCACGATCCGCATGACACCGTGCTGCTCAGCCCCGCCGAGATGCTGCCCGGCGAGGTCGTGGTGCTCACCGACCTACGGTCCACGCTGGTGCCCGCCGCCTGGCCGGCCGCGCTGGCCCGCTTCCCCGGCACCGACCGCGGAGCCATCTTCCGGGCCGTGGCACTGGACGCGCTCACCGCAATCCCGGCGCCGATCGCCGGGCCGGTCGGCTGCGCCGTCACCCATGCGCTCGGCGAACCCGACGAGGTGCGCGCCCGGACCGCCACCGTCGCCCGGCTGTACGGCACGCTCGCCGCGGCGCTCCACCACACCGTCACCGAGGCCGGCGCCGTCTGCCGCCCGCCGCGCTCCGGGAGCCATCTCTACGCCGACCTCGAACCGCTGCGCCGGCCGCTGGCGGCCCGCGGGATCGTGGAATCCCGCGCGCTGGAGCGGAAGTTGGCGCCCTGGGGGGCGCGCGGCGGCCACCGCTTCGGCGATGCGCCGGGCGCCCTGCGGGTACGACTCGGTGCCGAGGCGCTGCTCGGCGCCGACCGGGAGCTGCGGCACCGCGTCCTGACCGCGCCGGATCCGCTGGAACTCCCGCACATCACCGAGGCGTTGACCGCCTTGTCGCGGGCGCTGGCCGGGCTCACGACGTCCGCGGGCGGCTGAGCCGCACGGCTCGGACCCGCCCGCCACCGCCCCCGCACCCGCCCCGGTTCTGTCCACCGTAAGGAGCCCCGCGATGACCGAACAGACCGAGCGCTCCCTCGCCGAGCAGCCCCCCGACACCGAGCGGCTGCCGCCCGCAGCGCCCGGCGACGGCGCCGGAACCGCCGGGGGAGCGGACCGCGGCCACGGCGCGGCCACCGCGCAGGCCCCCGCCGGCGCGGTCGCGCCCGCCCTCCCGCACACCGCCCCGCCCCCGCTCGCCGCACCCCGCCCCCTGGGCGAAACCCGCACCTGGCCGCGGGACTTCACCCACCGGCTGACCGCCCCGCTGCCCGGTGTCCGCGCTCTGGCCCGGATCGCCCGGGAGGGCAAGCTGCGCCCGGCCCCCGATACGCTCCCGGAGATCCAGCAACTCCCCTTCGAACCGGGCCCGATGCCGGCCGCCGGCACCACCACCCTCGCCCTCACCTGGGCCGGACACGCCAGTTGGGTGCTGCGCATCGGCGGCCTGACCGTACTGACCGACCCGGTGTGGTCCCGCAAGATCCTCGGCACCCCCGCGCGGGTCACCCCCGTGGGCGTCCGCTGGGAGGACCTGCCACCGATCGATGCCGTCGTCATCAGCCACAACCACTACGACCACCTCGACGCCCCCACCCTGAAGCGGCTGCCGCGCCACACCCCGCTGCTGCTCCCCGCCGGACTGGCGCCCTGGGCCCGCCGGCGCGGCTTCACCCAGGTCGCCGACCTCGACTGGTGGGACGCGGTCGAACTGCCCGCCCCGGGCGGCCCCGTACGCTTCGACTTCGTCCCCGCCCACCACTGGAGCAAGCGGACCCTGACCGACACCTGCCGTTCGCTGTGGGGCGGCTGGCTGCTCACCGCGCCCGACGGGCGGCGGATCCACTTCGCGGGAGACACCGGCTACGGCCACTGGTTCGAGGAGATCGGCCGCCGCTACCCCGGCATCGACCTGGCGCTGCTGCCCATCGGCGCCTACGACCCGCGCTGGATGCTGCGACCGGTGCACACCGACCCGGAGGAGGCGGTCAAGGCCTGCCAGGACCTCGGTGCCCGCGCGCTGGTCCCGATGCACTGGTCGACGTTTCTGCTCTCCGGCGAGCCGCCCCTGGAGCCGCTGCGCCGGGTCCGCGCGGCCTGGGCCGCCACCGGACGCCCCCGTGAGGACCTCTGGGATCTGCCCGTCGGAGCCTCGCGCGTGCTCGCCGAGCGCTGAGGACCGCGGCGGTGCGGTGCGGGCGGCCCGCCGGGGACACCCTCTACGACCCGTCTTCGCCGCCGGCCGGTCTGACACGCCGCCAGGCGGCCGGCGCCGCGCTGATCACCACCGTCAGTCCGATCGCCAGGGCCACGCCCTGCCACGGCTCGGCGAACCTCACCCTGCTCGCCCTCGCCGCCCTGCTGCCCGACTTCCGGCTGCAGTCCGCCGGCGGCGACAGCCTCACCCGCACCGCCGTCACCGCCGCCCTCGGCGCCGGCGCGTTCGGCCTGCTCAGCGCCCTGGTCTGGCCGTTCCTCGTCCGTGCCCTGCTGCTGGTGCCCGCCCTCGTCCTGGGCCTGCTGGTCTTCTTCCTCAACGGCTCCCTGCTGCTGCTCGCCCTCGATCTGATCCCCGAGGGACGCGGACAGGCCGCACCGGAGACCGCGGTGATCGTCGCGGCGGTGATGTCCGCGGCCTCCTCGGCCACCGCCGGCTTCCTGGCGGTGCACAACGACGAGGCGTACCACCGCAGGCTGGTCCGGCTCGCCGGACGCCGCCGCCGGTCCGGCGCCCCCCGGCACCCGGCCACCCCCGGCACGGTCTTCCTCCAGCTCGACGGGCTGGGCCACGACCTGCTGCGCGAGGCCACCGAGGGCGACCGGCCGCTGATGGCCACCGTCGCCCGCTGGCGGAGCGACACTCACCGCCTCACCCCCTGGCGCACCGACTGGTCCAGCCAGACCGGCGCCAGCCAGCTCGCGCTCCTGCACGGCAGCAACGAGGATCTGCCCGCCTTCCGCTGGTACGAGAAGGACACCCGCACGCTCGTCGTCAGCAACCGGCCCACCGGCGCCGCCGAGCTCCAGCGCCGCGCCATCGCGCGCACCGGCGACGGCGGGCTGCTCGCCTACGACGGCGCCAGCCGCGGCAACCTCTTCAGCGGCGGCGCCGACCAGGTCGCCCTGGTGATGTCGGTGGCGGCCCGGCGCGGCAAGTACAACCGCTCCCGCGCCGGTTACTTCGCCTACTTCTCCGACCCGGCCAACGCGACCCGTACCGCCGTCTCCTTCGTCGCCGAGGTCGCCCGCGAGATCGTCCAGCTCGCTGCGCACCCGCTTCCGCCGCGAGCTGCCCCGGGTCGCCCGGGGCGGCCTCTACCCCGTCATCGGCGACATGCTCGCCGGCCGCACCGCCGTCTACGCCGACCTGGTCGCGTACGACGAGGTGGCGCACCACTCCGGGCCCGCACACCGCGACGCCCTCCAGGTGCTGCACAGCCTCGACCGGGCCATCGCCCTGTTCGCCAGGGCCGCCCGGCACGCCCCGCGCCCCTACCGCATCGTGCTGCTCTCGGACCACGGCCAGAGCCACGGCCCGACGTTCCTGGAGCGCTACGGGCTGAGCCTGGGCGATCTCGTACGCGCCGGATGCGGGCTGCCGGTGCCCCGCCGCGCCGGCCGGACGCGGAGCGGAGCCGAGGCCAGGGAGGCGGCGCGCGCCGCGCTGCACCGCCCGGAGGAGGAGGGGCGCCGCCCGGAGACGACGGACGGTCCGGGCCCCTCCCACCCCCTCGTGCTGGCCTCCGGAAACCTCGGCCTGGTGTCCTTCCCCGACGTGCCCGGCCGGATCACCCGCGAGGAACTGGACCGCAGACACCCCGCACTGCTCGGCACTCTCGCCAACCACCCCGGCATCGGCTTTCTGCTGGTCCGCTCCGCGGCACACGGCCCCGTGGTGCTCGGCCCGGCCGGCGCCGAGCACCACCTCGACACCGGCCACATCGTCGGCGCCGACCCGCTGGCGCCCTTCGGCTCCGGCGCGGCCGAGGCCGTACGCCGCACCGACCGCTTCCCGCACACCGCCGACCTCATGGTCAACTCCGCCTACGACCCGACGACCGGCGCGGTACACGCCTTCGAGGAGCAGATCGGCTCGCACGGCGGTCTGGGCGGAGCCCAGAGCCACCCCTTCCTCCTCTGGCCCGTCGAGCTGACCCCGCCGGCCCCCGACGACGAGCCGCTGACCGGCGCCGAACAGGTACACCGGGTGCTGCGCCGCTGGCTGCGGGAGGCCGATGGCCCGCAGCTGCCTCTGGGGCTCCGAACGGACGAACTCCGGCACAAGGCGTCCCCGGCCGAAGGTTTTTCACCACCGGACCCCGCTCCACGGGACAAAACCCGCTGATTTTGGCGGACACCGCCGATCGCCGACCATGTGCATTGCTCGGTAACCCCGGGTGCACAGCGCACGACGAGAGGTCCGCCACGTCATGAACGACCGGCACACCCGCCGCTTCGGACTGGGAACCGCCACCTGCCTGGTGATGGGCAACATCATCGGTGGCGGCATCTTTCTGCTGCCGGCTTCGGTGGCCCCGTTCGGCACCGTCAGCCTGGTCGCCTTCGGCGTACTGACCGTCGGCGCCGTCGCCCTCGCCCTGGTCTTCGGGCGGCTTGCCGAGCGCCACCCGGACACCGGCGGCCCCTACGTCTACGCGCGCGAGGCGTTCGGCGACTTCGCCGGATTCCTCTCCGCCTGGTCGTACTGGACCATGACCTGGGTCAGCAACGCGGCGCTCGCGGTCGCCATCGTCGGCTACGTCCACGTCCTGCTCCCCGGCCACCCCTCCGACGGCGCCGACCTCGCGATCGCCCTCGTCGCGCTCTGGCTGCCGGCCCTCGCCAACTTCGCCGGCACCCGCTACGTCGGCCTGGTCCAGACGGTCTCCACCGTCCTCAAGTTCATCCCGCTCCTCTTCATCGCCGTCGTCGGCCTGTTCTTCTTCGACCCGGCCAACCTCGGCTCGTTCCACGAGGGCAGCGGCAGCGCGGTCGGCGGGATGTCCGCGGCCGCCGCGATCCTCCTGTACTCCTACGTCGGTGTGGAGTCCGCCGCGATGAGCGCCGGCGAGGTCCGCGACCCGGAGCGGAACGTCGGCCGGGCCACCGTCCTCGGCACCGTCGGCTCGGCCGTGGTCTACCTCCTGGGCACCGTCGCCGTCTTCGGCACCGTCGCGCACGACAAGCTGGTGAAGTCCCAGGCGCCGTTCTCCGACGCGGTGAACGCCATGTTCGGCGGACACTGGGGCGGCACCGTCGTCGCGATCGCCGCCGTCGTCTCGATCATCGGTGCCCTCAACGGCTGGACCCTGATGAGCGCCCAGTCCCCGTACGCCGCCGCCAAGGACGGGCTGTTCCCCGCACCGTTCCTGACCAAGCGGCGCGGCGTCCCGACCTTCGGCGTCCTCGCCGCCGGAGTGCTGGCCAGCGCCCTGACGGTGCTCAACTACCTCACCGGTACCGGCGGCGTCTTCGAGATCCTGGTGCTGATCACCACCTTCTCGGCGACCGTCCCCTACCTCCTCGCCGCCGGCGCCCAGGTCTACTTCCTGCTCACCGGCCGCCGCGACAAGGTCCGCCCCGCCCGCTTCGCCCGCGATCTGACCCTCGCCCTGACCGCCTTCGGCTTCACCTTCTGGCTCGTCGCCGGCGCCGGCTACGCCGCGATCTACCAGGGCGTGCTCTTCCTGTTCGTCGGCATCCTCGTCTACGCCTTCATGGCGGCCCGGCGTACCACGCGACAGGCGGAGGCGACGGCCACGGCGACCGTGCCTACGCCCGCGGACCACGAAGCGGTTCCCCCGCTCGCCGCAAGTGCCGCAGCGCCTCCGCGTACGACCTGATCAGCCCCGTCTCGTGGTACGGGACACCGATCTCGGCGCAGTAGGCCCGCACGATCTTCTGCGCACGGCGCAGATGCGGTGTCGGCATGCTCGGGAAGAGGTGGTGCTCGATCTGGTAATTGAGCCCGCCGAGAAGGAAGTCGGTCATCACTCCGCCCCGGACATTGCGCGAGGTCAGTACCTGACGGCGCAGAAAGTCCGGCCGCGCGTCGCCCGTCAGCGTCGGCATCCCCTTGTGGTTGGGCGCAAAGGTGCACCCCAAGTAGACGCCGAAGACGGCCTGGTGGATGAGGAGAAAGGCCAGCGCCTTACCGGGTGACAGCACCAGGAACAGCGCGGCGAGATACAGCACGATGTGCGCCAGCAACAGCGCCGCCTCGCTTCCCCAGTGCTTCATGGTGGGCGACCGCAGCGCCCGGATGCTCGACACCCGGAGGTTGAACCCTTCCAGCGTCAGCAACGGGAAGAACAACTGTGCCTGATACCGGCCGATGAAGCGGGGCAGCCCCGTGGCGGCCCGCGCCTGGCCCTGCGACCACACCAGGATGTCCGGCGCGACATCCGGATCCAGCTCCTCATGGTTGGGGTTGGCGTGATGCCGGGTGTGCTTGTCCATCCACCAGCCGTACGACATCCCCACCCCGAGATTGCCGAACAGCCGCCCACCGACCCCACTCGGCCGCCGCCGACGGAACACCTGCCGATGCGCCACATCATGGGTGACCAGCGCGACCTGTCCGTACACAAACGCCAGGAACACCGCCACGGCCGGCTGCCACCAACTGTCGCCCAGCGCGAAGAACATCGCCCAGCCCCCGGCGAACGCCGCACTCACGGCCGACAGCCGCACCACGTAGTACCCGGGCCGGCGCTTCAACAGCCCGGCCGCCACGATGCGCCGCGACAACCGCGCAAAGTCGCTGCCGGCGGCCGCCGGACCGGCGGGCCCGGAAGAGATGTCAAGACTCGTCGTCATACCCCCGAGTCTTCTGCCGCGGCCCACTGCCCGACAGCCGGTTCACCCCCGGGCCGGGCGGGGGGTTACCGCTACCTGGGGGTGGTGCCTGCCCCCTGGTGCTCAGCGACGGCCGCGGTGGCCGGTGCACGGGGACCTACGGCGCGCGGTCGACGGGAATCGGCAGTTCGTCGCTCGACGTGGGTCGGCAGTTGTGGGTGAACGTGAGTCGGTAGTCGTGGGTGGGCGTGAGCGGCTATGTGTCGGTCGACGTGACGCGGTGCTTGTCGGACCTCATGTTCGGGAGGACGAGTTCCCTGGTGCACGGACGGGGGCGGATCATTCGGCCGGCTTCTGACCGGCTTCTCCGGCGCCACCTCCCTCTGCCCCCTCTGCCCCCTCCGTCCCGGCCTCGCCCGGCTGGCCGGCCGCGCCACCGTGCTGGCTGAAGACGGGCAGCGCCCGCACCAGGTCCGGGGGGAGGGCAAGGCCTTCCTCGGTGGACGGGTCGACCGCCAGCCACAGGTCGTCCGCCGGCCAGTTCGCGGCCAGGTCGACGACAGGGATGCGGAGCGCCGCGTCGAGATCTCCGCCGGCCGCCAGCAGCGCATCCTCGGTCGTGAAGACGGGAACGTAGCGATTGCCGTCCTGTTCGATCACCGGCAGCGAGATGGCACCCTCGGGACGCTCTTCCTCGCCCTCGGCCGGCGGTGCCTGCGGCAGCAGGGCCACGCTGGTCGCGAGCTCGATCAGAGCGGCCTGGGTGTTCGCCTCCTCCGCTGCGGACTGCGTGCCGTTGGTGGAAGGTTCCTCGGTCGGGGGCGAATTTTCGTCGGGGGTCGAGGCGCTCATGGCTTGTCCTCTCGTCGGCGTTGCTCACCGCAGTCGCCGCCGGATGCCGCCCAGCGACATGGGGACGGGGCAAGCGTGGCAATACCTCCCAGGCTATGCCGCCCCACGTTCTGTGCACGTTCTGCGCAAGGTCCTCGATCAACGGGGCCGGCCTTGTCTCCGCAAGGCCCGGGAAGCCCTACGGCGGCACGGTGACCGACGGGGACCGACGTGGGCAGAGACGGGGATCGACAGGGCAGCCCGACAGGACGGTGAGTAGCAGGGGCCGACGGGGAGTGACCGAGGCTGTCAGGGGAGTGACGGGGGCGGTCAGGGGCCGACGGGGAGAGGAAGGGACCGCGTCCGGGACGACGTGGACAGACAGGGACCGCGTCAGGCACCGCCGGACGCTGCCCGCCCCGGCGACGTCTCGTGCGCGTACCGAGGCGGAGGGTGGAGTCGTGCCGTACGGCGCGTCGTGAACCCGGGCATACCGCCACAGGGCGGACGATCGGGGAGACGTCATCCGTACACAGGAGGGATTCACCGTGGCCACTACACGTAACGCTCACACCGAATGGGAAGGCGAACTGTTCAAGGGCTTCGGGGAGGTCACGCTCGACTCCTCGGGAGTCGGACACTTCCCCGTGACCTGGGCCTCTCGCGCCGAGGACCCCAACGGGAAGACCAGCCCCGAGGAGCTGATCGCCGCCGCCCACTCCAGCTGCTTCTCGATGGCCCTGGCGAACACTCTCACCGAGGCCGGAAACCCCCCGACCCTGCTCACGACGAAAGCCGCGGTCACCTTCCAGCCGGGTACCGGCATCACCGGAATCCACCTCACCGTGGAGGGTCAGGTGCCCGGCATCGACGAGTCCGCCTTCAAGTCCGCGGCCGAGGACGCCAAGGTCAACTGCCCGGTGAGCCAGGCCCTCGCAGGCACCACGATCTCCCTCACCGCCGTCCTCTCCTGACCCCACGAACCCGACACCACGCCCCCTCTCCGCTTCGGCATGAGGGGGCTTTGGTACGCCGCGTTCACTTCATGCTCGGGTGTCGGCGTCCGGTGGATTCGACATCAGGAAGAGAGGCCGGCGCACGGCTCAAGGGGAGTGCGGTGGCGAGGACGAACACCCCGAAGACGGTGATCGCCGACAGCCCGACGGGACGAAGATAGGCGGCAGGATCCGCGAGAACGGCACTCCACTGGATCCACCAGTTCGCCACCACGTCCAGCATGACGACCGCCCCGAGGAGCGGCCCGCCGGGGTACCCCCAGGCGACCAGCAGGGCGACGAGGGGATCGGCCAAGAGCAGCCCGTGGAACAGCAGTTGCGCAGGTGCGGGCGCGTAGTCATACGCATGCAGGCCGCCGGTGACCACGAAGTACGCGTGTGCCCCCGCCCCTTCCAGGAATCCGACGACGTATATCGCCGTCACCCACCATGCCCAACGCGGACGCTTCCCCCAACGCATGCCATCCATCCTAAGAACTCCGCTGCCGGAACGGGCTGCGTGGGCCGACAGGAGCGATCCCACGCCACCGGCGTCCCGCTCATGACCCGACATCTGCGATTCCCAGGCCAAGTCGTCAAATCAGAAGGGCACTTGACGCTTACCGCGGCCGGTCCTTCGGGGGCAGACGTGGTCCATCCAGGCGGCGGATCGCCCGAGGAGGCCCAGGCGCCCGAGTGGTGTGGAGGCTGGACATCCCCTTTGGCCGTCCGCCATCGATGGCGGCCTCCAGGGCCCGGGGACGGCCCACGCTCAGGCCGCAGCGCCTGGCGGACCGGGGGTGGTTGCACCGCACCCCCGCCGGTCCCCGGCCTGTTCCGCCGGCACCTGAAGAAAATCGCCCGGAAGGGTGGCGTCGTCGTGCTGACGGAAGGCGGGGAGCGCCCGGTCGACGTCGTACCCACACCGGGTAAGCCGTCGACCGGGCGGCGCCGGCTCAGACCAACGCGTGCGGGTACTGCTCGGCGCGGTGCTGGAAGGCCAGGACCGCGGGGTTCTGGACGATGCCGCCGCGGATCTCGATCGCCCGGCGGATCGTGCCGTCACCGTCCCAGCCGGACGGTCCTTCGAGGACCGGCCGCAGGAACGGGATCAGCGCCTCGCTGTTCTCCCAGGTCGCCGCGTCCCACAGGTAGGAGGGGCTGTGGTCCACGCCGTAGTAGTGGACGTGGTCGCCGACGGTGAACATCGGGTCGTTGAAGGTGGTCGGCCGGGCCCAGTCGAAGCCCATGCCCTCGTCGCAGGAGACGTCGATAACGAGGGTGCCGGGCGCGAGCTTCGGGAGGTCCTCCTTTATCAGGAACATCAGCGGCGCCGCGGTGTCCTGGAGCACGCAGTTGACGATGATGTCGTGCCGGGCGAGGAACTCAGCCAGCGGTTCAGGGCCGTCCTCGGTGAGCGCGATGCTGCGCCGCGGGGCGAGGGTGTCGTCGGCCACGTCATGGTGGAAGTGCACGATCCGCGCCGAGTGGATCGGTGAGCTCACGGCGGTGACGCCGCGGGCAGTCAGCACGTCCACTTCGTGAACCCCCAGCGCGCTGAGTGCGGTGACCGCGCCGCGGGCGGTGGCCCCGAAGCCGATCACCACCGCACGCCGCCGGCGCCCGTAGTCACCGGTCGCACCGGTCAGCTGCATGGCGTGCAGCACCGACGAGTAGCCGGCCAGCTCGTTGTTCTTGTGGAAGACGTGCAGGTTGAACGAACCTTCCCTGGTCCAGTGGTTCATCGCCTCGAAGGCGATCACGGTGAGCCTGCGGTCGATGGCGGCCTGCGTGACCTTCTCGTCCTGCACGCAGTGCGGCCACCCCCACAGCACCTGCCCGTCCCGCAGCTCCGCCAGATCCTGGTGCAGCGGTTTGGCCAGCAGGATGACGTCACACTCCGCGATCAGCTCCTGGCGTGGGCGGAAACCGGCGACGAACGGTGCGATCTGGCTGTCCGGGACACCGAAGTGCTCTCCGTAACCGGTCTGCAGATAGATGCTGGGCTGGAGATCGGCGTCGATGCGTTCGAAGTGCGCCGGGTGGATCGGCAGACGATGCTCGTTCTCTTTGCGGGTCTGCGACATGATTCCGAGCTTGAGCTGCTGCAATGTACCCCTTTGATTACTCCCTGTTTAACACACCCCCGGAGAGCGGGGTTCCGAGGAGGCAGCGCTCTTCCGGGACGGGCGCCCTGATCGGCACCCAACCCCGGCGGCTTCAGGCTGGTGTCTGCCAGGTGGTGAGAGGTGGCCGATCGAGGCCCTCGTTCCGTACGCGCCACCTCAACGCCGCTCGCTGGAGCTCCGTCGCGGGGCGGCGCGCGGCGGGTGAGCGACACCTGATGTTGCGTCACACCGCGTGGGCTTGCATGGCCGCTGAGGCTCCCCTCGCACCGTGGCTACTGCGCCATGTCATCCGTGAGCTGCGCAGAAGCTACGCCCGACGCGCACGCCACGCCGAGCAACGTTCGCTCGCCTGGCCCGTCGCCGGACCGGCCCGCAGGGTCGTTCAGGGCCTGCGGCCGTGGAAGGTGCGGCGCAGGTCGCTCACCCAGGCGTCGGGGTTCTCCCAGGGGATGAAGTGGCCGCCGCGGTCGTGGGCGTTGACGTTGACGTGGTGGAACCAATCGGCCTGCGGGCCGGCCTTGAATGCCCGGACGCGCTCGTCGGCGGTGTGGATGCCGGGCGGGTTCTCGTACGTGACGAAGGTGAGGCCGACCGGGGCCTGTACGACCGGGGTGCGGTCGTGGGCGGGGGCCCAGGGGTAGCGGTTGGCGTTGGCGTAGTAACGCATCGACGTGGCGATGGAGTTGTTCACCCAGTAGATTGTGGCGTGGGTGAGCAGGTCGTCCTTGGTGAAGACGGACTCGACGTCGCCGCGGTTGTCGCTCCAGGCGTTCCAGCGCTCCAGCAACCAGGCGAGCAGTCCGACGGGGGAGTCGCTCAGCCCGTGGGCCAGGGTGGCGCCGTCGAGCATGTGCACGGCGAGATGGGACGCCGAGCGGTGCTCCAGCTCGATGATGCGGGCGCGGACGTCGGCGGGCTGGTCGTCGGTGAGGGGCCGATTCCGGGCGAGGTCCCAGGCGCGGGGGCCGGTGAAGAAGTCGAGCGGCAGCCCGGAGCCGATGTGGATGCCGTACAGCTCGTCGGCGTACTTGTGGCCGAGCTGGCTGGAGACGATCCCGCCGATGTCGCAGCCCCCGGCGGCGTACTTCTCGTATCCCAGGGTCTCGGTCATCAGGGTGTGCCAGAGGTCGGACACCTTCCAGAAGTTGACGTCCGGAAAACCGGTGAGCGGACCGGGGAAACCGAAGCCGGGCAGGGACGGCACGATGACGTCGAACGCGTCGGCGGGGTCACCGCCGAACGCGGCCGGGTCGGCGAGCGGGTCGATCACTTTCGACCAGTGCCAGAACGTCCACGGCCAGCCGTGGGTGAGGATCAACGGGATCGGGCGGGGGCCGTGGCCGGGCTTGCGCATGAAGTGCACCGGGACACCGTCGACGCTCACCTGGTAGTGCTCGTAGGCGTTGATGGCGGCCTCGGCCTTGCGCCAGTCGTAGCCGTCCCGCCAGTAGGCGACCAGCTCACGGAGATAGCTGTCCGGGACGCCGTAGGACCAGTCCCCATTCCCCTCGTCCAGCGGCGGACGGGTCAGTGCGAGCCGGGCGCGCAGGTCATCGAGGACCTCGTCGGACACATGGATCGGGGTGGGCTCCAGGGGGAAGGCGTGCGGGGTGGTCATGGCGTGGTTCCTTACTGGGTGGGGGGAAGCGGTGCCGTCGCTCTGTTGGGTGGTTGGGCGGCGAGCCGGGTCATTTCAAGGACGACATGCTGTCCATGGCCCTCCACCTCCGCAACCAGGAGATGAGTCTGCGCGACATCGCCAAGCGCCTCGTCATCACCACGGGCGCGAAAAGGGCCGGCATCCCTCGCCCGCCACCGTCATGCGGATGCTCCGCGAACACGACCGGGCGATAGACCGCGATCTGGGCCCTGACCTGCTGCGGTGGCACTTCGAGTGGCCCGTTTGACGGCCCCGTCACGTACCCGAATTCCCCGTGATTCACCGGGTGTGCGGGCCGGCAACGGGCACGAGCGCCCCTTCTGATCTGTAGCCCTGACTGGACGGAATGGCTCAGGGACGGCGGTATGCGGACCGGTCAACGCCGGGAGCGGGCTCGCTGGTCAATGTCAGGTAGCGGGGGTAGGCGGGGTCGCCAACTTCCAAGAGGGCGAACAGATCTACGTCGTGCCGTGCGAAGCGGTGAAGGTACTGAAGGAACAACTCCAGTTCCTCACCAGACAGCGGCTCGTCGTGTCTCTCGTTGCGCACGCGCCTCACGATACGTCTGCGATCCACTGCCGACCCCGTCGTTGCGAACCACCGGCGGGGAGTTCGCTGAGGTCCGCTCAGATGTTCTTCAGCGGTCTCGCGGCCGGTGCCGGTCGGCCGGGATCACCGCGATTGCTGCGCTTCGCTGCGGTACAGCGCAGCGGGCTGACCACCGCTTTTAGGAGTGCGAGCAACCGGGCGCCGCTGCATGCGACGGTAGAGGGCCCGAGGGCACGGCGGGCTGGGGGAGACCGTGGGCGTGCACCGTCGTTGATGTCAGGTGTGGATGTCAGGCAGACCGAGGCACGATGGTCACTGCGCGGTAGTCGTACCCATCCTGTGTGAAGCCGGGGGCTTCCCATGTGAGGTCGATCCGTTGTCCGGGCGACAGTGTGCGGAAGCCCGCCATCTGGATGTCGGAGTAGTGGCCGAAGCAGCCGCCGGGTGTCTCGGGGGAGTCGAGCACGCCCCACCCCTCCTCGTCGCGCCACTCGCGGACAGTCGCAGGCACCATGGGCGAAACCCTACGGGCAGAGCCGTGGAAGGGTGCCCGACGTTGCCCGACGATGACAACTGCCGGCAGCTCAACAACAGGTCACAGGTCGAACGAAGAGATATGGCGCGAGAGCTTGCGAAACTTCGAGTGAGCGCCCGGAGCCATGGGCGGGCGTCCGCTACCGGGCCATCTTCTGCAGAGCGGCGGCCGTTTCCGGATCGGCAGGCAGGAAGGTCTCCACGGCCAGTTCGGAGACGGTCACATCCATCGGGGTGTTGAAGGTGGCGATGGCCGAGAGGAAGGACAGCACGGTGTCGTGGTGTTCGATCATCATGGGCAGGGCGAAGGGGGCGTGTTCGCCGACGGATGCCGTCTCGCGGCCGCCCGGTGGGAGAGGGTAGGCGCTCACCTCGTCGTACAGGGCGCGCAGGGGGGAGGAGCGCATCAGGGCCAACTGGCGCTCCATCTGGGCCAGGAGGTGGGCGCGCCATTCCCGGTAGTTGCGGATGCGGGGGGCCAGGCCGTCCGGATGCATGGTGAGGCGCATGGAGTTCAGCGGGGGCTGGAGGAGGGCGGGATCGATGCCTTCCAGGAGCACGGTGATGCCGCGGTTCGCCGCCTGTACGTGGTAGGTCCCGTCGACCACCAGGGCGGGGAAGGGTTCGTAGCCGGTCAGGAGGCGTTCCATGCCGGAGCGCAGGGCGGCCATCGACGGATCGTCCAGGGGCGTCTCCGGGAAGGTCGGGGCGTAGCCCGCTGCGATCAGCAGGGCGTTGCGTTCCCGTACGGGGACGTCGAGGTGTTCGGCGAGGCGGAGCACCATCTCCTGGCTGGGGCGGGAGCGGCCGGTCTCGATGAAGCTGATGTGGCGGGCGGAGGAGTCGGCGCGCAGCGCCAGTTCCAGTTGGCTGATGCGGCGCCGGTCGCGCCATTCGCGCAGCAACGCGCCCACGCCCGTGGTCGTCTCCGGCGAGGACGCCGCAGCAGTTGTCATGGGAGGGACGGTAGTCGAGGGCCGGTGCGGCGGGCGTTACGGGCGGGGCGTGTGCCGTGGGTGCGCGAAATGGTCGCCGGCGTGCCACGCTGGACTTGTCGGGGCCGTCGCGGCAGAGGGGCGGCGGCCGGTACATCCATGCGTATCGGGAACCGGCTCATCGGCAGCCGGCACACGGCGAGAGGCAAGCGCCATGAATGCTCAGCTGGAACCGCTCAGCTTCAAGGAGATCGAGGACCGTCTCGCGGAGCTGCCCGGCTGGTCCGTCGAGGGCGGGATGCTGTGCCGCGGCTACGCCTTCCACGGGCACTTTCCGGCCGCCGCCATGGTCATCCATATCGCGCAGATCCAGGAGGAGTTGGGTCATCACGCCGATCTGACGCTGGGGTACAACCGGCTCGCCGTCTCGGTGAACACGCACAGCATCGGCGGCCGGATCACCCATCTCGACTTCGGCCTCGCCCACCGGATCGAGGAGATCGCCCCGGTGCACGGGGCCCGCTGACCGGGGACACCGTTGTGGAGCGCGGCTGGACCCCCACGGGGTCCCGGCCACCGGCGGGGGGGGGGGGCGCCCCCCCCCCCCCCCGGGCGCCGCCCCGCCCCCGCCGCCCCCCCCCCCCCCCCCCCCCCGGGCCCGCCGCGGGGTTGGGGGGGGGGGGCGCCCCCCCCCCCCCCCGCCCGGGGGAACGGGTGACGTGCGCCGGCTTCCGTATGCCCGGC
>NZ_JBICXQ010000052.1:301-27292 GCF_043200375.1 Streptomyces sp. NPDC048434 | reverse complement strand
GGGGCCGCCGTGCGCGGGCGTAGCGTGGTCGGCACGTCCTTCCCGCGGGGGTGGCCATGGAGTGGTACGAGGAACCCGGCATCGGTGAGCGCATCGCCCGGCTGCGCGCACGCCGGAAGCTGACGCAGGAGGGCCTCGCCGAGCGGGCGGGCCTGTGCGTCGATATCGTCCGCAAGCTCGAACAGGGCGTACGTCGCACGGCGCGGCTGACGACGCTCAACGCGCTGGCCAGAGCCCTGGACGTGGAGCCGTCCGCCCTCGTCGGGCAGCCTGCCACCTTCGAGGTGCGCAGTGCGGACGAACAGCCCTCCGTCCTGGCGCTGCGGCAGGCCGTCTCGCCGGTGTCCGACCTGCTGGGCGACGATCCGGACCCCGAGGATCCACCGGGCATCGCGGCATTGCGGGCCTCTCTGCGTTCGACGGAGCGCATCCGCCGCGACGGACGGATGGCGGAAATCGGCGCGCTGCTGCCGCAGTTGATCAGGGATGCCAAGGCAGCCGCCCGCGCCACCACGGGGACCGAGGCCGCCGCGTCCCACTCGGTCCTGGCCGAGGCGTATCAGGTCGCCGCCACGACGCTGACGGCGCTGGGCAAGGAGGACGCCGCGTTCACCGCCCTCGAACGGTCGATGGCGGCGGCAGCCAAGGGCGACGACCCGCACCTGGAGACCGTCGGTTTCTCCAGCCTCGCCTGGGTGCTCACCAAGCAGGGGCGGCTGGCCGACGCCGAGCGCGTCGCGCTGAACGCCGCCGAACGCATCGAGCCCGGATTCCGCTCCCCGCCGCTCGAACTGGCCCTGTGGGGCATCCTGCTGCTCCGTGCGGCAACGGCCGCGGTCCGTCTGGAGCGGCGCGACACGGTGCGGGACCTGCTCGCCATGGCGAGCGCGGCCGCGGCCGGGATCGGCACGGACCGCCTCGATTACGCGACGCCGTTCGGCCCGACCAACGTCGGCGTGGCCAAGGTCAACTTCCTGGTGGAGATGGAGGAGAGCGCCGAGGCACTGCGCACCTCACGCACCGTGCCCGAGCTGCACGCGCTGCCCCCGACCTGGCGTGCACGGTTCCATGTGGACCGCGCCCTGGCCTTCGCCGATCTGCACAAGGACGACGGCGCACTCCAGGCACTGCTCACCGCCGAGCGCACCGCGCCCGAATGGATGCGCTACCACTCCACGAGCCGCCGCCTGGTGGCCGACCTGCGCAACCGCGAACGACGGCGCACCTCACCGCTCACGGAGCTGGCCGGCCGTCTCGATATCGACGGGTAGGACAGGGCGTCCCAGCAGGGGCGGAAAGTGGCACAGCGCGTCACTGTCCGGGGCACCGGCCCCTGCCTAGCGTTGCCGCATCGTCAAGAACGACGGGCCCCACAGCCGCCGCCAACGGCCCGGAGGGCCATGCCCACCCGACGAAAGCAGGTCGACGTGACACACGCTTCCCCCGTCCGCAGCCGCCTCCGGGCGTACCCGCAGAACGCGCAAGCGGAGGCCGTCCGATGAGCGCACCCCGCACCCCTCGGCTGCTCCCTTGGACGGGGCCGGACGACAAACCCTGCTATCTCCTCACGGACCGGGACGACGGCTATGTTTCCGGGCGGGCCGATCAGGTAGAGGCGCTGCAACTCAGGATGGGCGTCGGGCTGCTGGAGCATGCCCGGGTTCTGATCGACGATCCGGCGGTGGACGCGCGGCAGTTGCGGTTTTTGTCGGCTCAGCTCAGTGCGGCGCTGCGGGACGCCTTACGGGTCGCGGAGAGCCGGGGCGCGCGGCCGGGAAGCGACAACACCCCGCCTGACCAGGTGTTTTGAGGAAGCGCCAAGGGCTTTCCCGGCGTGCGGGGGAGATCCCCCTCCGAACCGCCCCCGCACGCGCGAAGCGGCCGCCGCGTGTGGGGGTCGCGGCGGCCGCCGATGTGAACTGCAACGCGTCCCGGGCTTGTGGCCTCTTCAGTGGTGCAGCATGAGAACCACTCTGCCCGTGGGGTCCTCCCCGCGGCATCCTCCAGAGGTCGCGGGCTCACCCCCGCCGCTCGGCGGGGGTACGGGTCCGCCGCAGGGCGGTCCTGGACGACAGGGAAGCGGAACCGCGCGACGCGGGGCGGTTCCGCGCGCTCGGGTGGGCGCGAAGGAGAAAGGGGCGGCCGGTGATCCGTGTCGCTGTGGTGGACGACGAGCGGTTGGTCAGATCCGGACTGCGGATGATTCTGGGGACCGACCCGGACATCGAGATGGTCGCGGACTGCAGCGGCGCCGAGGCCGTGGAGACCGTGCTGCGGTGCGCGGCCGACGTCGTGCTGCTGGACATCCGGATGCCGGACGTGGACGGGCTGACCGTACTGCGCCGGCTGCGCGCCGCCCCGGAGCCGCCCGCGGTGGCGATGCTGACCACCTTCGACGCCCAGGAGTATCTGACGGCGGCGCTGCGCGAAGGGGCGGCCGGGTTTCTGCTCAAGGACTCCGATCCGGAACAACTCGTACGGGCCGTGCGGACGCTGGCGGCGGGCGGCAGCGTGCTCGACCCCGGTGTCACCCGTGCGGTGATCGGGGGCTATCTGACCTCCGAGGACCAAGCCGCCGCGAACCGGGCGGTGAGCGGGCTGACCCCGCGGGAGTCGCAGGTGCTCGCCCTGCTCGGCGAGGGTCTGGGCAACGCCCAGATAGCCGACCGGATGGGGCTCGCCCCCAGTACGGTCAAGGACCATGTGCGCGCCCTGCTGGCCAAATTGGGCGGGATCAACCGCATCCAGGCGGCCATCGTCGCCGACCGTGCGGGTCTGGTGGCCGGCGATCCGCGGGGGGCGTGGTGAGGGCGCGGGGCGGGAGCGGCAGACGGGGCGGTCTGCGGACGCCCGGCCGTGGGGCGGCGGCGCGCGACGCCGGGTGGTGGCGGGCGGCGGCGCGTGGGGTGTGGGGGCGGCGGCTGCGCAAGGCCGCTCCGCTGGCGGTCCCGGTACTGCTAGCGGTCGCCGACGCGATGCTGGTCAACGGCGTCCAGTTCGGGTTGGAGCTGGGCGTCTCGATGCTGGCCGCGGCCGCCCTGCTGATCCGCCGGCGCTTTCCGCTGATGGTCTTTCTCTTCACCCTTCCCGGGCTCTACATCGGCTACATCTGGTTCGCGCCGATGATCGCGCTCTACACACTGGCCGCCCGCCGGCCCGGCCGGGTGCGGCTCGGCATCTGTGCGCTGCTGCTGATCGCCGCGCACTTCTTCCCGTATCCGATCTCCGACTTCGAACTCACCGCGTACCGCGAGAACACCCTGGTGCTGATCGACGCCACGGTCACCTCGGCCGCACCCATCGCCCTGGGCCTGCTGGTGCGCACCCGCCGGGAACTGGCCTCCCGCGTGGAGGATCTGACCCGCAGCCTGCGGCGTGAGGACCGGCTGCTCGCGGACCGGGTCAAGACCACCGAACGCGCCCGGCTCGCCCGCGAGATGCACGACGTGGTGGCCCATCAGGTCAGCCTGATCAGCCTGCAGGCGGGGGCGGTGCAGGTCAGCACGGAGGACGCGGAGGCGCGCGCGGGGGCCAGGACGATCCGGGAGCTGTCCGTACGGACGCTGGAGGAGCTGCGGCACATGGTGGGCGTGCTGCGGGCGGACGGCGGCGAGGTGGCGGAGGCGCGCGGCCTGGCTCCCCAGCCCGATCTGGAGGAGTTGCCGCGGCTGATCGAGATGAGCGCGCTCGATGTGACGTACGAGGGTGGTGTGGTGGCCGGCGCCGGCGGTGTGAGGGGCGCGAAGACGGTGGAGCGGGCGGCCTTCCGCACGGTCCAGGAGGCGCTCACCAACGTCCGCAAGCATGCACCGGGGGCGCGGGTCCGGGTGCGGGTGGATCCGGTGGACGTGGTCCGGGGCGCGGGGGCGGACGGGGCGGAGGCGGCCGAGGAGGGCCGTACGGCGCACGGGCTGCGGGTGGAGATACGGAACGGGCCGCCGGACGCGACGGCGACGGCCCCCGCGCTTCCCGGGGGCGGACACGGTCTGGTGGGGCTGCGTGAGCGCGCCCAGAGCCTCGGCGGGACGCTGGAGGCGCGCCGCACCTCCGAGGGCGGCTTCGTCGTGCGGGCGGAATTCCCGTACGGAGCGGGGTGATCGGGGCGGCGCGGGCGGGCGAGCGGAAGGACTCGTGCGGCGGATGGGCCGCGTGAGCCGTAAGGCCCCGTGCGAGGCCCTGGCTCGTGGGAGGCGGAAGGGGCGCATCCCGGAGGGACGGCGCGGCAGGGGCGTGTCCCGGATGCGTCAGGCGGAGAGCGGTGCGGCGGCCTCGTCGACGGCGGTGTGCAGGTCCGGGTAGACCTCGAAGAGCCGGCGTACACCCAGTGCGGCCAGCACACGGTTGACGTGCGAGCCGTCCACGGCGCCCTGGGCGGGGAGGATCAGCCGCAGCCGCCCCTGACAGGAGCGCATCAGACGGCGGGCGGCGATCAGTACGCCCACGCCGCTGGAATCGCAGAACCGTACCTCGGAGAGATCGAGCACCAGAGATCTCCGCCCGTCGGCCACCGCGTCGTGCACATGCTGGCGCACCGCCGGTGACGTGACCAGGTCCATCTCACCGGACACCTGGAGTACGGCCCATGGGCCCTTTTCGTCTTCTGCCACCTTCAACGACACGCGCTCGAAGCCTTTCGCTCGCTTTCGTACCGGATGAACCGGGGTTGCATCCGGAACTCACCCTTCCCCGCCTCGACTGCCCGGCCCCTCTCCCCTGAAACTCTTCCGAACCCTTGGCGCAACAGGCAGTCCGCCTAAGGCTATGCCCCGACGACGCCGACTATTCGCCGACATCCGGTCACACACGGATAACACATGGCCCCATACGGGCACGAACGATCCACATCGATCCGATGCGATCGGGCATTATCGCCACAAAGCGATGGGCATCGCCCCGTCAGGGCTTTACCATCCCCGTAACCCTCAGGGCTCGGTTTGCCGCAAAGGAGCGTGTGTTGTCAGAGCCGCGCATTACATTCGATGGCACGGCGGAACTGTGAGGGTGCACACAGATCCGGGCAAGTGCGGGTGCAGGAGTGACGGCTGAGGTGTGAGCCCGGAGGCGACGGGCAGGGATGGGGATCCGATGGGACACGACGCCCCACCGCGGTGGGACAGGCGGATGCAGCAGCGGCTCGCCCATGGTGAGGCGGCTGCGCTCGGTGAGCTCTACGACCGCTTCGCCTCTCTGGTGCACAGCCTCGCCTATCGCGTCCTGGACGACGAGGACGCCGCCGACCGCGTCACCCGCGAGGTGTTCGGCTACATCTGGGAGCACCCGGATTCCTATGACCCCAAGCAGGGCCCGCTGCGCTCCTGGGTCGCCGGCGTCACCCGCCATCAGGCCGTCCAGCGGCTGCGCCAGACCGAGGCGGCCTCGGCGCGCGACTGCGGGCCCGACGCCCCCGCGCCCGCCGAAATAGAGCAGAAGATCCGCGAGGCCTCCACCGCGGCCCGCGCCGACTTCATCGTCACGTCCATGCCCGCACCCCTGCGGGCCGCCCTGGAGCTGGCGTACTTCCAGCGCCGGGACTACCGCCAGACCGCCGCCGACCTCGGCGTCACGGAGGACGAGGCCCGGCGCCGGCTCCGCCTGGGCCTGCAGCTGCTGTCCACCGCCCACAACCACCAGGCGCTGCCGCCCGCCCACCGCGCCACACCCGCCCCGCGCTCCGCCCCCGCCTCGCCCCATGCGTCGCAGGCACCACACGCTCCCCGCGGACCGCGCCCGCCGCACAGCCGGCACACCGGCCCGGGGAGCTCCGCACCGCCCGGCGGCCCGGGCCATGGACGGTCCCTGTGAACGGCCCGGACGAGTGGGACGGCCACGAACTCCCCGGCGGCCCCGGCGAACGGCCGCGGATACCCTCACCGCGCACCGCAGCCGAGGACCGCGGCCCGCTCCCGGACGCCCCGCCGGTACCCGTCCGCGACCCGGTGAAGGACACCGGCGGCGGCCCCCGCGAACCGGAAGCCGAGCCCGGGACCGAGCTGACCGCTCCCGCACCCCTCGCCGTCCCGGCGCCCGCCCCGCCGCACCGGATCCTCAAGTCGCTGCTCGGCGCCTGGGCCCTGTCGGCCTGCTCCGCCGAGGAGACGGCCGCGGTCGAGGCGCATCTGACCGACTGCGCCTCCTGCGCGGACGAGGCGCTGCGGCTGCGCGATGCCGTCGGGCTGCTGCATCCCGCCGACAGCCTCGACCTCGATCCGCTGCTGCGCTCCCGTGTACTGGAGGGCTGCCTGGGCCGCCGCCCGGCCCGTATCCCGGTGCCCGAGTGGGCGACGCCGTACGACGCGGAGACCGCCAAACTGGACGCGCTGCTGCGCGACATGGGCGAGGCGGAGTGGCGTGCTCCGGTGCGGCTGCGCTGGTTCGAGGGTGAGCGCCCGGTCCAGCGGGAGTCCACCGTCGCCGGTGTCATAGGGCATCTGATGGCGGTGGACGGCCTGGTCGCGACGGCTCTCGGGCTGCCCGACCCGCTCGGCACGGCCGCCCCGCCGGGTACCCCGGACCCCCTCATCCGTACGGAAACGTTCTGGCGGACGCCGGACGAGGAGCAGAGCCCGCTCGCCCTCCACGCACCATGGCGCGACCAGAGCTATGCGCTGATGCGGCAGGTGTCGTTCGCCGGCGACAAGGTGGCCGAACTCGCCGTGCCGTACGGGGAGTTCCGGCTCACGCTGCGCGACTCGTTCCTGGACCGCGCCTTCGAGTGCTGGGTGCATGCCGGGGACATCGCGGAGGCGGTGGACTATCCGTACGAGCCGCCGGCTTCCGGCCACCTCCACCGGATGGTCGACCTCGCCGCCCGGCTGCTGCCCAGCGCACTGGCCGACCGCCGGCGGGCCGGGCTGGCCGCGCCGCCGCAGCGGCTGGTCGAGGCGGGCGCCCCGGGCCGTACGCTCCATCTGGAGGTCGAGGGCAACGGCGGCGGCCACTGGTACATAGCGCTGGACTCACCGGCCGCGCTCGGCACCCCGGACCGCACGGTCGCCCATATCGCCCTGGACAGCGCCGAGTTCTGCCAGCTGGCCGCCGGACACATCTCCCCCGAGGAGGCCGCCGCGGGTCAGCACGGCGAACGCGACGCGATCCGCGAGGTCCTGTTCGCGACCGCGTCACTGTCCCGCCTCTGAGCGAGGGCCTGTCCGCCTCCGATCCACCGGACAGGCCCCTGCGGCAACGCGCCCGGCCGCCCGCCTTCCACGCCCGGTACGGGCTCTGCGGGCGAGTGCTCTCGGAGTCTCGGGCTTATGGGCGCTTGCGGGCACTCACGAGCACGTACGGGCGCTTACGCGAAGACGACCGTCCGGCTGCCGTTGAGCAGCACCCGGCGCTCGCTGTGCCACTTCACCGCCCGTGCCAGCGCCTGGCACTCGACGTCCCGGCCGATCGCCACGAGCTGGTCCGGCGTGACCTCGTGGCCGACGCGCTCGACCTCCTGCTCGATGATCGGGCCCTCGTCGAGGTCGGCGGTCACATAGTGCGCGGTGGCACCGATGAGCTTCACACCGCGGGCGTGCGCCTGGTGGTACGGCTTGGCGCCCTTGAAGCTCGGGAGGAAGGAGTGGTGGATGTTGATGATCCGGCCGGACAGCGCCTTGCACAGATCGTCGGAGAGCACCTGCATATAGCGGGCGAGGACCACCAGCTCGACGTTCTCCGTCTGCACCAGCTCCAGCAGCTCCGCCTCGGCCTGGGCCTTGGTATCGCGGGTGACCGGAATGTGGCGGAACGGGATGTCGTACGAACCGACCAGCTCGGCGAAGTCCGTGTGGTTGGAGACCACCGCCGCGATCTCGACCGGCAGCGCGCCGATCCGGGAGCGGAAGAGCAGGTCGTTGAGGCAGTGCCCGAACTTGGACACCATCAGGATGATCCGCATCTTCTCGTCGGCCCGGTGCATCTGCCAGTCCATGCCGAAGGAGTCGCCCACCGCCGCGAAGCTGGCCCGCAGCTTGTCGACGCTCACCGAGGTGTCCGCACTGAAGTGGACCCGCATGAAGAACAGCCCGGTGTCGTGGTCGCCGAACTGCTGACTGTCCTCGATGTTGCAGCCGGTGATGAAGAGGTAGCTGGAGACGGCGTGCACGATCCCCTGCTTGTCCGGGCAGGACAGGGTGAGGACGTACTGATCGTTCCGATCGGGCTGACCGGGCTGGGTGGGCTGCGACTCGCTCATGACCTCATAGGGTCGCACACCTGCCGAGCAGGTCAGGCCGGGGTGTCCGGTCCGCCGGTCATGATGGCCAGCACCTCCAACGAGCGCGGCGCGGCATCGGGGTCCTCACCGTCCGCGGTCGCCAGCTGCAGATGGGCCTCACGGGCCGCCCGTACGGCCTCCGGCCAGCCTTCGTGCTCCATGTAGGCGGTCACCGGGGCGTCCGCGCCGACCTGGTGCATGATCCGCAGCACCCGGAGCACGGCGACATCGACGAGCTGGGCCTCCTGGGAGTCCCGGAAGACCGTGCCGACGTATTTCTCGGCGGACCAGTTGTCCAGCCAGGTGTCCTCGACGAGCCGGTAGACGGCGTCGGTGACATCTCCGTACCCGGGCAGGCCGGCCAGCCAGGCCTCCTGCTGGAAGCCGGGGTCGGAAAGCATGTGCAGCGCGGAGCGCACATTGCTGCGCCAGCGCCACCACGGCATGTCGTTGAGTGGCATGCCGCCCATGGTGGTCGAGCGGCGGCCGCGACGGGAAGACTTCTCCGAACCTTGCACAGCAATCGATCGTACGTTCTTCACCAATGATCTCAAGCGGCCCCCCGGAGTTCACCTCTACGTCACCATCCATTGCCTCGTCGTCACCAACCCGTTCCGGGCAGGACGGAAGGCTGCTGTCCCATGACCGGACGGCGACGCTCCTTCCCCCGCCCCTTTTCCTCCGCTCCCACGGTCGCGACCGCTTCGGCGGCGGCGTGTACGGCGGTCCTCGCGTCCCTGCTCTCGGGCTGCGGCTCTCTCGCCGGAGCGTCGGAGGGCTCCGGGGAGAAGGCCCCGGTCACGGTGATGACCTGGGCCCCCGAAGGCACCAAGGCGACCAATATGCCGGGTATGCCGGCCATGGCGCAGGCCTACGCCCGCTGGATCAACTCCCGGGGCGGCATCAAGGGCCACCATCTGAGGGTGCTGACCTGCAACGAGCACAACGACTCGGTGACCGCGGCGCACTGCGCCCAGCGCGCGGTGGACGAGGGCGCCGTCGCCGTCGTCGGCTCGTACAGCCAGTTCGGCCGCTCGTTCATGTCGCCGCTGGAGGTCAAGGGCATCCCCTTCATCGGTGGCTACGGCGCCTCGGACGAGGAGTTCGAGAGCCCGCTGTCCTACCCCGTCAACGGCGGCCAGGCCTCCCTGCTCGCCGGGAACGGCCGCCAGCTGGCGCGTGACTGCAAGCGCGTGGCGCTGGTCCGGCCGGACAGCATCCAGGGGGACCAGATGCCGTCGCTGCTCAACTCCGGCCTGGTGAGCGGCAGTCGGCACCCGGCCAAGGACATCAAGGCGCCCGAGGACGGCACCGACTACTCGTCCGAGGTGAACCGCGCACTGGACGGTGTGGGCGCCGACCCGGTGGTCTACGGCACGTCCGCGGCCGGCGGAAAGGCGACGGGCTCCTGCGTGACCGCCTCGCTCGGCGACCACACGGACGCGTTCTTCGACTCGTTCCGGCGGCTGCAGGAGGAGAGTCCCAAGGTGCAGGTCGCCTCCGTCCTGGGCAGCGTCGGCCAGTCGCTGCTGAACCGTACGGGCGGCAGTGCCGGGCCGCTGGAAGGCGCGGACATCACCGGCTGGTACCCGGTCGCCCATGATCCGCGCTGGCAGCCGATGCGCAAGGTCATCAACGACTTCGCCTTCGGCGACAACCGCATCGACCCGGCCGACCAGGGCGTCCAGACGACCTGGATCGCCTACACCGTGCTGCGCGCCCTGGTCGGGCAGCTCGACGACGACGGCGTCGAGGACATCACCTCGCACGCCCTGCAGACGACGCTGGACCACGGTGACCACGCCATCGACACCGGCGGGCTGACCCCGAAGCTGCGCTGGCGGGACGACGACATGCTCGCCGTCCAGGACTTCCCGCGCATCGTGAACGGGACGGTGACCTACCAGGTCGTACGGGACGGTGAGTTGATCGCCGCCCGGGACGGTTTTGTGAACGTCACCAAGACGCTGGAGCGACGGCGTACCGACAGCTGAGGGGGAGCCGGGCGGAGTCGCGGGGAACCGCGGCGTACGGACGGCTGAGGGGGGCCGGGAAGACGGCGGACCGCCGTGTACCGGCAGCTGAGGGGAGCCCGCCGGAGTCGCGGCGCCGGGCAGCCCGGAAGGGGCCGCCGGACCGGCTGCCGGGCGGGGCGGGCGGCTCGGTGGCGCCCGCCCCGGACGCTGCTCAGAGCTGTTCGGGGCGGCGCTCCGTCAGCCCGTACTTCTGGGCGAGCGGGTTCCAGATCTGCGCCGCCTGCTTCTTGGCCGTGGTCGCCTGGCCGCTGGCCGCATTGCCCTGGGCGGTCTGCTTGCTGAGCCGGGCCTTGCCCTTGTGGCAGCCCTTCTTGCTGCCGACCTGGCCGGCCCAGGCCGCGTAGTGGTTGTCCGCGGCCGCGGAGGACTGCCAGGCCTTGGTCAGCGTGGCGGTCAGCTGAGCGTGGTTCGGGATCTTGTCGACGGGCAGCTGCTGCAGCCGCTTCACCAGGTCGCTGCGCTGGCCGGCCGCGGCCCGCAGGTCCTTGGCCGCGCCGCCGAGGTTGCTGCAGGACTTGATGCTGTTGACGGCGCCGATCACCGAGGAGCGGCTGTTGTTGCTGTCGCCCAGCAGCCCGTCCAGGCCCTTGGCCTGGGCCTCGGCCGGATCGGCGGACGGCTTCGGCTGCTCCGACTCCTTGGCCGCCTTCGTCGTGTCGGCTCCGCCGCCCTGCTTCTTCGCGCTGTCGTCGCTGCCGCCCCCGCTCAGCGCCCAGCCGAGCCCGAGGCCGGCCCCCGCGAGCGCCACGATGACGATGCCGACGATCGCGATCGGGGCGAGCCTGCGGCGGCCGCCACCGTCGTCGTCGTACGAGCCCTTCTGGTCGTAGCCGCCGGGCGGGAACTGCTGGCCCTGGCCCTGGCCCTGCTGCTGGGCGTACGGCGGACGGCCCGGGTCCTCGAAGCGCGGCAGCTGCGCGGTGGAGTCCGGGGCGCCGGCCTGGCCGGGCGTGCCCGGCCCGTCGCGGAACAGGCCGTCGAACTCGGCGGGGGTGGGGCGGTCGCCGGGCGCACCGGGGCGGACGCCGTACGGCGCGCCGGGCGGCGGGGGCGGCGCACCGGCGCCGACCGGCGGGATGAGCTGGGTGGCCTCGGAGTCGCCCGCACCCGGGGCGCCGGGCATCGGCTGCGACTGCGGCAGCGGCTGGGCCTGGCCCCGGTGTCCGCTCCGGTTCGGCTTGATCGCGCGCAGCATCGTGGTGGACTCGTCGGGCGTCTCGGGCCGGGTGGACGCCTCGGGCGGCAGCGGCGCGGCACCGGGACCGCCGGACGGCGCGTCGAAGGGCGAAATCAGCGCGGTGGCCTCCGCGTCGCTCGCGGCGGGCGGCAGCGGCGCGCCGGTCTGCGGCGTCGCCCGCACCAGCTCTCCGGTCGGCCCCTGCGGCTGCTGCCCGTACTGCTGCTGGGGCTGCTGGCCGTACTGCTGCTGCGGGGGCTGGCCGTACGGCTGCTGAGGCTGCTGGCCGCTTCCGTACTGTCCCTCGGGCGGCAGTGCGCCGGGCGCACCGTGGCCGTTCTGCACGCCGTGCGGCAGGAGCGCCGTCGCCTCGGCGGCCGAGCCGGCCGGCGGCAGCGGCGCGCCCGGCTGCTGGGGCGCCTGCTGCGGCATCGAGGGCGGGAGGGGCGGTAGCGGCGGCTGCCCCTGGGGCGGCGCCGGGAAGCCCTGGCCGCCCTGCGGCTGCTGAGGCTGGGGCGCCTGAGGAGCCTGGTGGTGCTGCGCCTGCGCCGGGGCATATCCCTGCTGGGCCTGGCCGTACTCCTGCGGCCGGCCTTGGCCGTACGCCTGCGGCTGCTCGTACCCCTGCTGCGGGGCGGGGGCCTCACCGTACGACTGCGGGGCGGGAGCCTCGCCGTACGACTGCGGAGCGGGCGCGGCCTGCCGGTCGGGGCCCCAGGGCTGGCCCCACGGCTGGCCGGCCGGCGGTGCGGCCTGCTGGTCGGGCACCCACGGCTCACCGTTGGCGGGCAGCACAATGCCCTCTCGCGCGGGACCGGCCGCAGAATTCTGCGGGTCGTGACCCTGTCCGCTCTGCGTCACCGTGACTCCTACCAACGTGCAGACCTAGGGAATCGTCGGCTGCACGCTACCGGGTCGCAGCAACGTTCGACCACGTCGCCTGGTCACGCCCCCGCCCACCCCGGAGCGCACCGGCCGGGCCCCCGTCACCGGAACTGCCCGACGACTTACGACAAACCCGACGACATACGGCAAAGCGGCCCCCGCACCCGCCTCCGCCGTGCCGTCACCGTCGCCGTCGCCGTGGCCGTGAGGCGTGGCGCACGCTTTACGCGGCGCCGTTCACGCCGCCGTGGCCCGCAGCTCCAGCCGGGCACTGAATTCCCTGACCACCGGTTCCTCCCTGAAGGGCTCCAACCGCAGCTGGAAGTCCTCCAGATACTCCGCGCCGCGGTCGGAACGCAGCCCGCTCAACAGCTCCACCGCCTGGGTGCCCGTATGGCAGGCCTGCTCCACCTCCCGCTGCTGCGCCTGGGCACCGGCCAGCAGCAGCAGACCGATGGCCCGCCGCCGCGCCCGGCTCGCCGGGTGCCCGTCCAGCGCCTCCTGCGCACGCTGTCCGGCGGGCCCCGGCTGCCCCAAGTCCCGGTGACAGTGGGCGAGTTCATCGGCCAGATACGCCTGGTCGAAGTGGCCGATCCAGATCGGGTCGTCGCCCGCCTCGGCCGATGCTTCGGCGCGCTCCATCGCGGCGACCGCCCGGCCGGCCACCACCTGGAAGGCCCGGCCGTCGCCCATCAGGGCGTGTCCGCGCGCCTCCGCCGCACAGAACATCGCCTCCGCCCGTGGGGTGACATGGCCGCGGGCGCCCTCCTGGGCGGCGCGCGCGAGCTGGGCGATCTCCCGGGGGTTGCCGAGCGAGGCGGCGAGATGGCTCATGCTCGCGGCCAGGACGTAGCCGCCGTAGCCGCGGTCGCCGGCCGCTTGGGCCAGCCGCAGCGCCTGGATGTAGTAGCGCTGGGCGAGGCCGGGCTGGCCGGTGTCGACGGCCATATAGCCACCGAGTTCGGTCAACCGCGCGACGGCGGCGAAGAGTTCCCGCCCGACGGACTCGCGGTACGAACCGGCCAGCAGCCCCGAGACCACGCTGTTGAGGTAGTGCACGACGACCGGCCTGACATGCCCGGCGCCGAAACGGTGGTCGAGTTCGCTGAGCGCCGTGGTCATGGCGCGTACCGCCTCGACGTCGGAGATCCCGACCCGGGCGCCGGCGTTCCGGGCGACCTGGCTGTCCGCGCCGGTGATCAGCCAGTCGCGGCTGGGCTCGACCAGCGCCGAGGCCGCGACCGTGGAGCCGCTGAGGAAGTCGCGCCGCCCGACATCGCTGCGCCACAGCTCACAGACCTGCTCGATCGCCCCGAGGACGGTCGGCGAGAACTGCAGTCCCACCCCGGATGCGAGGTTCTTGCCGTCGGCCATCCCGATCTCGTCGATGGTGACCGTGCGCCCCAGCTTGCGCCCCAGCGCCTCCGCGATGACGGCCGGTGCCCGGCCCCGCGGCTGCTGCCCACGCAGCCACCTGGCCACGGAGGTCTTGTCATAGCGGAGGTCGAGACCGTGCTCCGCACCGCACATGTTGACGCGGCGGGCGAGCCCCGCGTTGGAACAGGCGGCTTCCTGGATCAGCGACTGCAGCCGTTCGTTGGGCTGCCGTGCGACGAGTGGCCTGGCGGCCATGCTTGTACCCCCTGTGTACTGCGGCGCGTTCACCGGCGAACGCCGTTCCTCGTGATCGATTCCCCGTGAATATGCCGGATATCCGAGAGATCCGGGATATGCGCGATAGGAGAGATCGGAGTGATACGCACTTTGCAGCGGATGCTCAGTTTTGAGCGTTTTGGGACCTGTCCGGAGCATCCTCGGTGCGGAGCGCTCGTTCACAAGGCGAAGGGTGCGCGGTGCCGTGCACAGATCACGGCGCCACCGTGCCGGGCTCCCCCGGGTGCACTGCGGCCTGCCGCCGGGCGGCCTCTCCGCCCGTCACGCAGGTGGCTACCCGCTCCCCGGACCCCGCCCGCACATGCGCCCCCACCGGTGCACCCATGCGCCCCACGTGCGAGAACGATGCGCCGGGGGGTCAGCCATGCGGCCGTAACCCTTGGTGACACCGGGAGTTGTCCTCTGCGTGGAAGAGACCATCGGAGTCACAGGAGCCTCGCAGATCCCCAAGCAGCGCGGCGAGCAGCTGCTCGACACTGCAGTGCGTTACGCGGAGGAACGGCATTGGGACGTGTTCCCCGGCGCATGGCTGGAGCACGACGGCGAGACGCCGCGCTGCTCGTGCGACGCCGGTGACTGCGCAGCGCCCGGCGCGCACCCCACCGCCCCCGGCTGGGCCGGACAGGCCACCGGCAGCGCGACCGCCGTCCGCCGTATGTGGAGCAAGCAGCCGCGGGCCTCGATCCTGTTGCCGACGGGCCGGACCTTCGAAGCGCTGGACGTCCCCGAGACCGCGGGCTGCCTGGCACTGGCCCGTATGGAGCGGATGGCACTGCCGCTCGGCCCGGTGACCCGCACCCCCGACCGCCGGATGCTCTTCCTCGTCCTTCCCGGCGCCTCGGTGAAGGTCCCGAAGCTCGTACGGCATCTGGGCTGGGCGCCGGCCGCGCTCGACCTGATCTGCCGCGGCGAGGGTGAGTACATCGCCGCACCGCCGACCCGGGTGGGCACGCACGGCTCGGTGCAGTGGGCGCGCCGCCCCACCCCCACCAACCGCTGGCTGCCGGACGCCGAGGAGTTGATCAGCCCGCTCGCGTACGCCTGTGCACGGGACGCGGCCGCGGTCCGGGGGCGCTGACGCCGGACCGGTCCGCCCCTTGTCCCCAGGGGCGTCCATCACCCGGGCGCCGTCCGGTACCCGCCCGTATCGTGGGTTGCCGGACGGGGGCCAGGACGGCCTCTGCGGGGACGTCGAAGGGCAGGACCGGTGGCGAACGAGCCGGAACACGTAGATCAGCGGGCCGAGTCGGCACCGCCGCAGCCCACCACGGCCGCTTCTCCGGGCGGGCCGGCCGCGCCCCCGGAGGGCGCCGCGGCCGGTCCGCCCGCCGTGCGTATCCAGGGCCTGTGGAAAAAGTTCGGCGAGCAGATCGCCGTCAACGGCATCGATCTGACGCTGCCCGCCGGCCGCTTCATCGGGCTGGTCGGCCCCAACGGCGCCGGCAAGACCACCACCCTGTCCATGGTGACGGGCCTGCTGCGACCGGACTCCGGACTGGTCGAGATCGGCGGGCACGACGTCTGGCAGGACCCGGTGTCCGTCAAGTCCCGCATCGGGGTGCTGCCCGAGGGGCTGCGGCTCTTCGAGCGGCTGTCCGGCCGTGAACTCCTGGGCTACATAGGCCGGTTGCGGGGTCTGCCGGGCGACGAGGTCGACAAGCGGGCCGGGCAGCTGCTGGACGTGCTCGACCTGTCCGGCGCGCAGAACAAGCTGGTGGTGGACTACTCCACCGGTATGCGCAAGAAGATCGGGCTGGCGGCGGCGCTGCTGCACAACCCCGAGATCCTCTTCCTCGACGAGCCCTTCGAGGGCGTCGACCCGGTGTCGGCGCAGACCATCCGCGGCGTGCTGGAGCGCTACACCGACTCCGGGGCAACCGTGATCTTCTCCAGCCATGTGATGGAGCTGGTCGAGTCGCTGTGCGACTGGGTCGCGGTGATCGCCGCCGGGCGGATCCGTGCGGACGGCCCGCTCGCGGAGGTGCGCGGCGCGGCGCCCTCGCTGCAGGACGCCTTCCTCGAACTCGTCGGCGCACGGGGCCGCGGGGCGGGACAGAACCTCGACTGGCTGGGCGGTGGCGGCGCCCGATGAGCACCGAATCCGCCGCCGCGGCTGCCCGCCCGGTCTCCGCACCGTCCCTGACCGGCGTCTTCGTCCGGTTGAAGCTGTCGCTGCTGCGCAACGGGCTGCGTCAGTCCGTCGGACGCTCGCTGGCCTATATCGCGTCCGCCCTGGTCGGTCTGCTGTTCACCGCCGGTGTCGTGCTGGGGCTGATCGCGCTGCGCGGCACCGCGCACGTCGGCGCCCTGGTCGTACTGCTCACCGGAATTCTCACCCTGGGCTGGGCGGCGCTGCCGCTGTTCTTCCCCACGGGTGACGAGACGCTCGACCCGACCCGGCTGGTCATGCTGCCGCTGCGGCCGCGGCCCCTGATCGTGTCGCTGCTGGTGGCCTCGCTCGTCGGCATCGGGCCGGTCGTCACCCTCGCGCTGGTCACCGGCTCGGTGATCGCGGTCGCGGACGGGGCGGCCGCCGCGGCCGTGGGCGTAGTGGCCGTCGTCCTGGTGGTGTTGGTATGCGTATCGCTGGCGCGCGCGGTCGCCACCGCCTCGGTGCGGCTGCTGACCAGCCGCCGCGGCCGTGATCTCGCCGTGCTGGGCGGCCTGTTCATCGCCATCGGCGGGCAGGGCGTCAATATCGCCGCGCAGAAGCTGGGCCGGCCGGACGGCCTGTCCGTATTGGAGCCGGTGGGCACGGTGCTGCGCTGGGTGCCGCCGGCCTCGGCGGTCAGCGCCGTCGAGGACGCCGGACACGGGGCGTACGGGCGGGCGCTGGCCGGCCTGGCGCTGACGGCGGTGGCGCTGGTCCTGCTGCTGTGGTGGTGGCAGCGCACCCTGACCACCCTGATGACGTCCCCCGACTCCTCGACCCTCCAGGCGGTGGAGAAGGACAGCGCGCGCCGGGCCGGTACGAGGGAGCGAGGGCTCGCGAGGGTGCTGCCGGACGGACGGACCGGCACGGTCATGCTCCGTACGCTGCGCTACGCATGGCGCGACCCCAAGTCGAAGATGGGGTGGGCGACCGCGCTCGGCGTCGGCCTGCTGGTGCCGGTCGTCTCGGCCGCGCAGGGCAACGGCAGCATCTACACGTCGTTCTCGGCGTCCGCGCTGCTCGGTGCGCAGATGTACAACCAATTCGGGCAGGACACCTCGGCGTTCTGGATGGTCGCCTCGACGATCTCCACCCCACGGGACGCCTATCAGGAGCTGCGGGCGCGCGCCTGCGCGCTGGCGATGGTGGCCGTCCCGTACGTCACTCTGGTCGTCGTCGGCACCGCCGCCGTCATCGGGCCGTGGTCGGACTTCGTGGAGGTGTACGGGCTCTCGCTGGCCGTGCTGGGTGCGCTGCTGGCGACCGGGGCGCTGTCGTCGGCGGTCTTCCCGTACTCGATCCCCTCGGAGGGCAACAAGAACGTCGCGCCGGGACAGGGCGCGATCGCGTGGTTCAGCCTCTTCGGCGGGGTACTGGTGGGCGCGGTGCTGTGCGCGCCGCTGCTGGGCCTGACCATCTGGCTGCATGTCGCCGGTCTGCACTCTCTGTTGTGGGTGCTGCTGCCGGTCGGTGCGGTCTACGGCGTGGGAATCGCGGAGCTGGGACTGCGGGTGGCGGCGCCCCGGGTGGCGCGGCGGCTGCCGGAGATTCTGGTGGCGGTCAGCAAGGGCTGAGGTCGCGTTCCGGGCGGCGGGACCGGCCGGTCCGGCCAAGCCCGGCGGGCCCGCCGTGAAGTTGTCCACAGGCCGCACCGGCCGGCGCGCGGTGGCGGTAGCGTCGTCGCCACGACCTGGACGAGGGGTGGTGGGGGCGGTGCGGCGCACCGGAATGGTGCTGGTGACGGGCTGGCTTGCGGTGCTGTTCTGCGCCGGGGCGGTGCAGGCGGCGCCGGCTGCCCCAGGCGCCCCGACCCAGTACGCCGACCTCGCCCAGCAACTGCGCAGGAACCCGGCGCACATCAGCGGCCGGATCGCGCGCGAAACCCCGCGGCCGGCCGCGCCCCGCTTCGTAGGAGAGGCCCGGCGGCCGGGCGTGGCGACGTACGCCATGGTCCTGCCGCACCACGGCGACGCGGTGTACGAGAAGGCCCTTGCGCATCCGGGCAGCGGCTCCTCGGACAAGACCGCGCCGCGCCCCGCGCACAGCTCCCCGCTCGTACGGCTCCTGTCCCTCGTCGTGGGGCCGGTGCTGCTGCTGGCCGCTGTGGGGCTGTTGCTGCGGCGCCGGTCGCGGCTGCGTGATCTCTCGACGCCGTTCGCACTGCCGCGCTCGGTCTTCGCCGCCGCCCGGACGGCGGACGAGGCGGGACTGCGGGAGCGTGCCTCCGAGGAGGTCGTACGGCTGGGCCAGGATGTGCGCACCACGCAGGGCGACCCGGCGGCCGTCGAGCGGGCCCTCGATGCATACGCCGCGGCCGGTACGGTCCTGGACCAGGCGCGTGGAGTGCCGGATCTGGCGGGCGTGTTCGCGTTGATCGCCGAGAGCCGGTCGGCCCTCCCCAAGGCCCCGGCCACGCTCCCGCTGTGCTTCTTCCACCCGCTGCACGGCCCGGCCCTCCGCCGCATACCCTGGCGGCCGCCGGGCCGACGCGAGCAACTGCAGGTGGCCGCCTGCGAGACCTGCCTGCGCGCGATACGCACCCGGCGCGCCCCGGAGGTCCTCACCGACCGGCTGGACGGCCGCCCCACCCCGTACTTCGAGCTCCCCGCCGAGGGCAGCGTCTGGGCGGCCAGCGGCTACGGCTCGCTGCTCAGCGGCCACGGCGACTCCCTCACCCACCGTGTCCAGCGCGGCGACTTCACCCACCCGCCGGGCTGACGATCGAGCACCACACACCGCGGGGCAGCACGCCGCCCTCGTTGCCGCAGGCGGCCGCCACCGGCACAACCCAACGCCACACTCCGCCGCTTCGCCGTCCCGGCACGCACGCTTCCGCACCCCTTGAGGGCGCACACACCCCACCCTTGCGAGCACAGGCTCCGCAACATCTTGAGGGCACGGGCTCCGCAACATCCGAGGGCGCCCGCTCCCCCACCCTTACGAGTACGGGCTTGGCAACGCCTTGAGGACGTGGGCTCCCACCTTGCGAGCACAGGCTCCGCCACGCCCAAGGCGTGTCCGCGAAGTCCCGTCGTTCGCCCGGAGGGCGGGGTCCGTGGCGTCCGGTGCGTGCGACCGCAAGGCGGGGGGCGTCCTCGTAGTGGGTCTACGTGGACGATCCCGGCAACGCGGATGGAGGTCCCACGCGCCATTCCGGCGTGGGGGGGTGCGTGCCAGGCGTCGCAGGCCAGGCGGGACTTTGCGGACACGCCCTGGAGGACGTGGGCTCCCCACCCTGAGCACGTAGGCCTCTCAGCCGGGCATCGTGGCCGTCCGGAAAAAGGGGTCAATGGCGGCGCACCATGCGTCGGGTTGTTCCCACGGCAGCAGATGTCCGGCGTCGGGGATTTCGGCGTAGGCGCCGTGCGGCAGCACCCGGACCATCTCCATGGCCTCGGCGCGGCCCAGTTCGGCATCGAGGCCGCGGACGACGAGGGCCGGGCACGACACCTGGGCGAGCTCTTCCCAATGAGCGTCATGGACCCAGGTCTCACGGGCGGTGAGCATCTGCCGGCGGGAGAAGACGGGGCGCCAGCCGTCGGCACGCTCGGCCATCACCTCGGCGAAGAACTCGCCACGGGCGGGCCGGGGCCGCTCCAGGGTCGGGTCGTCCTCGCCGAACCACTTGCGGACATCCGCGAGGGTGGCGAACGGCAGCGGCCAGGACCGGAACCACTCGGTCCACTCGCGCTGCGAGGCCGCCCCGAGCGCCGAGGCCCGCATATCGCAGATGACCAGCGCACTGACCAGATCTGGTCTTCGGGCCGCTAACTGCCACGCCGTCAGGGCGCCCATGGCATGCCCGACAAGGGCGACCGGAGCGAGGCCGAGCTGCTCGATGGCCGCGATGGCGTCGTCGACGTACGCCTCGCGGTCGTACGGCCCGTCGGCGGGCTTCTCGCTGCGGCCGTGGCCCCGCTGGTCCAGCGCGACGGAGCGGTGGCGTGCGCTCAGGCGGCGCGCGGTGGCGGCCCAGTGCGAGGCGCGGCCCATCAGACCATGGAGCAGGAGTACGCCCGGCCGTCGCTCGCTCTCCTCCAGCCCGCCGCCGATCTTGGGCGGGTCGGTGAATTCCCAGGCGGCGAGGCGTACGCCGCCGACGCCTGTTACATCGATGCGCTGCACCATGTGCCCTGGCACCCCCAATCGTCCCTTGAGCAGCCCCACACTATCGAACCCCTATTCGAACGTGCCGTTGCGGCGCGCAATACCCCTCGTTCGAGTGACCTCACTCAAGGATTGGCCGCGCCCGCCACGGGGAGACATCTGCCGGGAGGCGGGCCCTACCGGGAAGGGGGCCCGTGGGGAAGACCCTGGGAGCTCGGGGCTCCGGGTCTTGGGCGGGGGACATGGGGAGGCAGGGCCCCGGCTGCTCGCAGCGCCGGGGCCCTGACCGTGTCCGTATTGCATGGATGCATCCGAGCCCCCTCCCGGCCAGGACAGGCCGATGCATGGCCATGCGTCAGCGTGACACGAGACCGGCCGTATCGCACGGATTCGCACAAGTCCGTTCAACAAGAAAGAACTTGCCGAGCCCGCCGAGCGACGCGTCAGCGCAGCTCAGCGGGCTCGCGGGAAGGGTTCGGCCGGAAGTGCGGAAAGGAAAGAGGCTGAAACTGCTTTCAGCGCTTGGCGACAAACACATGTGAGGCGATCTCGGAGTCCAGCTCGGCGGCCTCGCCGCTGCTGCCGACCAGCACACCGGCCGGCGACTCCGTCACGCTCACGACCGCGCCCGGCTGCACACCGGCCCGCCGGAGGGTGTACATCAGCTGCGCGTCCGCCTGGATCGGCTCGCCGATCCGGCGCACCACGGCCGTCTTGCCTTCGGCCCCGGCGTCCAGATCCATCAGGCTCACCATGCCGGCGTCCAGGAACGGGTCGACCTCGGACTTCTCGCCGAGTTCTTCCAGCCCCGGGATGGGGTTGCCGTACGGCGACTCCGTCGGATGCCGCAGCAGTTCCACGACGCGGCGCTCGACCGCCTCGCTCATCACGTGCTCCCAGCGGCACGCCTCGGCGTGTACCTGCTCCCATTCGAGCCCGATGACGTCGACGAGCAGGCATTCGGCGAGGCGGTGCTTGCGCATCACTCGCGTCGCCAGCCGCCGGCCCTCCTCCGTCAGCTCCAGATGCCGGTCACCCGCGACCGTCAGCAGGCCGTCTCGCTCCATGCGCGCCACCGTCTGGCTGACCGTCGGGCCGCTCTGTTCGAGCCGCTCCGCGATGCGGGCGCGCATGGGCACCACACCTTCCTCTTCCAGTTCGAGGACGGTGCGGAGATACATCTCCGTGGTGTCGATCAGTCCGGACATGCGTGCCCCTCGATGTGTGGTGCGGTGGCCCTGGACTCAATTCTGACGCATCTCGCTGACAACGGTGCCTCCTCGTCCCCTACGGGACCCTCACGGCCGTATTGACAGGGCACTGGTCCAGACCGCAACGTGATCCGCGCCACTGATCGGATACGACCAGATCCGACGTGATGCGACGAGAGGGGACCGCGTCCATGGCTGAGAGCGACCGGAGCGAGCGGCTGACCGGGAAGTACTTCGACGCCGCGATCGACCTGCTGCGGCAGGTCCGTGACGAAGAGGGCGACCGGATCACCGCGGCCGGGCAGCTGATCGCGGACACCGTTGCGGCGGGCGGCCGGGTCTTCTCCTTCGGCGCCGGGCACTCCTCGCTCCCCTCACAGGACACGGTCTACCGCGCGGGCGGCCTGGCGATCATGAATCTGCTGTCCGTCCCGGGTGTGGTCGGCGTGGACGTACGGCCCGCGACGCTCGGCAGCGCCCTGGAACGGGTCCACGGCCTGGCCGCGGCCGTCCTGGACACCAGCCCGCTGGAGGCGGGCGATGTGCTGGTGATCATCTCGCTCTCCGGGCGGAACTCGTTGCCCGTCGAGATGGCGATGAACGCGCGCGCCCTCGGCATCAAGGTCATCGGCGTGACGTCGGTGGCGTATGCGGACGCGACCAAGCCCCGGCACACCTCCGGCAGCTTCCTCAAGGACCACTGCGACCTGGTGCTGGACAGCCGGATCCCGGTCGGCGACGCGGAGTTGACGCTGCCGGGGATCGACGCGCCGTTCGCCCCCGCCTCCACGGTCGTCACCAGCGCGATCATGCAGGCCATGGTGGCGACGGCCGCCGGCACCCTCGCCGAGCGGGGCATCGACCCGCCGCTGCTGCGCTCCGGGAACGTCGACGGCGGGCACGACTGGAACGCCCGGGTGATGGGCGAGTACGCGGACCGGATCTTCTACCGGCAGTGAGCGGCCGGCCGCCTCAGCGCGACGCCGCGCCCGCGAGGTCGAGGGCCGTGGCGATCCGGGCCGCGACCTCCTCCGCGTAGTCCGCGTCCGCACGGTCGAAGGGGCGGCGCGCGGGCGCCCGCAGAAAGGTCGCGACGCCGAGCGTGCGGCCACGGCTGCGCAGCACCACACACAGACCGTGCACGGTGCCGTCCGGCCAGTTGCGGGCGGCCGCCCAGCCCTCGGGCGAGGCGGTACCTGCGCTGGTACGCACCGAACCGCGCCGCTCGTAGGCCTGGATCGCCGGATGCCCCGGCACGTACGGCGTGGGAATACCGGCCGCCGGCAGCATCTCCGAGGGGCCCGGAGACCCGGCGGGGGAGGCCAGCGTCCGCACCAGCCGAGGCGCGCCCCGGCGCCCGCGCCGACCGGTATCCGCACTGGTGGTGGCCGCCTGCGGGGGGCCGGCCGGCGGCTCGGCGCCACCCGGCGCGCCCGCCCCGTCCGACACCTTGGACGCGTCGGATGCCTCGCCCTCCGCCCCGGGCGCGTCTTCGGACGCGGAGGGCACGTCGCCGTACGCGTCGTCGTAGGCATCCCCCTCGGCGATCGCTCCGAACGGCTGCGGAGCGGGCGTCGCGGCGAGGTCGACCAGGCCATGGTCGGCGAAGCCCGCCAGAGCGAAGTCGAGGTGGACCGCGGCGGCCTCGGCCGGGTCCGGGCACTCCGCTGCCGCCCGGCCGGCGCGGTGGAGCTGATGGGCGCGAAAGCGCAGCAGCGAGCTGTCCTGCTCGGCGCGCTTGGCGTCCGTGACGTCCTGGAAGAGCCAGGCCACGCCCAGCGGCACCGGCTCCTCCGCCAGCGGGGAGACCAGCCGGACGAAGCCACTGCGCCAGCACCGCCGCGGCAGCTCGGCCTCCTCGGAGCGCAGCGTCACCCACAGCTCGGTGACGGCCGGCGGCGCGCCCTCGGCGAGGACATACTGCAGGGCGCACTCCAGCTCCTCGACACCCTGCGCCAGCAGCTCGCCCAGGGGGCGCCCCAGCAGAGAGGTGCGCCCCACGCCCAGGGCACGGGCGGCGTGTGCATTGACGGCGGCGGGCCGCAGATCGGCGTCGATCAGCACCACGCCCCACGACGCATCCTCGAACAGCGCCTCGCTGAGCGCGATGGACCGCTCCAGGTCCATCTGGGTGTGCACCTCGCTGAAGGCGCAGTACACCCCCGCGACCCGGCCGCCGGGGCCGCGGACCGCGGAGGCCTGGGTGCGGACGAGGACGCGGTGACCGTCCTTGGTCAGCAGGGCGAATTCCTGCACCTGGCGGCCCGGGGAGCGCATCGCGGCCGCGAGGGCGGCCTCGATCCCGTCGGCGTCCTCCTTGCGGACCGCCCAGCCGGCCAGGCCCGTACGGCCGACGGCTTCGGTGGTGGTCCAGCCCAGGATGCGTTGGGCTTCGTGGTTCCAGTGGGTGACCGTGCCGTCCGCGGCGAAGGCGACCAGGGCGGCGTCCATGCCGTCCAGGAGCGCGGCCAGCAGACCGGAGTCATCGGTCTCGTCGGCGGAGCAGCGCGCCGCCGACGAGGCAGAAGAAGCTGACGAAGCAGTCACTGGCACCCCTTACGAACGCGGCCGCACGTGCTCCACCTGGGAACATTCAACTGGAACGTGACACACCCCACAGCCGATTCGCGGAAATCGTTGCTAACGGGAAATTCCCTTGTGTGCGGCCGGACAGCTTCCTAATGTGTGGAGCACACGAGAAGGGAGGTGGTTCGGCAGATGATTTCGCACCGGACGCGTGAGGTGGCTGCGGGCTAGCGGCCCGTCGCTTCACCCTGAAGTGCAGCGCCGGACCAGCGCATACTGCAGATGCGCAGCCGGCCAATCCCAAGCAGTCACCCGACCCGCGGGCTGCCGGTTCGTCCGACCGGCCCTCTGCGCCACCGAGCGCGGAGGAAACAGCCCGCGGGTCGTCTGCGTTGTCGACGTTGTCGACACCGGCGCCGCGTGATCTGCGTCTGCACACGGTGATCTGCGTCTGCACACGACGGACGGCCCTCGGGACGAGGCGCGTCCCGTCAGGTGCCGGGCCCGCCGTCAGGGCGCCAGGCGCTCCACCGTCCAGGACCCTTTCTCGCGCACATACCGCAGCCGGTCGTGCAGCCGGTTGAGCCGGCCCTGCCAGAATTCGATCGTCTCGGCGGCGATCCGGTAGCCGCCCCAGTGCGGCGGCGCCGGCACCTGCTCGCCTTCCGGGTAGCGGGCCGCCAATTCCCCGTAGGCCTGCTCCAGTTCGGCGCGCGAGGCGACCCGGGCGGACTGGTCACTGGCCCAGGCGCCGAGTTGGGAGCCGTGCGGCCGGGTGCGGAAGTAGGCGGCGGTCTCGTCCCGCCCGATGCGCTCCGCGGTGCCGGTCACCACGACCTGACGGGCGAGCGGGTGCCACGGGAACAGCAGCGAGACGGCCGGATTTGCAGCCAGTTCACGGCCCTTTTGGCTGTTGTAGTTGGTGAAGAACACAAAGCCGCGGTCGTCGAATGCCTTGAGGAGTACGGTGCGTGAGCTCGGCCGGCCGGCGGCGTCAGCCGTGGAGACGACCATCGCGTTCGGCTCGTGCAGACCGGCCACGGTCGCGTCCTTGAACCAGCGCGCGAACTGGTCATAGGGGCTGGTGGCGAGATCGGACTCGACGAGTCCCTCGGCGCGGTAGTGCGCACGCATGGAGGAGGGATCGGGGGTCTCGGCATGAGGCGCGTCGGCGGGGTGCACGGCCTCATCTTGCAACATCGGGTCCGGCGCGGTCAGCCGGGAGGGGCGGAAGTCTGCCCCTCGTCGACCAGCCGTAACCCTCCCGTCGGCAGATCGACCATTGTGCCGAGTCTCACCCCTCCCCGCAGGTGAGAGACCCGCCAGAATGAGGGGGCGGACCACTGTGGCCCCCCGGACGGGGAGAGCTATCGTGTCCGTCCGGCCTGAAGGACGCACCACCCCGATCTGCCCGCCCGCGGTCCGACCCACCGCGGGCAAGACCGCCGCGTAACCCGCGCCCTGGCGGGGCATCACCGGCGTGACCGGTACGGACCGCGAGCTGCCCGGCGCAGCCGCGTAACCGCACCGGCACCACACCGCACCGCCGCACCGCGCACCAGAGACTCGACCGCACGGCAGCCGGTCACGGACCGTTTGCCGTCCCCATCTTGAGGAGCTGCCTGATGTCCGACTTCGTACCCGGACTCGAGGGAATCATCGCGTTCGAGACGGAGATCGCCGAACCGGATAAGGAAGGCGGCTCGCTCCGCTACCGCGGGGTCGACATCGAAGACCTCGTCGGGAAGGTGTCCTTCGGAAACGTCTGGGGGCTGCTGGTCGACGGGGCGTTCAACCCCGGTCTGCCGCCCGCCGAGCCGTTCCCGATTCCGGTGCACTCCGGCGACATCCGGGTCGATGTACAGTCGGCGCTCGCCATGCTGGCGCCCGTATGGGGCCTGAAGCCGCTGCTGGACATCGACGAGGCGACGGCCCGTGACAACCTTGCCCGGGCCGCGGTCATGGCCCTGTCGTACGTGGCCCAGTCGGCGCGCGGGCCGGGCCTTCCGATGGTGCCGCAGAAGGAGATCGACAAGGCGGAGACCGTCGTGGAGCGCTTCATGAAGCGCTGGCGCGGGGAGCCCGACCCCCAGCACGTCAAGGCCGTCGACGCCTACTGGACCTCGGCCGCCGAACACGGCATGAACCCCTCCACCTTCACCGCCCGGTCCATCGCCTCCACGGGCGCGGATGTGGCGGCCGCGCTGTCCGGCGCGGTCGGCGCGATGTCCGGTCCGCTGCACGGCGGCGCGCCCTCCCGCGTCCTCGGCATGATCGAGGAGATCGAGCGGTCCGGCGACGCCTCCGCGTACGTCCGGCGGGCCCTGGATGCGGGCGAGCGGCTGATGGGCTTCGGCCACCGCGTCTACCGCGCCGAGGACCCGCGGGCGCGAGTGCTGCGGCGGACCGCCAGGGAACTGGGCGCCCCGCGCTTCGAGATCGCCGAGGCCCTGGAGAAGGCCGCGCTGGAGGAGCTGCGCAGCCGCCGCCCCGACCGTGTGCTGGCCACCAACGTCGAGTTCTGGGCGGCCATCGTCCTGGACTTCGCCGAGGTCCCCGCGCACATGTTCACCTCGATGTTCACCTGCGCCCGTACGGCCGGCTGGAGCGCACACATCCTGGAGCAGAAGCGGACGGGCCGACTGGTGCGCCCGTCGGCCCGGTACGTGGGGCCCGCCTCGCGCGGCCCGCAGGAGATCGCGGGGTATGGGGAGATCGCTCCCCGCTAACCGCTGCGCTTTGGCTGTTTTCCCACGTTGTCGGCGTTCCCGCCGCGGGCGTTGTTCACCGTTGCGCCTGGCGGCGGGCCGGGTCCGCTGCGCGGGGCTGTCGGGTGCCGGTGACGGGCCTCCGCGGGTTTCCCACGTTGTCGGCGTTCCCGCCGCGGGCGTTGTTCACCGTTGCGCCTGGCGGCGAGCGGGGTCCGCTGCGCGGGGCTGTCGGGTGCCGGTGACGGGCCGGAGCGGGGGGGGGGGGGGGGGGGGGGGGGGGGGGGGGGGGGCGCCGCCCCCCCCCCCCCC
>NZ_JBICXQ010000052.1:0-291 GCF_043200375.1 Streptomyces sp. NPDC048434 | reverse complement strand
GGTGGGTGTCCGGACTGCTGCGCTTTACGTCCGGACACCCACCCGCTCCGGCCCGTCCCCTCCCGTTGAGGGATGGGAGAAACTTCGGTGGGGGTGCACGTGGGTGGTCCGGTGCACCCCCTGAGTCACACGGAACCCAGCCGTGAACGCCCGCCCCCACCCAGCTTTTTCCCACCCACCCACGGGAGGGGACGGGCCGGAGGGGCCTGGTGTGTGGACGTAAAGCGCAGCAGTCCACACACCAGGCCCCGGAGGCCCGTCACCGCACCCACAGCCCCGCGCAGCGGACCC
>NZ_JBICXQ010000051.1:0-29652 GCF_043200375.1 Streptomyces sp. NPDC048434 | reverse complement strand
AGCCAGCACGCCGACCGCGTGCCGAACCCACTCGCCCTCTCCCTCTCGGGAGGAGACCATGACGGTTCGCCGACCACTGTCGCCATCGCTGTCGCTGTCGCCGACCTGGACCTGCAGCTGCACGCCACCGGAGCCCGGCAGAATCAGCGGCTCCTGGAGCGTCAACTCCTCCAGCATGCCGCTCCCGGCCAGGTCCCCGGCGTGGACCGCCAGGTCCACGAACGCCGTACCCGGCAGCAGGACCGTGCCATGCACCGCGTGATCGGCCAGCCACGGCATCGCGGCCAACGACAGACGACCCGTCAACACCAGCCCGTCACCCTCGGCCAACCACACCGCCGCCGCCAACAACGGATGCCCAGAACGCTGCAGACCGATCGACGAGGCATCCCCACGAGCGGTGACGGCCTTCGGCCAGTAGTGCTGGCGCTGGAACGGGTAGGTCGGCAGCCCGACCTTGACCGCCCGACCCTCGTCGGCTGTCACCGCGGCCCAGTCCACCTCCACACCAGCCGCATACGCACCGGCCAGTGCGGTCAGCCAGCGGCTCCGGCCGCCATCGCCACGCTGCAAACTGGCCGCCGCCACCAGATCCTCACCGGCCTGCGCGATCGCCATACCCAGCACCGGATGCGGACTGACCTCCACGAACACCCGGTGACCCTCCGCCGCCAGCTCGGCAATGACCTCACCGAACCGCACCGTCTGACGCAGATTGCGGTACCAGTACCCGCCGTCCAGCTCGGCGGTGTCCACCACGCGGGCCTCAAGCGTGGAGCAGAACGGCACCGGGCTACTGCCAGCAGACACTCCGGCCAGGTCCTCGGCCAGACGGTCCTCGACCGCCTCGACGTGCGCGGTGTGGGAGGCGTAGTCCACCGCAATCCGCCGGGCGCCGCGATCTGCGTAGGCGTCCGCGAACTCCGCGCACGCCCCGGCGTCTCCGGCCACCACGACCTGCCGGGGGCCATTCACCGCCGCCACTGACAGATCCTGGCCCCAGCGGGAGATCCACTCCCGCACCTCCTCCAACCCGGCGGGCACCGACACCATCCCGCCCGTACCCGCCAGCCCGGCCAACGCCCGACTGCGCAACGCCACCACCCGCGCGCCGTCCTCCAAGGACAGGCCGCCCGCGACACACGCCGCCGCGATCTCGCCCTGACTGTGACCAACCACCGCCGCCGGCTCCACGCCGCAAGCCCGCCACAACTCGGCCAGACTGACCATCACCGCCCACGACGCGGGCTGGACCACATCCACCCGCGCCAACAACTCCGCATCGCCCAACACATCACGCAACCGCCAGTCGACGAACGGCGCCAACGCCTGCTCACAGCGCTCCATCGCCGCGGCGAAGACGGGCTCCTCGTCCCACAACTGCAAGCCCATCCCGACCCACTGCGCACCCTGACCCGCGAACACAAACACCGGCCGCGACACCGACAACGAACCAGCAACCCCGCTCACGACCCCGGGCACCTCCTGCCCCGCGGCGGCAGCAGTCAGCCCCTCCAGCAGCTGGCCACGGTCCTGGCCGACCACCGCAAGCCGGTGGGAGAACGCCGTCGTCCGCGTCACCGCCAGAGAGAACGCCACATCCCCGACCGCGACCTCCGGACGATCAGCCACGAAGTCCGCCAACCGACCCGCCTGCGCAGCCAGCGCCGCACCGGACCGCGCCGACAACACCCACGCCACCGGACCCACAGACTCCAGCCCCAACTCCGAGGCCGACTCCAACTCGTCCAGGGCAGGAGCATCCAGGACAGGGGCGTCCAGGGCCGGAACATCCTGCGCAGGCTGTTCCAGGATCAGGTGGACGTTGGTGCCGCTGATCCCGAACGCCGACACACCAGCCCGCCGCGGACCAGAACCCGCAGGCCACTCCCGAGGCGCCGTCAGCAGCTCCACCGCCCCGGCCGACCAGTCCACATGCGACGACGGAGCATCCACGTGCAGCGTCTGGGGCAACATGCCGTGCCGCATCGCCTGCACCATCTTGATCACACTGGCCACACCGGCAGCCGCCTGCGTGTGGCCGATGTTCGACTTCACCGACCCCAGCAACAGCGGCCGGCCCTCCGGCCGGTCCTGACCATAGGTGGCCAGCAGCGCCTGCGCCTCGATCGGGTCACCCAGCGCCGTACCGGTGCCATGCGCCTCCACCACATCAACATCACCCGGCTGCAACCTTGCGCTCGCCAACGCAGCCCAGATCACCCGCTGCTGCGAAGGCCCGTTCGGCGCCGACAGACCATTACTGGCCCCGTCCTGGTTGACCGCACTACCCGCCACGACCGCCAACACCCGGTGCCCACGAGCACGCGCATCCGACAACCGCTCCAGAACCAGGACACCGACGCCTTCGCCCCACCCGGTGCCGTCGGCCGCCTCCGCGAACGGCTTGCACCGGCCGTCGGCAGCAAGACCTCGCTGCCGCGCGAACTCCAGGTACGCACCCGGGGTGGCCATCACCGTTACGCCACCGGCCAACGCGATCCCGCACTCCCCGGACCGCAGCGCCTGCGCGGCCAGGTGAATCGCCGTCAGCGACGAGGAACACGCCGTGTCGATCGAGACGGCGGGACCCTGCAGCCCCAGCGAGTACGCCACCCGACCCGACGCCACACTCGCCGTGGTCCCGGTCATCCCGAAGCCGCCCGCACCGTCCTGCTCACCGATCCGGTAGCCGGACGTGATGATCCCGGCGTAGACGCCGGTGTCGGTGCCACGCAGCGAACCCGGGGCGATCCCCGCGTCCTCCAGTGCCTCCCAGCACGTCTCCAGCAACAACCGCTGCTGGGGATCCATCCCCAATGCCTCACGCGGACTGATCCCGAAGAACTCCGCATCGAAATCACCAGCGCCGTCAAGGAAGCCACCCACCTGGGCATAACCCGCGCCCCCGTCACTGGAATCGGAGGCTTCCAAGCTCTGCAAGTCCCAGTCCCGGTTTGCCGGGAAGCCCGTCATCGCGTCGGAGCCTCCGGCGATCAGCTGCCAGAAACCCTCCGGGTCCTCGACCCCGCCCGGGTACCGGCAACCCATCCCCACGATCACCACCGGCTCATCCGTGCCGATGCGGACTGCCGGCACGGGCACCGCCCCGACGGCCTCGGAAGTCCCGCATGCCTCTGCCACCAGGTACCGGGCAACCTCCAGCGGTGTCGGCTGGTCGAAAACCAAGGTGGCGGGCAGACTGAGGCCCGTCTCGGCCGCGAGTCGGTTGCGGAGCTCCAGCCCGGTCAGGGAGTCGATACCCATGTCGCGGAAGGCCCGCTGAGGATCGATGTCCCCAGGGCGTTCATGGCCCAGAACGACAGCGGCAGCGGCCCGGACGATCTGCAGGACTTCCTGCTCACGATCGGCGGGAGAGAGCGCGGCCAGCCGAGCCGCGAGACCACCCGCATCTGCGGCCACGGCTGCGGTCGGGCGTGCGGAGACACCACCAGCAGCCAAGCCGCGCAGCAGCGCAGGCACCGGCCGTCCTCCGCGAGACAGCCCCGTCAGGTCCAGCCGAGCCGGGACCGCCAACGGCGCACCCAACGCGGCAGCGGCCTCGAACAGCGCCAGGCCCTGCTCCGTCGCCATCGGCTGAACACCACCGCGCCGCAGACGCGACAGGTCAGCGCCCTCCAGATGCCCGGTCATCTCCGAGGCCTGGGTCCACAGCCCCCAAGCCAGCGACTGACCAGCCAGCTGCCGATCCCGACGGTAGGCGGCCAGGGCGTCCAAGAACGCGTTAGCGGCCGCGTAACTCCCCTGCCCCGCGCTGCCCATGACAGCCGCAGCCGAGGAGTACAGGACGAAGCCGGCCAGACCCGCGCCCTCGGTCAACTCGTGCAGGTTCCACGCCGCTTCGGCCTTCGCCGACAGCACCGTCGCCATCCGCTCAGGCGTCAGCGACTCCACCGTGGCGTCGTCGATCACACCGGCGGTATGCACCACCGCCGTCAGCGGCCGCTCAGGAGCGATCCTCGCCAACACCGAGGCGAGGGCGTCGCGGTCGGCGGCGTCGCCGGCCTGCACCCGCACCTCCGCACCCGACTGTGCCAACTCGGCGGCCAGGCGGGCGGCTCCCGGTGCGGCGGGGCCGCGCCGCGACATCAGGAGCAGGTGCCGCATGCCGCGGACGTTGACCAGGTGCCGGGCCAACTCCCCACCCAGCGTTCCGGTTCCACCGGTTACCAGCACGGTGCCATGCCCGTCCCACTCGGCCGGGACGTTCAGCACGACCTTGCCCAGGTGCCGGGCGGCCTGCAGATACCGCAGCGCCGCCACAGCCTGCGACAGCTCGAAACACGTCACCGGCGGCGGAACCAGCGTCCCCGCCTCGAACATCGCCCCCAGCTCAGCGAACATCTCCGCGACTCGCGGCACACCGGCGTCCATCAGGTCGAACGCCTGGTAGACCACTCCCGGGTAGGACTGAGCAACCTGCTCAGGGTTCCGGATATCGGTCTTGCCCATCTCGACGAACCGGCCACCGCGCGGCAGCAGCCGCAGCGACGCGTCCGTGAACTCCCCGGCCAGGGCGTTGACGACCACGTCCATACCCTCGCCGCCGGTCACGGCCAGGAACTGCTCGCAGAAGGCCAGATCACGGGTCGAGGCGATGTGGCTCTCGTCCACGCCCATGGCCCGCAACGCCGGCTGCTTGGCCGGACTGGCGGTCGCGAAGACCTCCAAGCCCCATTCCTTGGCCAACTGCACCGCGGCCGTGCCGACTCCACCGGTCCCAGCGTGGATGAGGACTCGCTGGCCGGGACGGGCCTGGGCCAGATCCCGCAACGCGTAGAACGCCGTCAGGAACCCTGCCGACACCGCTGCGGCCTGCTGGAACGACCAGCCCTGCGGGATCGGGGCAAGCAGTCGGCTGTCGACAACCCCGGCCGGCCCCCACCCGGGCACCAGACCCATCACCGGCTGACCGACCATCAGACCGTCCACCCCGGGACCGGTCTCCAGCACGACCCCGGCACCCTCCATGCCCAGGACCCGGCCATCCATGACCATCCCCAGACCGGCGACCAGGTCATGGAAGTTCACGCCCGCCGCACGCAGGCCCACCCGGACCTGACCCGCCGACAACTCGGCGCCCGCCTCAGGAGCATCGATCACAGCGGCGCTGCCCAGATCGCCCGGCTGTGTCACCTCGACTCGCCAGCCCGAATCACCGGGCAGCTCCAGTTCCCCGGCCGACCCGGCCCGGACCAGCCGTCGGCCGAACGCCACCACGCCCCCGCCGTCAGTAGCGGGACGGATGCAGACCTCAGACTCATCGGCATCCAGCACCGCAGCCAGAACGGTCTCCACGTCGGCGTCGTAGGTGGGGTCCAGGCCGGCTGACGGGTCGACATCGACCAGCAGCAGACGACCCGGGTGCTCCGACTGCGTGGAGCGGATCAGGCCCGTCACCGCCGCGCCGGCCAGATCCTGCCCGGCGGCCGCGCCCTGGGTCCAGATCACCAACTGCGCGTTGTCGGTCTCGGGATCGGCCAGCCACTGCTGCACCCAACCCAACACCGTCGCGGCGGCCAGCTGAGCCGCCTGCGGCGCCGAAGTCCCAGACGGAGCAGCCGGCACGGCCGCAACCACCACCGGAGGCACCTCGGACTCAACCGACTCGCGCCGCACCCACTGCACCACGGCGTCAGAGGCCTGCGTCGGCAGCGGGACCCAGTCGACGGTGAACAGCGACTGCCGCACCTGCCGACCAGCCCCGGTGAGCTGACCAGCCGGAATCTCACGCAACGCCAGCGACCGTGCCTGCAACACCGGCTGACCAACACCGTCAAACGCCGTCACCGAGACGCCGCCCGACTCACGGGCCAGCACCACCCGCAGGAGGCGGGCACCGCCGGCCAGCAGCCGCACCCCCGACCACGCGAACGGCAGTTCCGTCCCCCCACTGCCATCGCTGGTGCCGGCAGCCAGGAGACCGTGCAGAGCGGCGTCGAGCAGAGCGGGGTGCAGGCCGAACCCGGCCGCGTCGGAGTCAATGGCCTGGGGCAGTTCGGCCTCGGCGTAGACGGTGTCCCCGGCACGCCACACCTGACGCAGCCCCTGGAACGCCGGCCCATAGCCGTAACCGCGCTGGGCGAAATTCTCGTAGGCATCGTCGACCGGAACCGGCTCCGCGCCGGCCGGAGGCCAGACGGCCAGCGGAGCCGGAACGGGCTCACCGTCGGCCGGGGCCAGCACGCCGACCGCGTGCCGAACCCATTCGCCGTCCCCTTCGCGGGAGGAGACCGTGACCGTTCGCGGACCGTCATCACCGTCGCTGACACGGACCTGCAACTGCACGCCACCGGAGCCAGGAAGGACCAGCGGCTCCTGGAGGGTCAACTCCCCCAGGACACCGCACCCGGCCAGGTCCCCGGCGTGGACCGCCAGGTCCACGAACGCCGTGCCGGGCAGCAAGACCGTGCCGTGAACCGCGTGATCAGCCAGCCACGGCATCGCGGCCAGCGACAGACGACCCGTCAACACCAGCCCGTCACCCTCGGCCAACCACACCGCCGCCGCCAACAACGGATGCCCGACCCGCTGCTGACCAGCCGACGAAGCATCCCCACGACCAGTGACAGCCTTCGGCCAGTAGTGCTGACGCTGGAACGGGTAGGTCGGCAGCCCGACCTTGACCGCCCGACCCTCGTCGGCGGTCACCGCGGCCCAGTCCACCTCCACACCAGCCGCATACGCACCGGCCAGTGCGGTCAGCCAGCGGCTCCGGCCGCCATCGCCGCGCTGCAAACTGGCCGCCGCCACCAGATCCTCGCCGGCCTGCGCGATCGCCATACCCAGCACCGGATGCGGACTGACCTCCACGAACACCCGGTGACCCTCCGCCGCCAGCTCGGCAATGACCTCACCGAACCGCACCGTCTGACGCAGATTGCGGTACCAGTACCCGCCATCAAGCTCGGCGGTATCCACCACGCGGGCCTCAAGCGTGGAGTAGAACGGCACCGGGCTACTGCCAGCAGACACCCCGGCCAGGTCCTCGGCCAGACGCTCCCTGACCGCCTCGACATGCGCGGTGTGGGAGGCGTAGTCCACCGCAATCCGCCGAGCACCGCGATCGGCGTAGGCCTCCGCGAACTGAACGCATGCCTGCGCGGCACCGGCCACCACCACCTGCCGGGGACCATTCACCGCCGCCACCGACAGATCCTGGCCCCAGCGGGAGATCCACTCCCGCACCTCCTCCAACCCGGCGGGCACCGACACCATCCCGCCCGTACCCGCCAGCCCGGCCAACGCCCGACTGCGCAACGCCACCACCCGCGCGCCGTCCTCCAACGACAACCCACCCGCCACACACGCCGCCGCGATCTCGCCCTGACTGTGACCAACCACAGCCGCCGGCTCCACGCCGCAAGCCCGCCACAACTCGGCCAGGCTCACCATCACCGCCCACGACGCCGGCTGGACCACATCCACCCGAGCCAACAACTCCGCATCGCCCAACACCTCACGCAACCGCCAGCCGACGAACGACGCCAACGCCTGCTCACAGCGTTGCATCGCCGCGGCGAAGACGGGCTCCTCGTCCCACAACTGCAAGCCCATCCCGGCCCACTGCGCACCCTGACCCGCGAACACAAACACCGGCCGCGACACCGACAACGAACCAGCAACCCCGCTCACGACCCCGGGCACCTCCTGCCCCGCAGCAGCCGCCGTCAGGCCCTCCAGCAGCTGGCCACGATCCTGGCCGACCACCGCAAGCCGGTGGGAGAACGCCGTCGTCCGCGTCACCGCCAACGACAACGCCACATCCCTGGCCGCGACCTCCGGACGATCAGCCACGAACTCCGCCAACCGACCCGCCTGCGCGGCCAGCGCCGCACCGGACCGCGCCGACAACACCCACGCCACCGGACCCGCAGACTCCAGCCCCAACTCCGAGGTGGGCGCCGACCCGTCCACGGCAGAGACATCCACGGCAGGGACGTCCTGCGCGGGCTGTTCCAGGATCAGGTGGACGTTGGTGCCGCTGATCCCGAACGCCGACACACCAGCCCGCCGCGGACCAGAACCCGCAGGCCACTCCCGAGGGGCGGTCAGCAGCTCCACCGCCCCGGCCGACCAGTCCACATGCGACGACGGAGCGTCCACGTGCAGCGTCTGAGGCAGCATGCCGTGCCGCATCGCCTGCACCATCTTGATCACACTGGCCACACCGGCAGCCGCCTGGGTGTGGCCGATGTTCGACTTCACCGACCCCAGCAACAGCGGCCGGCCCTCCGCTCGGTCCTGACCATAGGTGGCCAGCAGCGCCTGCGCCTCGATCGGGTCACCCAATGCGGTGCCGGTGCCATGCGCCTCCACCACATCGACATCACCCGGCTGCAACCTTGCGCTCGCCAACGCAGCCCGGATCACCCGCTGCTGCGACGGACCATTCGGCGCTGACAGACCATTGCTGGCCCCGTCCTGGTTGACCGCACTGCCCGCCACGACCGCCAGCACCCGGTGCCCACGAGCACGCGCATCCGACAACCGCTCCAGAACCAGGACACCGACGCCTTCGCCCCACCCGGTGCCGTCGGCCGCCTCCGCAAACGGCTTGCACCGGCCATCGCCAGCCAACCCCCGCTGCCGCGCGAACTCCGTGAACGTCCCAGGCGAAGCCATCACCATGACCCCGCCGGCCAGGGCCATCCCGCACTCCCCGGAGCGGAGTGCCTGCGCCGCAAGGTGAATCGCCGTCAGCGAGGACGAACACGCCGTGTCCACCGACACTGCGGGACCCTGCAACCCCAGCGAATACGCCACCCGACCCGACGCCACACTCGCCGTGGTACCAGTCAGGCCAAAACCACCAGCACCGTCCTGCTCACCGAGCTGGTAGCCCGAGGCGATGATCCCGGCGTAGACGCCGGCGTCGGTGCCACGCAGCGAACCCGGATCGATGCCAGCGTCCTCCAGCGCCTCCCAACAGGTCTCCAGCAACAACCGCTGCTGGGGATCCATCCCCAACGCCTCACGCGGACTGATCCCGAAGAACTCCGCATCGAAATCACCGGCACCGTCCAGGAAGCCGCCCACCCTGGCATAAGTCGGGCCCGCATCACCGGACTCGGACAGGCCCGGCGTCTCCCAGCCGCGGTTCACCGGGAAGCCGGTCATCGCGTCGGTCCCCGCGGCGATCAACTGCCAGAAACCGTCCGGGTCCTCGACCCCGCCCGGGAACCGGCAACCCATACCGACAATCGCCACCGGCTCGTCCATGCCGACACGGACCACCGGCACAGCGGTCTCCCCCACAACCCCGTCTGTGCCGCATGCCTCTGCGACCAGATACCGGGCAACCTCCAGCGGCGTCGGCTGATCGAAAATCAAGGTGGCGGGGAGAGTGAGTCCGGTTTCGGTCGCGAGCCGGTTGCGGAGCTCCAGCGCGGTCAGGGAGTCGATCCCCATGTCCCGGAAGGCCCGCTGGGGATCAATGTCCCCGGGTCGGGCATGACCCAGAACGACGGCGGTGCCGGCCCGGACGATCTGCAGGACTTCCTGCTCACGATCGGCGGGAGACAGCGCGGCCAGCCGAGCCGCCAGGCCACCCACGACCGCAGCCACAGCCGCGGACGGGCGTGCGGAGACACCACCAGCAGCCAAGCCGCGCAGCAGCGCAGGCACCGGCCCCCCAGCACGCGACAACGCAGCCAAGTCCAGTCGGGCCGGGACCGCCAACGGCGTACCCAACGCGGTGGCAGCCTCGAAGAGCGCCAGGCCCTGCCCGGTCGTCAGCGGCTCGATGCCGCCGCGACGCAGGCGGGACATACCGGTGCCGTTGAGATGCCCGGTCATCTCCGAGGTCTGAGCCCACAGGCCCCAGGCCAGCGACTGTCCGGCCAGGCACCGGTCCCGGCGGTAGCCGGCCAGCGCGTCCAGGAACGCGTTGGCGGCTGAATAGCCGGCCTGTCCCGGATTGCCCACGATGGCTGCGGCCGAGGAGTACAGCACGAAGCCGGCCAGGCCCGCGCCCTCGGTCAGCTCGTGCAGGTTCCAGGCCGCATCAGCCTTGGCCGCCAGGACGGTCGCCATGCGCTCAGGTGTCAGCGACTCCACCGTGGCGTCGTCGATCACACCGGCGGCATGCACCACCGCCGTCAGCGGCCGCTCAGGAGCGATCCTCGCCAACACCGAGGCGAGGGCGTCGCGGTCGGCGGCGTCGCCGGCCTGGACCCGCACTTCCGTGCCCGACTGTGCCAACTCGGCGGCCAGGCGGGCGGCTCCCGGTGCGGCGGGGCCGCGCCGGGACATCAGGAGCAGGTGCCGCATGCCGCGGACGTTGACCAGGTGCCGGGCCAACTCCCCGCCCAGCGTTCCGGTTCCACCGGTTACCAGGACGGTGCCCTGCCGGTTCCACTCGGCCGGGACGTTCAGCACGACCTTGCCCAGGTGCCGGGCGGCCTGCAGATACCGCAGCGCCGCCACAGCCTGCGACAGCTCGAAACACGTCACCGGCGGCGGGGTCAGGGTGCCCGCCTCGAACATCGCCCCGAGTTCGGCCAGCATCTCCGCGACTCGCGGCTCGCCCGCGTCCATCAGGTCGAACGCCTGGTAGACCACTCCCGGGTAGGACTGAGCAACCTGCTCAGGGTTCCGGATGTCGGTCTTGCCCATCTCGACGAACCGGCCACCGCGCGGCAGCAGCCGCAGCGACGCGTCCGTGAACTCCCCGGCCAGCGCGTTGACGACCACGTCCACGCCCTCGCCACCGGTCACGTCCAGGAACCGCTCGCAGAAGGCCAGATCACGAGTGGAGGCGATATGGCTCTCGTCCACACCCATCGCCCGCAACCCGGCCTGCTTGGCCGGACTGGCAGTCGCGAAGACCTCCAAGCCCCACGCCTTGGCCAACTGCACCGCAGCCGTACCCACACCACCAGTACCGGCATGAATGAGCACTCGCTGCCCGGGACGGACCTGAGCCAGATCCCGCAACGCATAAAACGCCGTCAGAAACACTGCCGACACTGCCGCAGCCTGCTGGAAGGACCAGCCCTGCGGGATGGCGGCCACCAACCGGCTGTCGACAACCCCGACCGGCCCCCAACCTGGCACCAGACCCATCACCGGCTGACCCACCGTCAGACCGCTTACCCCGGGGCCGGTCTCCAGGACAACCCCGGCACCCTCCATGCCCAGGACCCGGCCATCCACGACCATCCCCAGCCCAGCCAGCACGTCATGGAAGTTCACGCCTACTGCTCGCAGGCCCACCCGGACCTGACCCGCCAGCAGCGCGGTCTCCGTCTCGGGAGCATCGATGACAGCCGCACTGCCCAGGTCACCCGGCTGGGCCACCTCAACCCGCCACCCCGAACCACCCGGCAATGCCAACTCACTGGCCCGGACCAGCCGCCGCCCGAACGCCGCGACTCCCCCGCCGTCAGTAGCGGGACGAATGCGGACCTCAGGCTCATCGGCATCCAGCACCGCAGCCAGGACGGTGTCCACGTCGGCGTCGTGGGTGGGGTCCAGGCCGGCCGCCGGGTCGACATCGGCCAGCAGCAGGCGACCCGGGTGCTCGGACTGCGCCGAGCGGACCAAGCCTGCCACCGCTGCGGCGGCCAGGTCCTGCCCGGCGGCTACGCCCTGGGTCCAGATCACCAACCGCGCGTTGTCGGTCTCGGGGTCGGCGAGCCACTGCTGCACCCAACCCAGCACCGTCGCGGCAGCCAGCTGAGCCGCCTGCGGCGCCGACGCCCCCGACGGAGCAGCCGGAACCGCAGCAACCACCACCGGAGGCAACTCAGACTCGACCGACTGGCCGTGCCGCACCCACTGCACTGCGGCGGCGTCAGAGTCCTGCGGCACCGGCAGCGGGACCCAGTCCACCGTGAACAGCGACTGCCGCACCTGCCGACCAGAGCCGCTGAGCTGACCGGCCGACGCCTCACGCAACGCCAGCGACCGCGCCTCCAATACCGGCTGACCGACACCGTCGAACGCCGTGACCGAGACGCCGCCCGACTCACGGGCCAGCACCACCCGCAGGAGGCGGGCACCGCCGGCCAGCAGCCGCACGCCCGACCACGCGAACGGCAGCCCCGTCCCACCGCCACCATCGCTTGCGGCCAGCAGACCGTGCAGAGCGGCGTCGAGCAGGGCAGGGTGCAGACCGAACCCGGCAACGTCGGAGTCAATGCCCTGAGGCAGTTCGGCCTCGGCGTACACGGTGTCCCCGGCCCGCCAAACCCGACGCAGGCCCTGGAACGCCGGCCCATAGCCGTAACCGCGCTGGGCAAACCTCTCGTAGGCGTCATCGACCGGAACCGACTCCGCACCCGCCGGAGGCCAGACAGCCAGCGGAGCCGGAACGGGCTCACCGTCGGCCCGGGCCAGCACGCCGACCGCGTGCCGAACCCATTCGCCGTCCCCTTCGCGGGAGGAGACCGTGACCGTTCGCGGACCGTCATCACCGTCGCTGACACGGACCTGCAACTGCACGCCACCGGAGCCCGGCAGAACCAGCGGCTCCTGGAGCGTCAACTCCTCCAGCATGCCGCACCCGGCCAGGTCCCCGGCGTGGACCGCCAGGTCCACGAACGCCGTACCCGGCAGCAGGACCGTGCCGTGGACCGCGTGATCGGCCAGCCACGGCATCGCGGCCAACGACAGACGACCCGTCAACACCAGCCCGTCACCCTCGGCCAACCACACCGCCGCCGCCAACAACGGATGCCCGACCCGCTGCTGACCAGCCGACGAAGCATCCCCACGACCCGTGACAGCCTTCGGCCAGTAGTGCTGACGCTGGAACGGATACGTCGGCAGAGCAACCTTCCTCGCGCCATCGGCGGTCACCGCGGCCCAGTCCACCTCCACACCAGCCGCATACGCACCGGCCAGCGCGGTCAGCCAGCGGCTCCGGCCGCCATCGCCGCGCTGCAAACTGGCCGCCGCCACCAGATCCTCGCCGGCCTGCGCGATCGCCATGCCCAGCACCGGATGCGGACTGACCTCCACGAACACCCGGTGACCCTCCGCCGCCAGCTCGGCAACGACCTCACCGAACCGCACCGTCTGACGCAGATTGCGGAACCAGTAGCCGCCGTCCAGCTCGGCGGTATCCACCACGCGGGCCTCAAGCGTGGAGTAGAACGGCACCGGGCTACTGCCAGCAGACACCCCGGCCAGGTCCTCGGCCAGACGGTCCTCGACCGCCTCGACGTGCGCGGTATGCGACGCGTAATCCACCGCAATCCGCCGGGCACCGCGATCTGCGTAGGCCTCCGCGAACTCCGCGCACGCCCCGGCGTCTCCCGCCACCACGACCTGTCGGGGACCATTGACCGCCGCCACCGACAAGTCCTGGCCCCAGCGGGAGATCCACTCCCGCACCTCGTCCAGTCCGGCGGGCACCGACACCATCCCGCCCGTACCCGCCAGCCCGGCCAACGCCCGACTGCGCAACGCCACCACCCGCGCGCCGTCCTCCAACGACAACCCACCCGCCACACACGCCGCCGCGATCTCACCCTGACTGTGACCAACCACCGCCGCCGGCTCCACGCCGCAAGCCCGCCACAACTCGGCCAGACTCACCATCACCGCCCACGACGCCGGCTGGACCACATCCACCCGAGCCAACAACTCCGCATCGCCCAACACATCACGCAACCGCCAGCCGACGAACGACGCCAACGCCTGCTCACAGCGCTCCATCGACGCCGCGAACACCGGCTCCTCGTCCCACAACTGCAAGCCCATCCCAGCCCACTGCGCACCCTGACCCGCGAACACAAACACCGGCCGCGACACCGACAGCGAACCAGCAACCCCGCTCACCACAGCAGGCGCCTCCTGACCCGCGGCGGCAGCAGTCAGCCCCTCCAGCAGCTGGCCACGGTCCTGGCCGACCACCGCAAGCCGGTGGGAGAACGCCATGGTCCGCGTCACCGCCAGAGAGAACGCCAGGTCCCTGGCCGCGACCTCCGGACGCGCCGCCACGAAGTCCGCCAGTCGACCCGCCTGCGCAGCCAGCGCCGCACCGGACCGCGCCGACAACACCCACGCCACCGGACCCGCAGACTCCAGCCCGTCCAGGACAGGCGCATCCAGGGCCGGAACATCCTGCGCAGGCTGCTCAAGAATGACGTGGACGTTGGTGCCGCTGATCCCGAACGCCGACACACCAGCCCGCCGCGGACCAGAACCCGCAGGCCACTCCCGAGGCGCGGTCAGCAGCTCCACCGCCCCGGCCGACCAATCCACATGCGAGGACGGAGCGTCCACGTGCAGCGTCTGAGGCAGCATCCCGTGCCGCATCGCCTGCACCATCTTGATCACACTGGCCACACCAGCAGCGGCCTGGGTGTGACCGATGTTCGACTTCACCGACCCCAGCAGCAACGGCCGGCCCTCCGGCCGGTCCTGACCGTAGGTGGCCAGCAGCGCCTGCGCCTCGATCGGGTCACCCAATGCGGTGCCGGTGCCATGCGCCTCCACCACATCGATATCGCTTGCCCGCAGTCTTGCGCTGGCCAACGCAGCCCGGATCACCCGCTGCTGCGAAGGCCCGTTCGGCGCCGACAGACCGTTGCTGGCCCCGTCCTGGTTGACCGCACTGCCCGCCACGACCGCCAACACCCGGTGCCCACGAGCACGCGCATCCGACAACCGCTCCAGAACCAGGACGCCGACGCCTTCGCCCCACCCGGTGCCGTCGGCCGCCTCCGCGAACGGTTTGCACCGGCCATCGCCAGCCAACCCGCGCTGCCGCGCGAACTCCGTGAACGCACCCGGGCTGGCCATCACGGTGACCCCGCCGGCCAGCGCGATCCCGCACTCCCCGGACCGCAGTGCCTGCGCGGCCAGGTGAATCGCCGTCAGCGAAGACGAACAGGCCGTGTCGATCGAGACCGCGGGACCCTGCAGCCCCAGCGAGTACGCCACCCGACCCGACGCCACACTCGCCATGGTTCCGGTCAGCCCATAGCCGCCCGGACCGTCCTGCCCCCCGACGCGGTAGCCGGACGTGATGATCCCGGCGTAAACCCCGGTGTCGGTGCCACGCAGCGAACCCGGGGTGATGCCCGCGTCCTCCAGTGCCTCCCAACAGGTCTCCAGCAACAACCGCTGCTGGGGATCCATCCCCAATGCCTCACGCGGACTGATCCCGAAGAACTCCGCATCAAAATCACCGGCGCCATCCAGGAACCCACCCACCCGGGCATAACCCGCACCCCCATCACCGGTGTCCGGGTCAGACAGGCCGTCCACGTCCCAGCCGCGGTTCGCCGGGAAGCCCGACATCCCGTCGGAGCCTCCAACGACCAACTGCCAGAAGCCCTCCGGGTCCTCGACCCCGCCCGGGAACCGGCAACCCATACCCACGATCGCCACCGGCTCGCGAATGCTCTCCTCAAGCCTCTGCAGTCGGTTCTGCAGTTGCCGACCGTCGTTGATGGCCCGCTTCAGATAGTCCCGAAGCTTGTCTTCCTCGGACATGTGTCTAGTTGCTCCTTGTTTCGCGGGCAGACAATTCAGCTACTTATCGAGCCCACGCTCGACGATCTGATACAGATCCTCGTTCGTGGCCGAGTCCAGGTCGTCCTCGTCGTCCGCCTCTGATCCCTGCACCCGCCAGTCCGCCATGAGGGCATACAACTGTTCTGTGATCCGCCCGCGATCGGCATCGTCGAGGGGCACAGCCGACAACACAGCGCGCAGACCGTCCAGATCTGCCAGGGCAGTCTCAATGGCGCCGGCTTGGCGCGGTACCAGCTGGTCGTGCAGGTGCCGGGCGAGTTCCAGGGGGACGGGGTGGTCGAACACCAGGGTGGCGGGAAGGCTCAGGCCGGTCTCGGCCGAGAGCCGGTTACGGAGCTCCAGCGCGGTCAGGGAGTCGATGCCCATCTCGCGGAAGGCCCGCTGGGGATCGATGTCCCCGGGTCGGGCATGACCCAGGACAACGGCCGCGGCGGCCCGGACGATCTGCAGGACTTCCTGCTCACGATCGGCGGGAGACAGCGCGGCCAACCGGGCTACCAAGCCACCCGCGTCCGCAGCCACAGCCGCGGTCGGGCGTGCGGAGACACCACCAGCAGCCAAGCCGTGCAGCAGCGCAGGCACTGGCCCTGCAGCGCGTGACAACGCGGTCAGGTCCAGTCGGGCCGGGACCGCCAACGGCGCACCCAACGCAGTAGCAGCGTCGAACAGCGCCAGGCCCTGCTCGGTCGTCAGCGGCTGAACACCACCGCGCCGCAGACGCGACAGGCCCGCACCCTCCAGATGCCCCGTCATCTCCGAGGCCTGGGCCCACAGCCCCCAGGCCAGCGACTGACCGGCCAGGTGCCGGTCGCGGCGGTAGGCGGCCAGCGCGTCCAGGAACGCGTTGGCCGCGGCGTAACTCCCCTGGCCCGCGCTGCCCATGACAGCTGCGGCCGAGGAGTACAGGACGAAGCCGGCCAGGCCCGCGCCCTCGGTCAGCTCGTGCAGGTTCCACGCCGCGTCGGCCTTGGCCGCCAGGACGGTCGCCATGCGCTGCGGTGTCAGCGACTCCACGGTAGCGTCGTCGATCACACCGGCGGCGTGCACCACCGCGGTCAACGGCCGCTCAGCCGTGCTCCGCGCCAGGACCGAGGCGAGGGCGTCGCGGTCGGCGGCGTCGCCGGCCTGCACCCGCACCTCCGCACCCGACCGTGCCAACTCCGCAACCAGACGGGCAACCCCCAGCGCGGCCGGGCCGCGCCGCGACATCAGCAGCAGGTGCCGCATGCCACGGGCATCCACCAGGTGCCGGGCCAACTCCCCACCCAGCGTCCCCGTTCCACCCGTGACCAGCACCGTGCCATGCCCGTCCCACTCGGCCGGGACGTTCACCACCACCTTGCCCAGGTGCCGGGCCGCCTGCAGATACCGCAACGCCGCAACCGCCTGCGACAGCTCGAAACACGTCACCGACGGCGGAACCACCGTCCCCGCCTCGAACATCGCCCCCAGCTCAGCGAACATCTCCGCGATCCGCGGCACACCGGCGTCCATCAGGTCGAACGCCTGGTAGGCGACCCCGGGGTAGGTCTGGGCGACCTGCTCGGAGTCGCGGATGTCGGTCTTGCCCATCTCAACGAACTGACCGCCGCGCGGCAGCAGCCGCAGCGACGCGTCCGTGAACTCCCCGGCCAGGGCGTTGACGACCACGTCCATACCCTCTCCACCGGTCACGGCCAGGAACCGCTCGCAGAAGGCCAGATCACGAGTGGAGGCGATATGCGTCTCGTCCACACCCATGGCCCGCAACGCGGACTGCTTGGCCGGACTGGCAGTCGCGAAGACCTCCAAGCCCCACGCCTTGGCCAACTGCACCGCAGCCGTGCCGACTCCACCGGTCCCGGCATGAATGAGGACTCGCTGCCCGGGACGGGCCTGGGCCAGATCCCGCAACGCGTAGAACGCGGTGAGGAACCCTACCGACACTGCCGCAGCCTGCTGGAAGGACCAACCCTGCGGGATGGCGGCCACCAACCGGCTGTCGACAATCCCGACCGGCCCCCAACCGGGCACCAGACCCATCACCGGCTGACCCACCGTCAGGCCGTCCACCCCAGGACCGGTCTCCAGGACAACCCCGGCGCCTTCCCCACCGAGGACCCGGCCGTCAGAGACCATCCCCAGCCCGGCGACCACGTCGCGGAAGTTCACGCCCGCCGCACGCAGACCGACCCGGACCTGACCCTCCGACAACTCGGTGCCCGCCTCGGGAGCGTTGACAACAGCCGCACTGCTCAGGTCACCCGGCTGAGCCACCTCAACCCGCCACCCCGAACCACCGGGAAGCACCAACTCACCGGACGCACCGGCGCGGGCCAGCCGCCGCCCGAACGCCGCGATTCCCCCGCCCTCAGTAGCGGGACGAATGCGGACCTCAGGCTCGTCGGCATCCAGCACCGCGGCCAGGACGGTGTCCACGTCGGCGTCGTGGGTGGGGTCCAGGCCGGCTGACGGGTCGACATCGGCCAGCAGCAGACGCCCCGGGTGCTCAGACTGCGCGGAACGGACCAAGCCTGCCACCGCCGCGCCGGCCAGATCCTGCCCAGCAGCCACACCCTGGGTCCAGATCACCAACCGCGCACCGTCGGTCTCGGGGTCGGCGAGCCACTGCTGCACCCAACCCAGCACCGTCGCGGCGGCCAGCTGAGCCGCCTGCGGCGCCGACGCCCCCGACGGAGCAGCCGGAACCGCAGCAACAACCACCGGAGGCAACTCAGACTCGACCGACTGGCCGTGGCGAACCCACTGCACTGCGACATCAGAGGCCTGAGATGTCGTCAGCGGGACCCAGTCCACGGTGAACAGCGACTGCCGCACCTGCCGACCAGAGCCGCTGAGCTGACCGGCCGAGGCTTCACGCAGCGCCAACGACCGTGCCTCCAAGACCGGCTGACCGACACCGTCAAACGCTGTCACGGAGACCCCACCCGACCCGCGGGCCAGCACCACTCGCAGGTGGCGGGCACCGCCCGCCAGCAGCCGCACCCCCGACCACGCGAACGGCAGTCCCGTCCCCCCACTGCCATCGCTGGTGCCGGCAGCCAGGAGACCGTGCAGAGCGGCGTCGAGCAGAGCGGGATGCAAGCCGAACCCAGCAGCATCAGCTTCGACAACCTCAGGCAGCTCGACCTCGGCGTAGACGGTGTCCCCGGCACGCCACACCTGACGCAGCCCCTGGAACGCCGGCCCATAGCCGTAACCGCGCTGGGCAAACCTCTCGTAGGCATCGTCGACCGGAACCGGCTCCGCGCCGGCCGGAGGCCAGACCCCCAGCGGAGCCGGAACGGGCTCACCATCCGCCGGGGCCAGCACGCCGACCGCGTGCCGAACCCACTCGCCCTCCCCTTCGCGGGAGGAGACCGTGATGCTTCGCCGACCACTGTCGCCGTCACTGTCGCCGACCTGGATCTGCAGCTGCACGCCGCCATGGTCCGACAGGACCAGCGGCTCCTGGAGCGTCAACTCCTCCAGCGTGCCGCACCCGGCCAGATCGCCGGCGTGGACCGCCAGGTCCACGAACGCCGTACCCGGCAGCAGGACCGTGCCGTGGACCGCGTGATCGGCCAGCCACGGCATCGCGGCCAGCGACAGACGACCCGTCAACACCAGACCGTCACCCTCGGCCAACCACACCGCCGCCGCCAACAACGGATGCCCGACCCGCTGCTGACCAGCCGACGAAGCATCCCCACGACCAATGACAGCCTTCGGCCAGTAGTGCTGACGCTGGAACGGATACGTCGGCAGTGCAACCTTCCTCGCGCCGTCGGCGGTCACCGCGGCCCAGTCCACCTCCACACCAGCCGCATACGCACCAGCCAGTGCGGTCAGCCAGCGGCTCCGGCCGCCATCGCCGCGCTGCAAACTGGCCGCCGCCACCAGATCCTCACCGGCCTGCGCGATCGCCATGCCCAGCACCGGATGCGGACTGACCTCCACGAACACCCGGTGACCCTCCGCCGCCAGCGCGGCAATGACCTCACCGAACCGCACCGTCTGACGCAGGTTCCGGTACCAGTACCCGCCATCAAGCTCGGCGGTATCCACCACCCGTGCTTCGAGCGTGGAGTAGAACGGCACCGGGCTACTGCCAGCAGACACCCCGGCCAGGTCCTCGGCCAGACGCTCCCTGACCGCCTCGACATGCGTGGTGTGGGAGGCGTAGTCCACCGCGATCCGCCGAGCACCGCGATCGGCGTAGGCGTCCGCGAACTCCGCGCATGCCTGCGCGTCTCCAGCCACCACCACCTGCCGGGGGCCATTCACCGCCGCCACCGACAAGTCCTGGCCCCAGCGGGAGATCCACTCCCGCACCTCGTCCAGTCCGGCGGGCACCGACACCATCCCGCCCGTGCCCGCCAGCCCGGCCAACGCCCGGCTGCGCAACGCCACAACCCGCGCGCCGTCCTCCAACGACAGGCCGCCCGCGACACACGCCGCCGCGATCTCGCCCTGACTGTGACCGGCCACAGCGGCGGGCTCCACGCCGCAAGCCCGCCACAACTCGGCCAGACTGACCATCACCGCCCACGACGCGGGCTGGACCACATCCACCCGCGCCAACAACTCCGCATCGCCCAACACATCACGCAACCGCCAGTCGACGAACGGCGCCAACGCCTGCTCACAGCGCTCCATCGACGCCGCGAACACCGGCTCCTCGTCCCACAGCTGCAGGCCCATCCCGGCCCACTGCGCACCCTGACCCGCGAACACAAACACCGGCCGCGACACCGACAGCGAACCAGCAACCCCGCTCACCACACCAGGCGCCTCCTGCCCCGCGGCAGCGGCAGTCAGGCCCTCCAGCAGCTGGCCACGGTCCTGGCCGACCACCGCAAGCCGGTGCGAGAACGCCATGGTCCGCGTCACCGCCAGAGAGAACGCCAGGTCCCTGGCCGCGACCTCCGGACGCGCCGCCACGAAGTCCGCCAGCCGACCCGCCTGCGCGGCCAGCGCCGCACCGGACCGCGCCGACAACACCCACGCCACCGGATCCGCGGACAACCCCAACTCAGAGGTGGGCGCCGACCCGTCCACGGCAGAGACATCCGGGACAGGGGCGTCCTGGGTGGGCTGCTCAAGGATGACGTGGACGTTGGTGCCGCTGATCCCGAACGCCGACACACCCGCACGCCGCGGACCAGAACCCGCCGACCACTCCCGAGGCGCCGTCAGCAGTTCCACCGCCCCGGCCGACCAGTCCACATGCGTAGACGGGGCATCCACGTGCAGCGTCTGGGGCAGCATCCCATGGCGCATTGCCTGCACCATCTTGAGCACACCAGCCACACCGGCAGCCGCCTGTGTGTGACCGATGTTCGACTTCACCGACCCCAGCAACAGCGGCCGGCCCTCCGGCCGGTCCTGACCATAGGTCGCCAGCAGCGCCTGCGCCTCGATCGGGTCACCCAGCGCCGTACCGGTGCCATGCGCCTCCACCACATCGACATCACCCGGCTGCAGCCCCGCGCTCGCCAACGCAGCCCGGATCACCCGCTGCTGCGACGGACCATTCGGCGCCGACAGACCATTACTGGCCCCGTCCTGGTTGACCGCACTACCCGCCACGACCGCCAGCACCCGGTGCCCACGAGCACGCGCATCCGACAACCGCTCCAGAACCACTACTCCGACGCCTTCGCCCCACCCGGTGCCGTCGGCCGCCTCCGCGAACGGCTTGCACCGGCCGTCGGCAGCAAGACCTCGCTGCCGCGCGAACTCCAGGTACGCACCCGGGGTGGCCATCACCGTTACGCCACCGGCCAGCGCCATCCCGCACTCCCCGGACCGCAGCGCCTGCGCCGCAAGGTGAATCGCCGTCAGCGACGAGGAACACGCCGTGTCGATCGAGACGGCGGGACCCTGCAGCCCCAGCGAGTACGCCACCCGACCCGACGCCACACTCGCCGTAGTCCCGGTCATCCCGTAGCCGCCGGCACCGTACTGCCCTCCGACGCGGTAGCCGGACGTGATGATGCCGGCGTAGACGCCGGTGTCGGTGCCCCGCAGGGAACCCGGGGTGATGCCAGCGTCCTCCAGTGCCTCCCAACAGGTCTCCAGCAGCAGCCGCTGCTGGGGGTCCATCCCCAATGCCTCACGCGGACTGATCCCGAAGAACTCCGCATCGAAATCACCGGCGCTGTCCAGGAAGCCACCCACCGGGGCGTAACGCGCACCCTCGTCATCACCCGACTCAAGGTCAGGCAGGCCGGCCACGTCCCAGCCGCGGTTCGCCGGGAAGCCCGACATCGCGTCGGAGCCTCCGGCGACCAGCTGCCAGAAACCCTCCGGGCCTTCGGCTCCGCCCGGGAACCGGCAGCCGATTCCCACGATCGCCACCGGCTCGTCCGTGCCGACACGGACCACCGGCACAGCGCTCTCCCCGAGGGCCTCGGCAGTCCCGCACGCCTCTGTCACCAGATGTCGGGCGAGTTCCAGAGGGACGGGGTAGTCGAAGACCAGGGTGGCGGGAAGGCTCAGGCCGGTCTCCGCAACCAGTCGGTTGCGCAGCTCCAGCGCGGTCAGGGAGTCGATGCCCATCTCGCGGAAGGCCCGCTGGGGATCAATGTCCTCGGCGCTGGCATGGCCCAGAACGGCGGCGACAGCGGCCCGGACGATCTCCAGGACTTCCTGCTCGCGCTCAGCGGAACCGAGCGCGGCCAACCGGGCCGCCAAGCCACCCGCGTCCGCGGCCGCAGCCACGGCCACGGCCGCAGTCGGGCGGGCGGGGGCACCGGCGACCAAGCCGCGCAGCAGCGGGGGCAGTGGCCTTCCAGGGCGTGACAGTGCCGTCAGGTCCAGCAGCGCCGGAACCGTCAACGGTGTGCTCAACGCGGCAGCGGCGTCGAACAGCGCCAGGCCCTGCTCTGTCGTCAGCGGCTGGATGCCGCCACGGCGCAGGCGAGATAGGCCCGTACCCTCCAGATGCCCCGTCATCTCCGAGGCCTGGGCCCACAGTCCCCAGGCCAGCGACTGACCGGCCAGGTGCCGATCGTGGCGGTAGCCGGCCAGCGCGTCCAGGAACGCGTTGGCGGCGGCGTAACTCCCCTGGCCCGCGCTGCCCATGACAGCCGCAGCCGAGGAGTACAACACGAACCCGGCCAGACCCGCGCCCTCGGTCAGCTCGTGCAGGTTCCACGCCGCGTCGGCCTTCGCCGACAGGACGGTCGCCATGCGCTGCGGTGTCAGCGACTCCACGGTGGCGTCGTCGATCACGCCGGCGGCGTGCACCACTGCGGTCAGCGGCCGCTCAGCAGCGATCTTGGCCAGCACCGGGGCGAGGGCGTCGCGGTCGGCGGCGTCGCCGGCCTGGACCCGGACCTCCGCACCCGACCGTGCCAACTCCGCGACCAGACGGGCAACCCCCGGCGCGGCCGGGCCACGCCGGGACAGCAACACCAGGTGCCGCATCCCACGGACGTTCACCAGGTGCCGGGCCAACTCCCCGCCCAGCGTTCCGGTTCCACCCGTGACCAGGACGGTGGCCTGCCGGTCCCACTCGGCGGGCCCGGTCCCAGGCTCCTCCGTCCAGGCCCGGGCCAGCCGTCGACCGAAGGCCGCGACTCCCCCGCCGTCGGTAGCGGGACGGATGCGGACCTCAGACTCGTCGGCATCCAGCACCGCGGCCAGAACGGTCTCCACGTCGGCGTCGTAGGTGGGGTAGAGGCCTGCTGACGGGTCGACATCGACCAGCAGCAGGCGACCCGGGTGCTCGGACTGCGCCGAGCGGACCAGGCCCGCCACCGCCGCGCCGGCCAGGTCCTGCCCGGCGGCTACGCCCTGGGTCCAGATCACCAACCGCGCGTTGTCGGTCTCGGGGTCGGCCAGCCACTGCTGCACCCAACCCAGCACCGTCGCGGCAGCCAGGTGGGCCGCCTGCGGCGCCGACATCCCGAACGGGGCAGCCGGCACGGCCGCAACAACCACCGGCGCCAGCACGGAGCCGACTGACTGGCCGTGCCGCACCCACTGCACCGCGCCAGTCGAAGCCTGCGCCGGCAGCGGGATCCAGTCGACGGTGAACAGCGACTGCCGCACCTGCCGACCAGCCCCGGTGAGCTGACCGGCCGGAATCTCACGCAACGCCAGTGACCGCGCCTGCAAGACGGGTTCACCGACAGCGTCGAACGCCGTAACCGAGATCCCACCTGACCCGGGAGCCAAGACCACTCGCAGGTGGCGGGCACCGCCCGCCAGTAGCCGCACCCCCGACCACGCGAACGGCAGCCCAGTCCCGCCACTGCCATTGCTGCTGCCGGCGGCCAGGAGACCGTGCAGGGCGGCGTCGAGCAGAGCGGGATGCAAGCCGAACCCGGCAACATCCGCTTCCGCGGCCTGGGGCAGCTCGACCTCGGCGTAGACGGTGTCCCCGGCACGCCAGACCTGACGCAGGCCCTGGAACGCCGGCCCGTATCCGTAACCGCGCCGAGCCAGCCTCTCGTAGGCGTCGTCGACCGGAACTGACTCCGCGCCGGCCGGAGGCCAGACGGCCAGCGGGGCGGGGACGGGCTCGCTGCCGGCCGGGGCCAGCACGCCAACGGCGTGCCGAACCCATTCGCCGTCCCCCTCTCGGGAGGAGACCGTGACCGTTCGCGGACCGCTGTCGCCGTCACTGACACGGACCTGCAGCTGCACGCCGCCATGGTCCGACAGGACCAGCGGCTCCTGGAGCGTCAACTCCTCCAGCATGCCGCCCCCGGCCAGGTCCCCGGCGTGGACCGCCAGGTCCACGAACGCCGTGCCGGGCAGCAGGACCGTGCCGTGGACCGCGTGATCGGCCAGCCACGGCATCGCGGCCAGCGACAGACGACCCGTCAACACCAGCCCGTCACCCTCGGCCAACCACACCGCCGCCGCCAACAACGGATGCCCAGAACGCTGCAGACCGATCGACGAGGCGTCCCCACGAGCGGTGACGGCCTTCGGCCAGTAGTGCTGACGCTGGAACGGGTAGGTCGGCAGCCCGACCTTGACCGCCCGACCCTCGTCGGTGGTCACCGTTGCCCAGTCCACCTCCACACCAGCCGCATACGCACCGGCCAGTGCGGTCAGCCAGCGGCTCCGGCCGCCATCGCCGCGCTGCAAACTGGCCGCCGCCACCAGATCCTCACCGGCCTGCGCGATCGCCATACCCAGCACCGGATGCGGACTGACCTCCACGAACACCCGGTGACCCTCCGCCGCCAGCTCGGCAATGACCTCACCGAACCGCACCGTCTGACGCAGATTGCGGAACCAGTACCCGCCATCAAGCTCGGCGGTATCCACCACCCGTGCTTCGAGCGTGGAGTAGAACGGCACCGGGCTACTGCCAGCAGACACCCCGGCCAGGTCCTCGGCCAGACGGTCCTCGACCGCCTCGACGTGCGCGGTGTGGGAGGCGTAGTCCACCGCAATCCGCCGGGCACCGCGATCTGCATAGGCGTCCGCGAACTCCGCGCACGCCTGCGCGGCACCGGCCACCACCACCTGCCGGGGGCCATTCACCGCCGCCACCGACAAGTCCTGGCCCCAGCGGGAGATCCACTCCCGCACCTCGTCCAGTCCGGCGGGCACCGACACCATCCCGCCCGTGCCCGCCAGCCCGGCCAACGCCCGGCTGCGCAACGCCACAACCCGCGCGCCGTCCTCCAACGACAGGCCGCCCGCGACACACGCCGCCGCGATCTCGCCCTGACTGTGACCGGCCACCGCCGCCGGCTCCACGCCGCAGGCCCGCCACAACTCGGCCAGGCTCACCATCACCGCCCACGACGCGGGCTGGACCACATCCACCCGCGCCAACAACTCCGCATCGCCCAACACATCACGCAACCGCCAGTCGACGAACGGCGCCAACGCCCCCGCGCAACGCTCCATCGACGCCGCGAACACCGGCTCCTCGTCCCACAGCTGCAGGCCCATCCCGGCCCACTGCGCACCCTGACCCGCGAACACAAACACCGGCCGCGACACCGACAGCGAACCAACGCTCCCGCTCACCACACCGGGCGCCTCCTGACCCGCGGCAGCGGCAGTCAGGCCCTCCAGCAGCTGGCCACGGTCCTGGCCGACCACCGCAAGCCGGTGGGAGAACGCCGTCGTCCGCGTCACCGCCAGAGAGAACGCCACATCCCTGGCCGCGACCTCCGGACGGGCCGCCACGAAGTCCGCCAGTCGACCCGCCTGCGCGGCCAGCGCCGCACCGGACCGCGCCGACACTACCCACGCCACCGGACCCGCAGAGTCCAGCCCATCCAGGACAGGAGCATCCACGGCAGGGACGTCCTGCGCGGGCTGTTCCAGGATGAGGTGGACGTTGGTGCCGCTGATCCCGAACGCCGACACACCAGCCCGCCGCGGACCAGAACCCGCAGGCCACTCCCGAGGCGCCGTCAGCAGCTCCACCGCCCCGGCCGACCAGTCCACATGCGAGGACGGGGCGTCCACGTGCAGGGTCTGGGGCAACATGCCGTGCCGCATCCCCTGCACCATCTTGATCACACTGGCCACACCAGCAGCGGCCTGCGTGTGGCCGATGTTCGACTTCACCGACCCCAGCAACAGCGGCCGGCCCTCCGGCCGGTCCTGACCATAGGTGGCCAGCAGCGCCTGCGCCTCGATCGGGTCACCCAGCGCCGTACCGGTGCCATGCGCCTCCACCACATCAACATCACCCGGCTGCAACCTTGCGCTCGCCAACGCAGCCCGGATCACCCGCTGCTGCGAAGGCCCGTTCGGCGCCGACAGACCATTACTGGCCCCGTCCTGGTTGACCGCACTACCCGCCACGACCGCCAACACCCGGTGCCCACGAGCACGCGCATCCGACAACCGCTCCAGAACCAGGACACCGACGCCCTCGCCCCACCCGGTACCGTCGGCCGCCTCCGCAAACGGCTTGCACCGGCCGTTAGCGGCCAGTCCTCGCTGCCGCGCGAACTCCGTGAACGTCCCAGGCGAAGCCATCACCGTGACGCCACCGGCCAGGGCCATCCCGCACTCCCCGGAGCGGAGTGCCTGCGCGGCAAGGTGAATCGCCGTCAGCGAGGACGAACAGGCCGTGTCGATCGAGACGGCGGGACCCTGCAGCCCAAGCGAGTACGCCACCCGACCCGACGCCACACTCGCCGTGGTACCAGTCAGGCCAAAACCACCAGCACCGTCCTGCTCACCGGCCCGGTATCCCGAGGCGATGATGCCGGCGTAGACGCCGGTGTCGGTGCCACGCAGCGAACCCGGGGCGATCCCCGCGTCCTCCAGCGCCTCCCAGCACGTCTCCAGCAACAACCGCTGCTGGGGATCCATCCCCAACGCCTCACGCGGACTGATCCCGAAGAACTCCGCATCGAAATCACCAGCGCCATCCAGGAACCCACCCACCGGGGCAAAAGCCGCACCCCCATCACCGGAATCCGGGTCAGACAGGCCGTCCACGTCCCAGCCGCGGTTCGCCGGGAAGCCCGACATCCCGTCGGAGCCTCCAGCGACCAGCTGCCAGAAACCGTCCGGGTCGTCGACCCCGCCCGGGTAGCGGCAGCCCATCCCCACGATCACCACCGGCTCGTCCGTGCCGATGCGGACTGCCGGCACGGACACCGCCCCGGCGGCCTCGGCAGTCCCGCACACCTCTGTCACCAGGTGCCGGGCGAGTTCCAGAGGAACGGGGTAGTCGAAGACCAGGGTGGCGGGAAGGCTCAGGCCGGTCTCGGCCGAGAGCCGGTTACGGAGCTCCAGCGCGGTCAGGGAGTCGATGCCCATGTCCCGGAAGGCCCGCTGGGGATCGATGTCCCCGGGCCGGGCATGACCCAGAACGACAGCGGCAGCGGCCCGGACGATCTGCAGAACCTCCTGCTCACGCTCAGCGGAACCGAGCGCGGCCAACCGGGCCGCCAAGCCGGCCGCGTCCGCAGCCACGGCCGCGGTCGGGCGGGCGGGAGTGCCCATGGCCAGACCCCGCAGCAGCGGAAGCAGCGGTCGTCCCGGACGTGACAGTGCGGTCAGGTCCAGCCGGGCCGGGACCGCCAACGGCGCACCCAACGCAGTAGCAGCGTCGAACAGCGCGAGGCCCTGCTCGGTCGTCAGCGGCTGGACACCGCCACGGCGCAGACGGGAGAGGTCAGCGCCGGCCAGTTGCCCGGTTATCTCCGAGGTCTGGGCCCACAGGCCCCAGGCCAGCGACTGACCAGCCAGGTGCCGGTCGCGACGGTAGGTGGCCAGTGCGTCCAGGAACGCGTTGGCCGCGGCGTAACTCCCCTGCCCCGGACTGCCCATGACAGCCGCGGCCGAGGAGTAGAGCACGAAGCCGGCCAGGCCGATGCCTTCGGTCAGCTCGTGCAGGTTCCACGCCGCGTCGGCCTTGGCGGCCAGGACGGTCGCCATGCGCTCAGGTGTCAGCGACTCCACCGTGGCGTCGTCGATCACACCGGCGGCATGCACCACCGCCGTCAGCGGCCGCTCAGGAGCGATCCGCGCCAGGACCGAGGCGAGGGCGCTGCGGTCGGCGGCGTCGCCGGCCTGCACCCGCACCTCCGCACCCGACTGGGCCAACTCCGCGACCAGACGGGCAACCCCCGGCGCGGCCGGGCCACGCCGGGACATCAGGAGCAGGTGCCGCATGCCGCGGACGTTGACCAGGTGCCGGGCCAACTCCCCACCCAGCATTCCGGTTCCACCGGTTACCAGGACGGTGCCCTGCGGGTCCCACTCGGCCGGGACGTTCAGCACGACCTTGCCGAGATGCCGGGCGGCCTGCAGGTACCGCAGCGCCGCCACAGCCTGCGACAGCTCGAAACACGTCACCGGCGGCGGAACCAGCGTCCCCGCCTCGAACATCGCCCCGAGTTCGGCCAGCATCTCCGCGACTCGCGGCTCGCCCGCGTCCATCAGGTCGAACGCCTGGTAGACCACTCTGGGGTAGGTCTGGGTGACTTGCTCGGGGTCGCGGATGTCGGTCTTGCCCATCTCGACGAACTGACCGCCGCGCGGCAGGAGCCGCAGCGACGCGTCCGTGAACTCTCCGGCCAGGGCGTTGACGACCACGTCCATACCCTCGCCGCCGGTCACGGCCAGGAACCGCTCGCAGAAGGCCAGATCACGAGTGGAGGCGATGTGGCTCTCGTCCACACCCATGGCCCGCAACGCGGACTGCTTGGCCGGACTGGCGGTGGCGAAGACCTCCAAGCCCCACGCCTTTGCCAGCTGCACCGCAGCCGTACCCACACCACCAGTACCGGCATGAATGAGGACTCGCTGGCCGGCGCGGACCTGGGCCAGATCCCGCAACGCGTAGAACGCCGTCAGGAACCCAATCGGCACCGCCGCGGCCTGCTGGAACGACCAGCCCTGCGGGATCGGGGCAAGCAGGCGGCTGTCCACGATCCCGACCGGCCCCCAGTTCGGTACCAGGCCCATCACCGGCTGACCCACCGTCAGGTCGTCTACCCCGGGACCGGTCTCCAGGACAACCCCGGCGCCTTCCCCACCAAGGCCTCGGTTGTCCGCGACCATTCCCAGCCCGGCGACCACGTCGCGGAAGTTCACGCCCGCCGCACGCAGACCAACCCGGACCTGACCCGCCGACAACTCGGCGCCCGCCTCGGGAGCGTCGACAACAGCGGCACTGCCCAGGTCACCCGGCTGGCTCACCTCAACCCGCCAGCCCGAACCACCGGGCAATGCCAACTCACTGGCGCGGGCCAGCCGCCGCCCGAACGCCGCGATTCCCCCGCCGTCAGTAGCGGGACGGACGCAGACCTCGAACTCGTCGGCATCCAGCACCGCAGCCAGGACGGTGTCCACGTCGGCGTCGTGGGTGGGGTCCAGGCCGGCCGCCGGGTCGACATCGACCAGCAGCAGACGACCCGGGTGCTCAGACTGCGCGGAACGGACCAAGCCTGCCACCGCCGCGCCGGCCAGGTCCTGCCCGGCGGCCGCGCCCCGGGTCCAGATCACCAACCGCGCGTTGTCGGTCTCGGGATCGGCGAGCCACTGCTGCACCCAACCCAGCACCGTCGCGGCAGCCAGCTGAGCCGCCTGCGGCGCCGAAGTGCCGGACGGGGCAGCCGGAACCGCAGCAACAACCACCGGGGCCACCTCGGACCCGACCGACTCACCGTGCCGCGCCCACTGCACGACGGCATCAGAGGCCTGAGGCGC
>NZ_JBICXQ010000050.1:0-30769 GCF_043200375.1 Streptomyces sp. NPDC048434 | reverse complement strand
ATGTCCGTCGTGGTGCCCTGGTGACGCGCCGGGGCCCCGACCCCGGGTCGGGGCACCGGCATACGGCGCGTCAGCGGGTTGCTGCCGCCTTGGCGAGGGCCTCGTCGAGGTGCTGGTCGACGACGGCTGGCGAGCCGGAGAGGATGACCAGCACGCTGCCGTTACGGACCGCGGTCTGCTTCACCACGGTGTCGCGGCCCCCGGCGGAATAGGTCAGGAGCTGGTTCCACCGCTCGTCCGATGACCACGCCCGGCTCCGTGAGCCGGGTGTCCTCGGCCGCCACCGAGATCCCGAAGTCGATCACCCGGGGGCCGTCCCCCGCGAGCAGCACGTTCGGCGGTTTGAGGTCCCGGTGCACCACGCCTGCGCGGTGGACGGCTCCGAGTGCCTCGGCCGGCGCGGCCCCCAGCTGTCGCACCGCATGCTCCGGCCAGGCCCCGTGCTCGGCCACCGCCTCTCCCAGGGAAAGCCCTGGGACGTACTCGGTGGCCAGCCATGCCGGGCGGCCCTCCGCATCGGCGTCGACCACCGCGGCGGTGAAGAAGCCGGCCACCCGGCGCGCCGCTGCCACCTCCCGCACAAACCGCCGCCGAAAGCCGGGGTCGTCCGCCAAGGCGGCGCGCACCACCTTCACCGCGACCGTGCGTCCGCTCGGCGAACGGGCCAGGTACACCCGGCCCATGCCGCCCTGGCCGAGCCGTGCCACCAGCCGGTAACGGCCGACCTGTTCGGGATCCCCCGAAGCCAACGGTGCGAACGCCGCCACCGTGCCCCCTTCTGTCATCTCACCGGTAACCGGATCCATCTTCCTTGTAGAACCGTGGACTTGAGAAGCCCGACCATGGTTCCGGAGGCGCGAATCCCGGCGTCAACTGGTGGGCTCGCATGTGGAGGTGTCGCCTGTTCCGTAGTGAGATCCGGTCTGGTGTCACGGTGTGTGGTCGCCGGGGCATATCGGCTCCAGGTGCCGCCGGCGCGGCGACGAGTCGGGTGGCGGTCGTTGTCGTGGTAGCCGTAGGCGTCCTCCAGGCCCGCGGACTTCACCTCGACGTCGAAGCCGATGTCGTGAAGGAGGCATACACCACATACACGCAGAAGTTGCCGACCTCGTAGTCGTTGTCCTGCTGATCGCTCGGCCGGTGTTCACGCAGAGTTGGTGTCCACTCGCTTCGATGAGCGGGCTGCAGCGCCCATCCCCGACTGTCCATGCCCATATGAGGAGCTTTCATGGCCCCCGATCCGATCACTCCGAGGTCCGAGTCCGAGCTCGGCGACAGACCCGAGACGTCGACCGGCACCTCACGCCGTTGGTTCCTCCAGGGCACGGGGGGCGTCGCCGGGGCGCTGGTGCTCGGCGCGACCGCCGGGGCGGGCGGCGCGTACGCCGCTCCGAAGCCCAGGTACGTCGTGCCAAAGGGCTTCCAGGGCAACATGTCCGACCTGAAGCATGTCGTGATCCTGATGCAGGAGAACCGGTCCCTCGACCACTACTTCGGCACGTTCCCCGGCATACGCGGCTTCAACGACAAGCAGGCACTGCGTTTCCAGGACGGCACCACCGTCTTCCAGCAAAAGGACGGCAGCGGCAACATCGTCACCCCGCAGGTCGACGACGGAGCCTGGGGCAACGACCACGGAGCCTGGGGCGACGTCGACCATCGCAAATGGGACCTGTGGGTGCAGCACAGCGGCGCCAGCTGCATGAACTACCACAGCGACGCCTACATGGGCTTCTACCACTCGGTCGCCGCGCAGTACACCATCGCCGACCAGAACTTCTGCTCCGAGTTCGGGCCGACCGACCCCAACCGAAAGTACCTGTGGAGCGGTACCGCCAACAGCGAGACGGGCAACACCGATGAGTCCAACTACTCCCGTCCCTGGATCACGGTGGCCGAGCAGCTCCAGCAGGCCGGCATCGACTGGCGGCTCTACTCCGACAACAGCGGCAACGGGCGACAGGGCTACCTCAGCACCTGGGTCGGCGACTACGGCGACAACGAGCTGAAATACTTCAAGGGGTTCGACCCCGAGGGGCTGAGCGCCGGCGACCCCAAGCTGCGGCCCGGCACCGGGCTGATCTGGCGCGGCAACGCCACGTACTACTCCGGCATGACCTCGCCGAACGACGACTCCGACGACAACCTCGACGCGGTCCTCAAAAACCTCCACGACGCCTGCCGGCCGGGCGCGGAACACCCACTGCCGGCAGTCTCCTGGATCGTGGCGCCGTACGGCTGGTCCGAGCACCCGAGCGCGGACACCCTGCACGGCGAGCGCTACGTCAAGAAGGTGCTCGACATCCTCCAGAGCAACCCCGATATCTGGAACCACACCCTCTTCATCCTCAACTACGACGAGAACGACGGGAAGTTCGACCACGTGCTGCCGCCATGGCCTGAGCCGGGCACGGCGCGCGAGTACGCCGGCGACTACCCCCTCGGCTTCGGTGCGCGGGTGCCGATGCTGCTGGTCTCGCCGTGGACCCGCGGCGGGTACGTCGCCTCGGAGGTCTTCGACCACACCTCGACGATCAAGTTCCTCGAGACCTGGGCGACCCACCTCGGCAAGCCGTTCCGTTGCCCCAACATCAGCGACTGGCGGCGCTCGATCGCGGGCGACCTGACCAGCGCGCTCGACTTCGCCCACCCGCAACCGGGGCCGGCCACCTTCCCGGATCCGCACGCCGAGCAGCCGGTGTCCATCGCCGCCAACCACATGAAACCGCGCCCGCTGAGCTTCCATCCGCACGCGACGATCTCGGAGGACCGCACGTCGGGGAAGGCCACCGCCAGGATGACCCTGACCGGCGGCCCGAAGGACAAGGCCTTGAGCTTCCAGGTCTTCCCCGACAAGTACCAGGCGTTCTCCAGCACGCCGTTCACCGTCACCGCGAGCAAGCCGCGCGAGTACACCTGGGACACCAAGGCCACCGACGGCAAGTACGCGTTCTCGATCTACTCCAACGACGGCTTCGTGCGCTCCTTCGCCGGCCAGGTCGCGCTCGCTGGAAAGGGGGAGGGTGGCCTCCCGCGCGTGGAAGCCGACCTCCTGAAGGGCGAGGGCACCAAGCACGATGCTCAGGTGAAGCTGACGTTGCACAACGACGGCACCAAGCCGGTGAACTACACGCTCACCGCTCACGACTACCTCGGCCGTACCCGGAAGGTCGCGGTGTCCCACGGCGAGACGAAGGCCGTCATGTGGCCGACCCAGGAGGGCTACTACGACGTGGTCGTCACCGTCGACACCGACACGACCTGGACGCAGCGCTACGCCGGCCGGATTGCCACTACCGGAACGGACTGATCGGCCAGGACATCCGTGGCGACGGCGGCCGTCCTGGCCGCCGTCGCCACGCTGCATCGGCTCGGACACCAAAGCTCCGCGGAGATCATTTGTCAGATCCGGCACAGGCACCCGCCGGACCGCAGGGTGCTGTCCGGCCCTGTGCTCATCGGCTCATCTCCTGTGGTGGTGTGGTCAAGGTGCTGATTCCCCGGCGAGGGCGTGCGGTGCGGGAAGCCACCAGGTCAAGGCGCCCTGCCCGCGGCCGGTGCTCACCCGCTGCTCGTCACCGGGGCTCAAGGTTGAGCCGATAGACCTGCGATTCCGTTCCTGGGCGCGTCTCAGTGGTCATGACCCGCCCATTTCCGTGTAGAGGCGTGCTGCGCGGATGCCTTCGACGACGGCCCGGGTGCAGGGCACCGTCTGCGTCGGGAGGTCATTCGGGGGCCACCAGCCCCAGCCCGTGCACTTGTCGGGCTCCGGACCTCCGGAGTTCCCGACCAGTGACGGGCTCGGAAGACCATCTGCATGAGTGGCCGGCCACCGGGTGTGTCCACGAGGTCGACGACGTGGGTGAGTTCGACGTCACCGGGCTCGATCAGCAGCCCCGGCTTCTTCCCTCCGCCTCGCGGACGAGGCAGGAGAGGGCGGACTCCTGCTCGCAGTGACCGGCCAGGAAGCGCCACGTCGATCCTGCGTAGGCGGAGTCGGGGTGGCGCAGACTGAGCAGCGCCTCCCGTCGGCTCGGCGTTCTCCAGGTAGCGGTGGACGCCGATGCCATTGAGCACGGTGCTGGTGGCGCGTCTGCTCTCCACGCGGCGACGACACCCGGGGTCTCGGTGAACAGCACGCGTGACGTAGCGTCATCTGGGGCCTGGTCGACGTTCAGGACGTGGTTATCGGAGCGGCCCTTGCTCTTCGACGAACACGGTGGGTGTGGACAGGAACACATCGGCGTTCGCCGGTCCGTAGGCGATGTTGAACGTGTCCAGCCAGTACGACCAGTCCTGCATTCCTGCCATGCTGCTGAAGCGATAGTTGAGCTGCCAGCGCACCCATGGCCGGGGGAAGTCGCACTGCCGGGGGCCGTCGTGGCCGGGGCGGCAGGGCGAACAAGGGCTCCACTCGGGGGAAGACCCGAAGCCGTCCGTCGGCTTCACGGAGCTGGACATCGACTTTGCCGGGGTCTTCCTGGGTGTCATACGGCTCGAAGCCGTCGCGCTCATGCATGCGAATCACGTGGGCGGAGGCGGCCTCGGCAGGCGGGAGAGTGAAGCCGATCGGGGCGGCGTTCCTGCGCGAGGCGGTCTCCCCTCCCCGGGACTGTTTGGTCCAGGACGTCCGTATCCACTGGACGGTGATCTCCATGGCGAACCCCCGTCGACTCGTCGAGGAGCTCACTCTACGTCCGTGCTCAAGAAGCACCGGGCCGCCGACGATCAGGAACTGGCAGCTGGGGTTCTTGCTCGCGCCCATCGACTTCCTGACCCGCGGCGAGCTCCTCGAAGCCGTCGACCAGCTCGTCGCCCGCGGGTTCGTCAAGCGGGTGGGGCCCCGGGGCGTCTGGATCAACCCCATCGCCGTCCGCGTCGTCCCGCGTCCTGAGCTGCCCGCGCGGCTCCTCATGAAAGGGAACGCAAGCAGAGCCAGCCGGGGTGGCAACCCGCCCCGTCCGGTGGCGGATGGTTTTGTCAGCGAGAGCGGGCAACGCTTGTCGACGGTTTTGGGTAACACTTAGCGATCAGTCAGCTCGACAATGTCGATGAGAACCGACAAAGCTGGAAGAACGTGGGCCCTCGGTGCCCGTGCGGCGTTCAGGCGGCGTCGGAGCTGCGGTAGTCCCGCACCGACTCCAAGTACTCAGCCACCGCGTCCCGGTTGCGGGTCAGGCACTCGATGCGTTGGTTCAACTGCTCCAGCTCCGTTTCCAGGGTTGCGATCATCTCCGGGGTGGCGTCGGGGAAGTAGATCACTCGTGGCTTATCCAGGCACGGCAGGATCTGCTTGATGATCCGGGTCGGCAGCCCGGCGTCGAGCAGCCCCCGGATCTGCAGTACGCGATCGACGAAGCGCTCGTCGTATGCGCGGTAGCCGTTCGGGGAGCGCTCCGCGACGATGAGTCCCTGCTCTTCGTAGTAACGCAGCAGCCTGCGGCTGGTGTTCGTCAGCTTCGACAACTCGCCAATGCGAATGTGCTCCACCTCACACCATGTCAGCTTGACCTTCACATCTATGTGAAGGTTTGAGCATACCGGCATGACGACACAGCAGTTGCCCGTTGGTTCCGGCGCGCAGAACCAGAAACACAAACTACCTATGGCGGCGCTGCTCGCGTTGGCCACGGCGGTGTTCATCACCAGCCTGACGGAGACGCTTCCAGCCGGACTTCTGCCCGAGATGAGCGCCGACCTGCACGTCAGGGGGTCCGCCACGGGACAGACCGTCACGATCTATGCGCTCGGCACCGCGCTCACCGCCATTCCGCTCACCGCGGCCACCGCCGGATGGCGCCGCAAGCACCTGCTGCTGACCGCCATCGCGGGATTCGCCGTCGCCAACACCGTCACAGCCCTGTCGCCCTACTACCCCCTCACCATGGTCGCCCGCTTCGTGGCTGGTGTGGCCGCCGGCCTGGCCTGGGCCCTGCTGGCCGGCTACGCCCGCCGTATGGTCCCAGTCGGCCTCGAGGGCAAGGCCATCGCCATCGCCATGGCCGGCATCCCGGTTGCCCTCTCCTTGGGCGTACCCGCAGGCACCTTCATGGGCAAGGTGGTCACCTGGCAGGCGGCCTTCCTGGCCATGAGCGCTCTCGCTGTCGCCCTGACTGCGTGGATCATGGCTGTCGTGCCGGACTACGCTGGGAAGCGCCAGGAGCACCGCACCCCTATGCGTCAGGCGCTGCGGGTCCCCGGTGTGGCTCCGGTTCTCTTCGTGACGCTGGTCTTCGTCCTAGCCCACACCATCCTGTACGCCTACATCGCCGCCTTCCTCGCCCACGTCCGCATGGCCGACAGCACCGACCTAGCGCTGCTGGTCTTCGGCGGCGCCTCACTGCTGAGCATCTGGATCACCGGCGCCCTCATCAACCGCCGGCTGCGCAGTCTGACCATCGCCAGCACGCTTCTGGTCGGTGCGGCGGCCGCCATACTCGCGGTCCTGGCCGATAGCCCTGCTCTGGTCTACCTCGCCGTGCTGCTGTGGGGCCTTGGGTGGGGCGGCGTGCCGACGCTGCTGCAGACGGCTGCGGGGCAGGCCGGCGGTGACCAGGCCGACGCGGCGCAGGCGATGCTCGTCACCCTGTGGAACCTGGCCATGGCCGGTGGCGGTGTCGTCGGTGGTGTCCTGCTCGACCTGCTCGGCGCCACTTCGTTCCCCTGGAGCGTTCTTGCCCTTGTCGCACCGGCTTTGATCGTCGTCGTCAGCACCCGCACCCACGGCTTCCCAGCCAAGCGATCAAGCTGAATCCTCGGCCCGTCCGCCGATGCTACCCGCGGGCCGCACTTGGGCGACGTCGCCGAGCGCGGACTGCATCCGCTGCGGCAGAGCCTTCCTGAACCGGCTCGCCAGGCCGCCACGGCGCAGGTACTCCTCCAGCGGCTCGCCGGGATGGTTGTGCTCCCAGTACCGGCCCAGCGCCAGGTCGAAAGCCAGCGCGGTCGGCCGAGTTGGGGGAGCGCGAGTCGGATGGTGAGGACGACGCGTTCGAAGTCGGTGCCGGCGGAGCGGGCGAGGTCGATGCGTACCCAGGATCTAGTCGGCCAGGTGTACGGCGGCCACTGGGCGGGCCGGCCCTCGGTGCTGGTGAGGGCGGCTTCGAGCTTGCGGGACGGCGTCGTCTTGCCGATGCCACCGACACCGTGGAAGACGAGCACATTGAGCCGGGCACCGGTTGCGGAGGTTGCCCTCCCCCGGCGGGCAGCGCCTGCGCGCGGCGGTGACCCGGCGTCGCCGCGACCGCTCCGGCACCTGGTGGTACGACCTCGAACTGGAAATACCCGACCGGGAAGACGACCGCCGCCACGGGTCCCGACTGGTGACTCGCACCTTGGCCTTCAGTGCCCCGCACCCCGTAGTCCAGCCGGTCGAGGGCGGGGACTACCGCAGCCTCGCCCTCCGCCGTCCCAGGAGCGCAAGCGCTGGCCCCTGGGCGACGCGCCCCTGTGGCGGCGGGCAGAGTTCCTCATCCACCGGCCCGACTGCGCGCAGGTCCGCAGCAACCGTCTCCTGACCGACCAGGAGGCACTGGCGATGCTCACCCACCCCGAGACCGCCGCCTGTTGCGAAGCGTGCGGCCCCGACACCGTTCTCAGGCAGCTGCACTGACCACGGCTTGAATCGCCAGGGCAGCCCAGCAGCCTCGGGACAACGATCGTCACTCCCCACCGAACAGCGGGGCATCTGCGGCACCATGCCGGCCCGCACCCGCATTACCCGGACGGGGTGTCGCCACCAGCCGGCATCCACCGCCGTGTCGGCGCCCACTCCGGCGACCAGAGCGGGCTCCGCCAGGTCGACGGAGAGCGTCTCGCGCGAGCCCCAGCCCGCCGAGAAGGGATCAGTCGTGATCACCGGCGCATAATGATCACTGCGGCCGGCTGTGGAGGTGGCAGCATGCCGTGTCATGGCAGACGACAGCACGAGTAGGTTTCAGGCCGGTCAGACGGGCCTCATCGTCAGGATCCCGGACGCCGAGCCGGCAGTCCACGCATGGCGTGGACGGTTCGATGCGTCGGCCCGAGCCGGGGTTCCAGCACACGTCACTGTGCTCTTCCCGTTCCTCGACGAGAGTCGAATAGACTCGCTGGTCTGCTCGGCTCTCGCTGACGTGCTCGGCAAGCATCGTGCCTTTGACCTGCGGTTTGAGAGCTGCGGGCGGTTTCCGGAGGTGCTGTATCTCGTTCCTGAGCCAGACACGCAGTTGCGGCGGCTGACTGAGGCGATCGCTGATCGGTGGCCCGAGGCTCCTCCCTATGGCGGCAAGTTCACCGAGGTCGTGCCCCACCTGACCATCGCTGACGGTCAGGATGATGCTGTCCTGGAAGGGATTGAGGCCGACCTTCTCAGCAAACTGCCCTTCACCTCCCGTGTCTCGTCAGTGGACCTCGTGGTGCATGACGGCGCGAAGTGGCAAGAGCGAGCGTCGTTCGCACTCCGCGAATGAACGGGTCGTGATGCCTGTCTGGTCTGCCGAAGACGAAGCCCATCAGGCGCGCCACCGCACGCCACCCGGGATTCGTGCCAGGGACCGACGGCCGCGTGATGGGCCGCCAGCAGATGGGCACCAGTTCGTCGCCCGCCCTGCGGAAGCCGCGGAGCGGACGGCGCCCGGCGCACGCCCTGGCCGCTGCCACCACCGGTGCGGCGCTGCCGGGGCTTACTTCGACTACGCGGACGCCGACGGGACGCTGCGGTTGCCCGAGGTCGTGCGGCATTCATCGCCGCCCGACCGCTGATGGATGACCCCGCCCATCCGTGGATCACGGCGACTCCCCAGAGGGTGCAGCTGCGGGGCTGTGGACAGAGGGAGTGGCCGCATACCGCTCTGAGCACGGGCACACCCCGCCCTAGCGGCTGGGCAAGCCGAAGCGGGCTCTGTCCGTCAGGCCCGGCAGCCACAGCTGGCTGCCGGGCTCACCCAGGCGCCGCAGGTGCGCCTCGTCGGGCCGGCGGGGCTTTTGAGGCGTCAGGTCATAAGGAGTAGCCGTGTGTGCGGTACCAGTTTGCGGTTTACGCTGGTGCTCTGTACAAAGATCGTGAAGTCGTCGTTGTGGTCCGGTTTGACGCGAGTCTCCTGGTCCGGCAGGCCGAGCAGGGCCCGGGCCTGCGGCCCCGTGTATACCCGGTCTGTCTTCTTCTCCAGCACCGCAATCTGCTTCCGTGCCTGGATCTTCTCCGATTTACTGAGCTGGTAGAACGCACAACCGGTACGGAAAGTGTGTCCGCATTCGATGACCCAGTCCCGGATCACCGCTTCGCGAGCCACCGGAATCAGCTGGTACTCGGACGGATGCACCGGGGTGAGGCCGGCTGCCTCTACGCTGTCCTTGTTGACAACCTCGGCACCCGTAGAGAACACCGCCTTCGATCCTCGGATGCCTTGGGTGCGGCCCACCATGAATTTCTCGGTTGCCTGCTGGATGACCTGACCGGCCTCTTCCAGACCCTGTGTGCTCGTGGCGTCCCAGATGGCAATGTTGTCCTTCGGAAAGCCGCACTGCATGGCCTCGCGCTTGCCCATCTGGTCCGGCACAAGGACGGCCAGCGTCCAGTTGTCCTCCTGCGTCTCGGTCAACTTGGCCACGGCCTGCACCAGTTCACGCGGATCCCCGGCAGCAGCATCCGGGCAGCGATGACTTGCGTTCTCCTGTCCGTCAGTCAGGAGGAACGTCAGGAAGCTGTGGTCACCGTAAAGTTGAGCTGTCTGCGCCAGCTCCGTCTGCGACTTCAGTGTGGCCGCCAGCAGAGCCGTCATTCCGCCAACCCGGTACAGCTGCTTCAGGGACGGCATCCGCAGCACGTCCTTGTCGTAGATGACGCACTCCACCTTGTCAGCGAAGACGTACACCGTAACGCGAGTTTCCTGGTCCAGTTCCTCCGACCGGCGGGCCAGATATGCAATCTGCTGGTCGGCGACTTCGACGACCTTGCGGCTCAAGTGTGACATGGACGAACTGGCATCCAGCACAAAAGCAACGTGGTTGATGTAGTTCTGGTTTCCGGACATAACTGCTCCCCCTTTTCCGACTCGATGCACTCATCTTCTCACCCACCACTGACAATTGATCTTGGACTCCAAGTTGGATGCAGACACGAAGAACCCGAATTTCCACGGAGATCCGGGCCTAAGGGCTTTCCCGTTAACTGCGGCTGGGCTGGGGGTTCGGCCGACTGAGCACTCCAACGTCAGAGGAAGATGAGTTCGACGCCCTCGTCCATGCAGAGGCAAAAATGCCGCTCGAGGCCGTTAAGGCAGCTAGAGCGTAGTGGTGGAGGCCGCCGACGCCCGAGAGGGCGAAGGCGGGACGCGCAAGCGCGTCGGGCGCGAGTTCTTCGCCTCCCATTCGGTGACCGAGCTGTCCGGCTGGAGCGACTACGTCCTGGATCGACTACGTCCTGGAGGACCAGGGCCGGTTGACCGAGCCGATGGTGTACGACCCCGGCTCGGACCACTACGTTCCGATCAGCTGGAAGGTACGCGTTCGAGGTGGTCGGCGGGGCCCTGCGCGGGCGGGACGACCCGAACCAGGCGTCCTTCTACACCTCCGGCCGGCTCGGCAACGAAGCCACCTTTCTCTACCAGCTGATGGCCCGTGAACTGGGCACCGACAACCTGCCCGATCGCTCCAACATGTGCCATGAGGCCAGCGGGCGGGCACTCCAGGTGTCCCTGGGCACCGGCAAGGGGTGTCTTGCCTGCGAGCCCCTTACCCTTGGATGTACTGGTCGGCCCAGGCGCTGATGATGTGGGCGGCTCGCTGCGCTTGTCCTCGGGCGGTCAGGAAATGGTCCGCTCCTTCGAGCGAGACGAAGCTTCGCGGGTGTCGTGCCTCGCGGAAGATCTCCCCGGCGTTGTCGATGTCGACGGTGTTGTCGGTCGGCGAATGCAGGACGAGTAGCGGCAGGTTCAACTCGCTGATCCGATCGCGCAGGTGAGCCTGGCGGACGTCTTCGACGAAGGCACGCTTGAGCACCAGGGTCCTCCCGCCGACGAACCACTCGTGCGACCCGTCACTGAGAACGCGATCCATGACCGCGTCGTACTGTCGCTCGACGTGGCTGGGGTCGACAGGCGCCCCGATCGTGGCGACCGCGCGGACGCCGGTTGCCTCGGCCGCTGCGGCGAGGACAGCTGCGCCTCCCCATGAATGTCCCACCAGCAAGTCTGCTGGAGTCCCTCGCTCCGCCATGAGAGTTGCGGCACGGACAGTGTCCTGGACCTTGATGGTGAAGGAACCGTCCCCCCAGTCGCCGTCGGAGTCTCCGACGCCGAGGTTGTCGTAGCGCAGCATTCCGATCCCCTCGCGTGCCAGCTGCTTGCTGACGCGCGAGGCGGCCGGCGAGTCCTTGCCGAGTGTGAATCCGTGCACGAAGATTCCCCAGCCTCGGATCTCGCCGTCCGGCAGGTCGATTGCTCCGGCCAGTTCGGGGCCGACGACGCTCTGGAATCGCACTTTTTCGGTCATGTTGTGATCACCTAGACAGGGACTGTGTGTCGGGCAGGGAAGACGAGGGCAACACCGGCTGGTGCCACGCGCATCCTCCGAGAAGGAGAGCATGAGCGCGGTGCTTGTCGCTGTCGGCGCGTCAGACGGTCGGCTTCTGCACGGAGGCCGGCTTGGTGGTGAGCAGTGCAGTGATCTCATCGGCGAGGTGCGGGCCGAGCTCGCCCCAGCCGTCCTTGTAGCCGTAGACGCCGGCCAGGGTGCGGGCCTCGTAGTCCCCGTTCATGATCTCGATGTCGGTGGCCGTGATGAGTGCCGGGTGGGCGACGCCGACGGCCGCCGAGACCTTCATCAGCTCCCTGCGGAGGGTGCGCAGGTAGACAGCGGCCCGGGTGGCCTTCGAGGTCGGGTCGAGGCCGCGGGCCAGCCACGGGTTCTGGGTGGCGATGCCGGTGGGGCACTTGTCGGTGTGGCACTTCTGCGCCTGGATGCAGCCGATCGACAGCATCGCCTCACGGGCCACGTTGATCATGTCGGCACCCAGAGCGAAGGCGACCGCGGCGTTCTCGGGCAGGCCGAGCTTGCCGGAGCCGATGAAGGTCAGGTCGTCGGTCAGCCCCAGCTCGGCGAAGGCGCCGTAGACCCTGGAGAATCCCATCCGGAAGGGCAGCGACACAGAGTCGGAGAAGGTCAGCGGCGCCGCCCCGGTGCCACCCTCGCCGCCGTCGATGGTCACGAAGTCGACACCACGGTCACCACGCGCCATGAGTGTGGCCAGCTCCTGCCAGAACTCCATCTCTCCCACCGCGCTCTTGATTCCGACCGGCAGGCCGGTCTCGGTGGCGAGCAGTTCGACGAAGTCGAGCATCGAGTCGACGTTGCTGAACGCGGTGTGTCGCGACGGAGAGGCGCAGTCCTCGCCGAGCGGGATGCCGCGGATCTCGGCGATTTCCGGGGTCACCTTCGCGCCCGGAAGCATCCCGCCCAGCCCTGGCTTGGCGCCCTGGGAGAGCTTGATCTCTATCGCCTTGACAGGGGCGCCGGCGACCACATCTTTGAGCTTGTCGATGTTGAAGCTGCCGTCCTCGTTGCGGCAGCCGAAGTAGGACGTACCGATTTGAAGGACGAGGTCGCCGCCGTTGCGGTGGTGCGGCGAGAGACCGCCCTCGCCCGTGTTCTGCAGGGTGCCCGCCAGCGCCGCCCCTTCGTTGAGCGCCGTGATCGCCGCGCCGGAGAGCGATCCGAAGCTCATCGCCGAGATGTTCACCACGCTCGCCGGTCGGAACGCCTTGGCGCGCCCACGCGGCCCGCCCAGCACTTTGGCTGAGGGCAGTGGGGCCTGCGGGTCGTGCGCGTCGGGCAGCGCGCCGGCGAACGTGCGCTGCTTCAGGTATGCGTGCCCCTGTATGTGCTCAACGTCGTTGTCGGTTCCGAACCCGAAGTAGTTGTTCTCCCCTTTTGCCGACGCGTAGATCCAGGTGCGCTGGTCACGACTGAACGGGCGCTCCTCGTCGTTGGAGGTCACTATGTACTGCCGCAGCTCCGGGCCGATCGTCTCCAACAGGTACCGGGCGTGCCCGATCACGGGGAAGTTCCGGAGCAATGCGTGCTTCTTCTGGACAAGGTCACGGGCGGCCACCAGTGCCAATGCTGTTGCGGTGGCCGTGGCGATGCTCCGGGCACGCATGAACGTTCCTCTCCTCGATGCTCGACTCCGTTGCCATGCGGTGGAGCCGTCGTGTCGTGTCGGGTGTTGGGCGGCGGGCACGACCCCGCGGGCGTCAGCGTCCGTCGGTGAACGCGAAATGATATTAGGGGCTCGCTCGGGCAGCTGTGGGGTCAGGGCCGTCGGGCAGCGGTCGTCGAGCGGTGGTGGTCCAGGCGCGTCGAAAAGGCTACGCACGGTCACGACGGCATCCGCGAGGCCGAAGAAGGCGTTGATGACGCTGGTGCGGCGTTCGTAGCAGCGTGCGAGCCGGTAGAGGCGTTCTGACGGGCTTGGGTGCGCTCCATGCCGGCCCCCTCGTCGATACCGGCTCTGCGACAGCGTTCGCGGTCGTCCGTCCAGGAGGCGGGTAGATACAACCGGCGGTCGATCAGTGTCCGGCCGCCGCCGGCTGCATAGGCGACGAAGACGCCTACCTGGCAATTCTCCGTCCGTCCCGCGGTCGGCGCGCTGCTGCAGATCGGGGCCGGCCAGGAGCCGGCGCCGGGGCGACGATCTCGTCCTGGTGCCGGTCGGCCCACCGGGCCTCGGCGCGGCGGTCGTGCTGGGAGCGGTGTACCCCGGCCGGCACCTATATGCCAGTGAACGTACGTGTAGTGGCCGTGACGTAGACGATGGCGTACTCGCAGGTGGTCTCGGCAGCCTCGATGCCGCCGTCGACGGTGTTGGTCGTGGTGACGTGGGCGAGTTACGGGGCCGCCTCGCTCGGGGTGGGGGAGTGCTCCTCCCAGTTGGCGTAGGTGAAGCGGCTGGTGGTCTGGGCGGGCTTCGAGGTCCTCACGACGAGGCGGTGGGAAGTGCCCTGAAGCAGGTTCCCTGCGGCGTAGCAGGCGTCGATAGACTGCGGGCCGTCGGCGACGGCGTCGCCGACGGATGCCCTCGTGAGCAGGCGAAAATTCGGGTGAGATTGGCGCGACGATGCGAAACACTCGCGCCGACCGATGAGTTCTGCCAGGCATGCCGGTCTCTTCCCACAATCACCCCCACGTTCGTGCCGCCGGCCCCTGGCTGAGGGGCGACTGTGACCAGGAACCCCAGCGAGGTGCTGCCATGTCAGCTGCAATTCAAGAACGACCGGCCGTGCAGGCGGGCCGCATACCGACCGTGGTGCGGCTGCTGGTGCTGGCCACTTTCGTGGTGATCCTGAACGAGACGATCTTGATCAACGCCATCCCGCGGTTGATGGAGTCGTTGCGCATCACCCAGCAGTCGGCGCAGTGGGTATCCACCGCGTTCATGCTGACCATGGCCGCCGTGATTCCGATCACCGGCTGGTTCCTGCAGCGGGTCACCACCCGCCAGGCTTATGCCATCGCGATGGGCGTGTTCCTCGCGGGTACCGCGCTGTCAGCCGTCGCGCCGTCCTTCGAGGTGCTGCTGCTGGGGCGGATCGTGCAGGCCGCAGGTACAGCCGTGATGATGCCCCTGCTGATGACCACGTTGATGATCGTGGTGCCCGAGCATGACCGCGGCCGGGTGATGGGCAACGTCACCCTGGCGATCTCGGTGGCGCCCGCGCTCGGACCTGCCGTGTCCGGGCTGATCCTGCAGGTCGGCTCCTGGCGCATGCTGTTCGTGGCCGTCCTGCCCATCGCGGCTTTGGTGACCCTGTTCGGGCTGCGCAAGGTCGACAACATCAGCGAGCCGCAGGTGAGCTCCATCGACTGGCTCAGCGTCTCCGTGGCGGCGCTCGGCTTCGGCGGCCTGGTGTACGGCCTGAGCCTTCTCGGCGAAACCGACGGCAGGGCCGGGATCGGCATCGGCATTGTCATCGCCGGGGTCGCGGCAATCGCGGTTTTCGTCATCCGCCAGCTCAAGCTGCAACGCACCGGCGTGCCTCTGATGGACCTGCGAATCCTCGGGCATCGCACCTACGGCCTTTCCCTGGCCCTCATATCCATCGGTTTCCTGGCGATGCTCGGGTCGATGATCCTTCTGCCGCTGTTCCTGCAGAACATGCGCGGGCTCAGCCCGCTGGAGACCGGCTTGCTGGTCATGCCGGGCGGTCTGGCCATGGGACTGCTTGGACCGACGGTTGGAAAGATATTCGACCGGTTTGGCAGTCGGCCGCTGGTACTGCCCGGCTCGATCGGCATGGTGCTCGCCCTCGGCGGTTTCACCCAGGTCTCGATGACGATGCCCTACTGGCAAGTGCTAGGACTGCACGCGCTGCTGATGGTGAGCCTGGCGGCGACGTTCACCCCCGTCTTCACCCTTGGCATGGGCGCGCTTCCCCCGCACCTGTACTCGCACGGCAGCTCGATGCTCGGGACGTTGCAGCAAGTCGCCGCAGCGCTCGGGACCGCGCTTGTGGTGACCGTGATGTCCGCGCGCACCGGTCACCTGGTCGCCGACGGCGTCCCCGTCGTGCCCGCAGAGCTGAGCGGGATGAAGCTGGCCTTTGGCATCGCCGCCGCTCTCACCTTGGCGACGATCGCCGTTGCCGCGAAACTGCCGCGCCGAATCGCGGCCGCTGACGCCCAACACGGCAGCGCCGCGGACCAGCCCACCGGATCATGAGGGCTGGGTGGAGCCCGGACCACCTGAGCTGCGGAAACCACAGCTCAGGCCGTGGCGAACCGGCCAAACAGTTCGTGGCCTCGCCCTGAACCTGGCCGGACTGTGCACTTGGCCTTGTCCCGGACCTGCGCACACCGGAGACATTTTGTGAGACAGGCGCGCGATCTCACAAGACGGCACATCGAACAACCTGGCAGACCAAATCAGCTGAGGCTACGAGCGAAGCGGACCAGTTCATGTGAGACCGGGGCCAGATCGACTGAGACGGGACACACCGGGCTGTGACGACAAACCGCCACCGGTTGTCCCGTCTCAGCGAAGTTTGGCCTGTCACCGAAGATTGATCAGCGCCGGCAACACGTCACGGTAGCGATCAGTGGCATGGCGGTCACGGCCCACCTCCGCCTGCGCGGAGAGCACGTCGAGATTCCCGAGGAAGCGCAGGCCGGCGCCGGTTCACCTCCGCTGGCGCGGAGAGCACCCTTCGCGATCTGCAACGTTAGGAGCGGTTTGCGCTTTATTAGCTCAAGCAGCAACGGCTACGCACAGACTCGAATCTACCCGGGCAAGCACACTTCCGAGTGCGTCCCCATTGAGCGAAGAGGACGCTTAGAGCGCTCGCAGCGCGTTGCCGAGGTCCGGACCGTAGCTGGCCCAGCATTGGATGTCCCCGACGTCGGAGACCAGGTCGCCGAGGTACCAGTCGCCGTCGTCGGCCTGGACAGCGCAGATCCCGTCCAGGTTGATCGCGCAGCCGGCCTGGAGGGGTGTTCCGTTGTGGGTGACGGTGCCGAGGACGGTGAGCAGGTCGGCTTGCGGGCAGCCGGTGAGGCGCTGGACGTCCGCCAAGGTCCAGGGCTCGGGCAGGTGCTCGTCGCGGTGCTCGGCGGCGGGGAGAAGTTCGACCACGGCATGGCCGAGCTGGGGCCGGATCCACTCGCCGTTGCGTTCGATGCCGAGTACGCCTCCGAGGAAGGCCATCTCGCGGGTCCCGGCGGGGGTCTCCCAGCGAAACGGGACACGGGAGACGTGGGAGGGGAAGTCCTCCTCGGGGGTGGTGCCCGCACCGAACGACTGCTTGGGACATGGTCCGTTGTCGGTGTACCGGTGGGCGAAGAAGGCAGTGATCCATCCCGTGACCCGGTCGCCGCCGGAGTCCGACTCCCACTTGTAGAGCGAGCGCCAGAAGTGGTGGTCGACACCCCACCCTGAGGTTGTCGCGCAGATCGCGTCCAGCACCGGGTGCAGGGCGGTGAACCACGGCCGCAGGCCTTCGAACCACCCCTCCAGCTCCCGCACCCGCGCCGCCAGCAGGCGCCAGTCCCGATCCGTGCCCTCCAACCGGATCCGGGGAATGCCGCAGAGCGTCTGCCACCGAAAGCGGTAGTACGGGCTGACCACATCCATCAGCGCCACCAGCGCGGCCGTGGCGTCGGTGGGGGTGGTGGTCGAGAAGGCAGGCTGGAACAGGTCGGCCACCTCGTCGCCGATCCGGCCACGCAGGGGCTGTTGGACCAGGTTGATCGAGTGCTCCCAGTCCCGCGGGGCCAGGTCGTCGCGGATGGCGATGGTCTGCTGATGCCCAGGCGTGTCAGTGAAGACTCCCTCGTACGACCTGGAGTTCAGTCGGACGTGCACGGCCACCTCGTGCACGACGGCGTACCAGAGCAGATCGGGCGAGAGGCTCAGCGGAAGGTGGGCCGTGAAGCAGAGGTGGACGGCGCGCAGAAGGAGGCTGGAGGTGGGCTCGTCGCTCTCCGGTGCGCCAGTGGACCAGCCGACGAGGCGGACGGTGCTGCGGTGGTGGAAGTGGGCCTGGTCGCGGAGCACCGCCCGCAGGAAGCGCCCGTTGCCGAGTTCGGTGAGTTCGGCGGCGAGCCGCGCTGCATCGGCGTCTTCGCCTAGCGGCAGGTCTATCTCGAAAGCCATCCGCACCCCCAGGAACAGTGATCGAACCTCGATCCTAGAAGCGGCATGAAGATCGTAGGCTCTGGCCCACCCGTCGTGTGACCGGGCAACCGGTAACAGGGCGTTCTGTCAGCTGGCCACATCACCCGGACTCACCATGGCCTGCACAGAGAGCACCCCGACCCCAAGGATCGGTCCAAGGCCAAGGCCAAGGCCAAGGCCAAGGCCAAGGGCCGTTTACCTCCGCCTGCGCGGAGAGCACCCGAGGCCCAGTCGGTGGGCACCACCACGAGCGCCGGGGTGAGCCCGCTCAGGTCGTCCGCGTACAGTTCCGCGTCGCGGTGCTCGGCGCCGCCCCCGAACGCTTCCCCACCCTGGCCCACTTCGCCCGCGACATGCGCCCCCTCGGAGCAGACCGCCGCGCCGCACTCGAAGAAACCCTCGCCGCCCAACTCGCCCACATCGAGGTCCAGATCCTCTGACGTGCCGGATCGCGAGTGCGATGCGGTCGGTCGCGCCACTGCCGCAGGTCGATCCAGCCGCTCGCAGCGCCGGAGGTAGGGCTGCGCCAGCAGGTTCTCGCCCGCCAGGGGCAACAGATCGAACGCGAAAACGCGCAGGTTCCTGGATTCTGAGCCTCGAACACGCTGGAACCTGTGTGTACTGTCCAGCAAAGGCGTCCCGGGCGTCCGGTTCACCCAATGCACCATGGGGGCGGCTCCGTTCAGGAGGTGCCGGCTCCCACCTTTGCCGCCGCGGCCAGGTAGGCCACCACCAAGGGCCGCTCGTCGTCCCGGCGGGCGGCTACCGCCAGATGGGATGGGGAGATGCCCCGGACTGGCACGGCGATCACCTCGTCCCGGACGACCAGCGGGGCGTTGCCGGTGGCCAGAAGTACCACGCCCTGGCCGTTGGCGACCGCCTCGTGGGTCTCCTCGGCGCTGCCCACCACCCCGCCTATCCGCGGCGCGCGACCGTCCCGGGCGTCCAGGGCCAGCCAGTAGTCCCGCAGCGGAGCAGCCTCGGAGGGGAGGGCGAGGAACGGCTCGTCGAGGAGATCGGTGAAGTCCACCGCCCCCTCGCTATCGGCTGCGGCCCGCGCCGCCAGGGGGTGCCCCTGCGGCAGTGCCACAAGGCGTGGCTCCTGGGCCACCACCGCATACCGGTAGCGGTCGCCGTCCGGCAGCGGCAGCCAGACGAAGGCGACATCGCTGGACCCCTCCGCCAACCCGGCACTGGGGTCAGCCCAGTTGACCTGCCGCAGGACGGGCCGTGCGTGCGGATACCGGGAGACCAGCCGGGTTCGCAAGGCGGGCAGCAGCCCGCGGCTCGGGCTGGTGGACATGCCAATCACCAGGGTGTGCAGCTCGGCGGCCCTTGCCTGCTCCACCGCCGCCTCGGCGGCCTCCCATGCGGTCAGCATCCCGCGAGCGTGCGGCAGCAGGGCTTCCCCCACCACGGTCAACCGCACCACTCGCCGGTCCCGGTGGAACAGACGCGCGCCGAGCTGCTTCTCCAGCATCCGTATCTGCTTGCTGAGCGCGGGCTGAGAGACGAACAGCCGCTCGGCGGCCCGTGTGAAGTTCAACTCCTCGGCGACTGCGGCGAAGTAGCGCAGATCGCGTCCATGGACATCCATAACTGATAGCTATCACAACAGGTCTTGGACGTGGTCCCGGATCCCGGCGAAGGATGGGAGCTGTCAGCGGGCGGGTCCCGAACGGCAGTTGATTACGGGAGACGAAGAGATGACCGAAAACGGCAAGGTATGGCTGGTCACCGGTGCGAGCAGCGGTTTCGGGCGGGCCATCGCCGAGGCCGCGGTCGCCGCCGGTGACACGGTGGTCGGCACGGCCCGACGGACCGAGGTGCTGGCCGACCTGGTCGCCGCACACCCCGACCGCGTGGAGGCGATCGGCCTGGACGTTACCGACGGCGGGCAGATCGACGTGGTGGCCGCTGACGTCCTGGCTCGCTACGGCCGGGTGGACGTGCTGGTGAACAACGCCGGGCGCACGCAGGTCGGGGCATTCGAGGAGACCACCGACCGGGAGCTGCGCGACCTGTTCGAGCTGCACGTGTTCGGCCCGGCGCGGCTGACCCGGGCGCTGCTTCCGCAGATGCGGGAGCGGGGCAGCGGATCGATCGTGAACATCAGCAGTTTCGGCGGACAGCTGTCCTTCGCCGGGTTCTCCGCGTACAGCGCGACCAAGGCGGCGCTGGAGCAGCTGTCGGAGGGCCTGGCCGACGAAGTGGCGCCGTTCGGCATCAAGGTGCTGATCGTGGAACCCGGCGCCTTCCGCACCAACCTGTTCGGCAAGGGCGCGGCCTACTTCTCCCAGGAGCACCCGGCGTACGCGGAGAAGGTCGGCGCCACCCGGAAGCTGCTGCAGGATGGCGACGGCACCCAGCCCGGGGACCCGGTGAAGGCCGCGGCGGCGATCCGGCTGGCCCTGGACGCCGAGAAAACCCCGCTGCGGCTCGCCCTCGGCGGCGACGCGGTGGACTTCCTCGTCGGGCACCTGGACTCGGTGCGGGCCGAGCTCGCCGTGTGGGAGAAGGTCTCTCGAGGGACGGACCTCGACACTCAGTGACGGTCCAGGGCGGCGCGGGACCTGTCAGCGCAGGCAGAACCCGTTCCTCTGCGGTCCTGGCATCGACAACGCCACCCGGATCACGGACGCCCAGGTCAACGCCGTCTCGCTGGCGGGCCGTCGGGCGAATCCGCACGCGTCTCTGCCCGCCGCAGGTCGGCGGCATCCAGGTAGGGCCGAAGGCGAGGAGGTCGGGGAAATCGCCCGAGCGACCCTGGCCGTTTGGATGATCACCTCGGTGGTGATGACGGCTACTTGGGGTGACGGCAGCAAGGACCTGCCCGCACAGGCAGCCGGCTGTCAGGAACGTACCGCTACGCCGGGCGGCGGAGCTCTCGCCGCCCGGCGTCCGCTCACTTCACCGCGCCAGGGTGCTCCCGCTACCAGCGGGCCTGTCAGTGGTCGCCCCTGACCTCCCCTCTCGATTGCACACCTTCAAGAAGGCCTCAGGAGTTCCCTCATGAAATCCTTACTCAAGTCCTCCGCTGCCTCCGGCGCCGCAGCCGATGCGCCGGAGGCGGCCCGTGGTAGATCCACCGTGGTGCTCGGTGCCGCCCTGCTGGGCTTCTTCCTCATCTCGCTGGACGCGTTGATCGTCACCGTCGCACTGCCCGACATCGGCCGCAGCCTCGGCGGCGGCATGTCCGGCCTGCAGTGGGTGGTGGACGGCTACACGCTGATATTCGCCGCCCTGATGCTCTCCGCAGGCGCCCTCTCCGACCGTATCGGGGCCCGGCAGGCGTACGGCGGCGGCCTGGTGCTCTTCGCGCTGGCCTCGGCCGCGTGCGGGCTCGCACCCGGGCTCGGCGTACTGGTGGCGGCGCGACTGGTGCAGGGGGGTGCGGCGGCGGTGATGATGCCGGCGTCCCTCGCCCTGGTCCGGCAGGGCTTTCCGGACCAGGCGAAGCGGGCTCGGGCCATCGCCATCTGGACCGTGGGCGGCGCGGTCGCGGTGGCGGCCGGGCCGGTGGTCGGCGGGGCGCTCACCGCTTCCGTGGGCTGGCGGTGGATCTTCTTCGTCAATCTCCCGGCGGGCCTGCTGGCGCTCGCCCTGCTCGCGCGCGTGCCGGTCTCCCCGCGGCTGCCCGCACGGCTGGACCTGGTCGGGCAGGTGACGGCGGTGGTCGCGATGGGCGCGCTGACGTACGGCGTGATCGAGGGCGGCGACAAGGGCTTCGGCCGGCCACCCGTGGTGGTATCGCTGCTGGTGGCCGCGGCCGCGGCAGCTGCCTTCCTCGCCGCGCAGGCGAAGGGCTCGCACCCGATGCTCCCGCTGCTGCTGTTCCGCTCGCGGGTGGTGGCGGTGTCCTTGATGGTCGGCTTCATGCTCAATGCCGCCTACTACGGCGGGGTGTTCATCTTCAGCCTGTATCTGCAGCAGGAGCGCGGGCAGTCCGCGCTGCACGCGGGCCTGATGTTCATTCCGATGACGGCACTGGTCGCAGTGGTGAACCTGGCCTCGGCCAAGCTGGCCGGACTGTTCGGCCCGCGGGTGCCGATGGTCGCGGGACAACTGCTCGGGACCGCCGGCCTGCTGGCGCTGCTCACAGTCGGCGCGCACACCAACGTGTGGGTGGTGGCGGCGCTGATGGTGCCGGTCGGTCTCGGCGGGGCGCTGACGGTGCCGGCGCTGACCGCGATGCTGCTCGACGCCGTGCCCGCGGACCGGGCAGGCACCGCGGCCGCGGTGCTCAACACTGGCCGCCAGGTCGGCGGGGCGATCGCGGTGGCGGTCTTCGGGGCGCTGCTGGCGGGGGCGGACACGTTCCTGGCCGGGATGCGGTGGAGCATGCTGATCGCGGCGGCCGGGCTCGTACTGACGGCCGGCGCGACGCTCACGCTGCCGCGGGATGGGCGCCGGGACGAGGAGGCGTGAGGCTTGTTGCGGGCCTGGGTTCCGGGACGCGGGAGTGACTGGTCTGGATGTCGCCTGACGGCGCAGCAGGAATGGATGCACCAGCCCAACGGACAACCGGCTACGACGGTCACGCCCGGGCGTTGGCGGAAGCGCTGCTCGAGCTCAAGCGCGTGCTCGGCCCTGCGCTCGCCGGCAAACGGGCGCAGCACGCACCGCACCCGCCGTGATCGTCCCGCCGAGCCGGAACCTGTCGCGTCCGTGGCGTTGGCTGATGACGAACGCCTTGGTGGCCGCAGTGCCGGACGACGGCTGGCAGATCCGGAGCCAGCGCCGCCAGGACCTCGACGGCCTCGGTCACGTACCGGTAGACCGTGGCGATCCCGACGCCGAAGCCAACGGCGAGCCGGGCGTAGGTGTCCCCAGCGCAGATGTGCCAGCACCAGCAGCGCCTGGCCTCCTGCGGGCAGTCGCCTCCACCGCGCGCCTGCGCACGATGCCGTGCGGCCGGCTAGCGGGTGAGGAAGCGCGGGGTCGAGGTGGACAGATCGATCCTCGATGGGTAGACGAGCACGCGAGGGCTCCTGGCTGGACAGCTGATCTCGACAATCATCCGTCTACCAGGAGCTTCTCCACATGGACACCGCCTCTGACCCAACTCCCGCCGCATACAGTCAGGTTGAGGTCACTTTCCGTTTCCGGGGCCCAAAGTGGGCTCGCTCTGCTGATCAGCCGTCTGTGGCGGGCGAGGCTGGGCCGTGCTCGGCCTACGTGGCTCCGCGGGACGCGGCAACCGCGAGGTCGTCGCGGGTCGAACGCCGTACCCTCGCCGATCGCAGCCCCAGGAACACCAGCAGCCCGAAGGGCGACAGCAGGATCGTGAAGGCGAGCAGGGGCCCCATCAGCAGAGCGGGGATCCTGAGCCGTCTGGCCTCCCGGTACATCCACTGCCCGATGAGGAGATCCCAGGCAATGACCTGCGACCAGATGGCTCCCGCGCCGTCCTCGAGTGCCGTCAGCTCGCGGAAGGTGCCGAGGTCCGGGCTGCTGACCGCGGTCCAGAGTTCGGGGAACACCGGGACAGCGAGCGCGAGATAGACGAGCAGTACGGGCACCACGGTCACCGGTGACCCGGCGATGCGGGCGGTCGGGCCCCACGCGGGGGCAAAGATTATGAGCAGCCAGACGGGTGCGGCCAGCCAGAAGGAGAGCTCGAAGAGGAATCCGGTCATGACACGAGCTCCTTCGAGGCACTGACGTCTTCAGCAGTTGTCTTGCCCGCAAGGGGAGTCGGAACCCGCAGGGACCCGTACGCCCCGAGAATGACGGCCACCAGGATCAGGCCGGCCACCGTCAGCGTCACGCCGTCCGGCTGGATCAGCGGCTGACCCCGCAGCGCCTGCCAGAGGACCAGAGCGAAGGCGGCGGCGTACACGCCCGAGGCGAGCAGCACCAGGCGCAGCCGTACCCGGTCGTCGGCAAGGCGGGCGAAGCGCGGTGCGAGGGCGGTCAGCACCATGACCAGCAGCGGCAGGAGCTGCAGTGCATGCATACCGACGAAGTGCGGGATCCGCAGATCTCCGCCGGTCGTCGACCAGCCGGTCAGCGGCATGGAGGGACCGCCGTCCGGCACGCCCACGCTGTGCGCGCCGACCACCTTGGAGACGCCGCGCCGCTGCCCCGGCGCGGGCTGTGACATCAGGAATCCGACGGCAGCCCCGGCCAGCGCCAGAACGATGCCCGAGCGCATCGCCCAGGCGGACGCACGGTCGGCGATTCGGGCGCGGAGCAACAGCACGGCGACGGCGAGCGTGCCGAGCCACAGGATGACGACCGTGACGGCCATCGTGTTGAACAGCGCCTCGTCGAAGGGCGTTTCGTGATTGAAGTGGCTGCGCTTCCCGCGCATCGCCTGCCCGGCGATGATCACCATCTCGACGAGGCTGGCCAGCGCGACGACCGTCCCGGCCCACCAGCCCACGCGTCGACCTCGGGGGAGAAGCGAAAGCATCCAGGCCAGGGAGAGGCAGTACGCCACGAAGGAGACCGAGAACTTGAACGGCTTGAACCAGATCGGCGCGCCCACCAGCACGCGGTCGTCGGCTACGAGCCCCACGGCCGATACGACCGCCATCACCACCATGGCCGCCGAGAACAGCACCAGCGGCCGATGCCACGACCGCCATGGAGCCGAAGGCCACCACGACGGCACAGACCACGAAGACGGAAGTAACGAAGACATGGATACCCCCCTTATGGATAGCAGTGCTATCTGCTATCTGATAGCCCAACTATCTATGATGGAGGCGAAGCTGGCAAGGGCCGGCGAGGTGAGCAGGGCGAAGGCCAAGGAGTGAACCCGCAGTGCGAATCGCAGAGTTGAGCCGAACAACCGGAGTGCCGGTACCGACGATCAAGTACTACATCCGTGAAGGGCTGCTGCCTCCGGGTGAGCTGACCAGCCCGAATCAAGCGACCTACGGCGAGGCGCACGAGCGCCGGCTGCGGCTCATCCGCGCCCTGCTCGATGTGGGCGGCATGAAGGTGGTCGAAATCGCGGACGTACTGACCGCCATCGACGATCCGGCGCGTCCGCTGCACAAAGTGCTCGGTGCCGCCGCGGACCGACTCGGCAACGCAAGCATCGAGCACGACGACACCGAGTCGGCGGCCGCGCATGCCGTCGTCGTCGACCTCGTCTCCCGACGTGGCTGGCGGACGCACGAGTCGGACCCCGCCGCAGCCGACCTGTCCAAGGCCCTTGCCTCCATGGCCCGGTTGGGGCACGGGGCGTTCGTCGAGGTACTCGACGACTACGCCGACGCCGCCGAGCAGGTCGCCCGCGCCGACCTCGGGTACGTGGACCGACGGGTGTCGGTCGAGGACATGGTGGAGAGTGTGGTGATCGGAACCGTACTGGGTGAGGCGGTGTTCAACGCGCTGCGCAGGCTGGCCCATGTGGACGCCTCGGCGAAGCTGTACGGCACGGATGGGCCGCCGGAGCAGAAGAAGAGCTGACCCAGCGCAAGTTGGAAAAGGACCGTGCCCGGGACCCCGATGCCGCCGCCTCGTTCCTTGCAAGTGTCGTATTCGGGCCGGGCCGGCATTCCTCGTCGTAGCCGGGATGCGTCGCGATCTTGTAGAGGGCTTTGATGCTGCTGCAGCCGATCGTGAACAGGTGCGGCGTGGCCTGGCTTCCGCGGTTTTCCAGGCACTCTCCCACCGCAGCCTCACTCGCCAATTTCGGGCTGGCTTTGTGCACGAGAACCGACAGCACCTGTACACGAGATTGGGAGGCGTCGGCGGCGCGTCGGGTTCGATGTTCACGAGAAACGACAGCACCCCCAGCGCGCCCCGTTGCCACAGGGCTTCACCTCGGGAAGCCGAGATGAGGCCCAAGTAGCTTTGCGTGTTCGGCTCTGTGACATCCGGCCACGGAGCCTCCGTAAAAACCCGTTGCCGGGCCGCGGCGGCCACTGCTAGCTTTCCGGCGGCCGTGCGAGAGAACGAGGAGGTGGTACCCGTGAACGCTGTATCGACATGGGTGCTCCCCTCCGGGGTCACGGTCGGGCGATAGGTCGTCTGGGAGCGCCGTTCAAGAGCACTCCCGAAAGGCACGACCATGCAATTCACTTCCGAACAGCACCTCGACGACGGGGTCCTCGAACGCGAATTCACCCTCGGTGAGATCCCCGGCACCCTGTGGATGCCTGCATCCGCCGCACCGGCTCCGCTGATCCTGATGGCCCACAACAACGGCCTGCCCAAGGGAGAACCCCGGCTGGTGGCCCGGGCCCGGCTGTCCGCGGCGTACGGCTACGCGGTGGCCTCCATCGACGCCGCCGGGTGCGGTGACCGGCCCCGTTCCGCCGTCGATGAGCAGGCTCGCGCCGACCTCCGCCGGGCGATGGCGGCCGGCGAGCCGGTCGATGAGATCTTCGAGTCCTTCATCGGCCCGCTGGTCGAAAAGGCGGTCCCGGAATGGCGGACCACTCTGGACGCCCTCCTTGCGCTGCCCGAGATCGGCGGGCCGGTCGGGTACTCGGGGTGGACCGCCCTCGGCATTCGGCTGGCGGTGGTCGAGCCGCGTATCGCGGCCGCCGGTTTCTTCGCCGGGGGTTACGTGCCCCGCGCCCAGCGCGAGGAGGCCCGGCAGGTCACCATCCCCCTGCTGCTCCTGCTGCAGTGGGACGACGAAGGGAACCCCCGGCAACGCGCCCTGGACCTGTTCGACGCCTTCGGCAGCAAGGAGAAGACGCTGCACGCCAATCTGGGCGGGCACCTCGGCACCCCGTGGTTCGAGCGGGAGGACGGGGACCGGTTCTTCGGCCGGCACCTGAAGTGAGGGCGGGCCGCCAGGCCGACAGCAGAGGGTAGACGGTATCGGCCAGGATGCCGCTCGTCGAGGACAGGTCCCGGCTCTCCTCAACTCTCTGCACGGCGGGCCTCTGCCAACCAGGCAGAGGCCCGCCGTGCCCTGAGCCATGAACCGTGCGATTTTGGCAGAGCTTCGAGTGCTGCCCCATCTCGTGTACAGGTGATGTCGGTCCTCGTGAATAAAGCCGGCGCCGCGGCTGGCCACCGCACCTCGCCGCGTTGTCGGAGTCGCTCACGTACTCCCCCCGGCCTGCGGGCCTGCGGGAGCCGCGGCCTGGTCCACGAAGATCGACAGGCGAGGTGGGAAACTGCTTTTGGATGGGCGGACGGCGTGTCCGGATCGCCGAGCTACCTCGTATGCGGTCACTCGCCGACGGATACAATGCGAACGTAAGTCTTGAGCGCTGTCACGCTGCTGGACCGCGCCCGGCACGCGGGTGGCCGGACCGTCCACGCGGCCGGGGCAGGGTCTCGTTACCACTGTCCAGCGCTGAAGGGCCGGGTCCGGTAGATGCCTTCGCATGGGCGACGACTTGCCTAAGGGAAAGGAATCGCCAGGCTTCGGTTGGCCGAGCGTGTGATGGACGCAGACGGGGTATCGGCCCGGCCGAGCGTCAGCCGGTGCCCACAGGAGAACCAAACGATGCTTCTAGGCCGGCGCGCCGAGCGTAAGGCGATCGAACGGCTACTCGCGGACGTGCGGTCGAGGCGCAGCGGCGTGCTGGTGGTGCGCGGTGAGGCCGGTATCGGTAAGACCGCGTTACTGGAGTATGCCCGTGGCGCCGCGTCGGGGTTCCGGGTGGAGCGTGCGGCCGGTGTGGAGTCCGAGATGGAGTTCGCGTTCGCGGGCCTGCACCAGTTATGTGCGCCGTTGTTGGACCGGCTGGGTGCGCTGCCCGAACCGCAGCAGGCCGCCTTGGGTGTGGCGTTCGGGCTGCGTGCCGGGGAGGACCCGCCGGACCGGTTCTTGGTCGGACTGGCCAGCTTGAGTCTGCTGGCCGAGGTCTCCGAGGAACGCCCGCTGCTGTGCTTGGTGGACGATGCGCAGTGGCTGGATGCGGCCTCCGCACAGACCCTTGCGTTCGTAGCGCGGCGGGTGGACGCCGAGCGGGTGGCGCTGGTGCTCGCGCTGCGCGACCACAGCCCCGACCCGAGCGACGCTCACCCCTTCGCTGGGCTGCTGGAGCTGGGCTTGGACGGGCTCGGTGAAGCGGATGCGCAGGCGTTGCTCGCCACCGGGGTCAGGACACCGCTGGATGAGCGGATACGTGACCGGATCATCGCCGAAGCGCGGGGCAACCCGCTAGCGCTGCTGGAGCTGCCTCGGGGCGCAGGGCCGGCGAAGCTGGCGGGTGGATTTGGGCTGCCGGATGCACTGAGCGTGCCGCGCAGGATCGAGGAGAGCTTCCAGCGCCGGTCACACAGCCTGCCGGCCGAGACGCAGTTGCTGCTGCTGGTCGGGGCGGCTGAGCCGCTCGGCGATACGGCGCTGCTGCGGGGTGCGGCCGAGTACCTGGGCATCGACGCCGAGGCAGCTGCACCGGCGAAGGCGGCGGAGTTGCTGGAGATCGGCGCCCGGGTGCGGTTCTTGCATCCGCTGGTGCGCTCGGCGGTCTACCGTGCCGCCGCACCGTCTGACCGGCGGCGCGTGCACCACGCACTGGCTGCGGCGACGGACCCGCAGGCCGACCCCGACCACCGCGCCTGGCACCGCGCGCAGGCCACGCTCGGGGCCGACGAGACGATCGCGGTGGAGCTGGAGCGCTTGGCCGGCCGGGCATGGGCCCGCGGCGGGCCGGCCGCCGCGGCCGCGTTCTTGGAACAAGCGGTGGTGCTGACCCCCGAACCCGCCGACCGTGCACGCCGGGCGCTGGCCGCCGCACACGCCACGCACCAGGCCGGCGCGCCCGAAGCCGCCTTGGAGCTGCTGACGGTTGCGGCGGCCGTACCGCTGGATCCGATGGGACGCGCCCGGGTGGAGCTGCTGCGCGCCCAGATCGCGTTCGATACCACCCGGGGCAGCAACGTGCCCGGGATGCTGCTGGACGCGGCCAAGACGCTCGTCCCGCTGGATGTCGCGATGGCCCGCCAGACCTACCTGCAGGCACTCGAGGCGGCCGTCGTCGCTGATTCCTTCGGCCGCGGTCGCAGGGTGCTGGAGGTGGCCCAAGCCGCCCAGACCGCGCCCGCAACGCCACACTCGCCAGGGGTGGTAGACCTACTGCTCGACGGGCTGGTGACCAGGTCCACGCAGGGATACGAGGCGAGCGTGCCCAGCCTGCGGCGGGCACTGGGGGCGCTCGGCAACCACGATCGCGATCCCCGCACCGCGGCAGCGGACGACAGCCGCCGCTGGCTGTGGCTGGGCAGCCGCGTCGCGGTGGCGCTGTTCGACGACGAGACGGTGTATGAGCTGGCCGGCCGCCGCGTCCGGCTCGCCCGCGAAGCCGGCGCACTGTCCGAGCTGCCCGCCGCGCTTGACTATTTCGCCGTCGTGCTCGTACACACCGGCGAGCTCGCCCACGCCGCCGAGCTCGTCGCCGAGGCCACCGCGATCCAGCCGGCGACCGGCACAGTCACCGGGATCCTGCTCGCCGGCTGGCGCGGCCGGCAGGCCGAAACCTCCGAGCTGTACGCGGCCATGGTCCAGGACGCGACCCGGCGGGGCGAGGGCGCGGTGGTCACCGTGGCCCAGTACACGCTGGCCGTGCTACACAACGGCCTGGGCGCCTACCGCGCCGCGTTCGACGCCGCAGCAGGCCCGAGCGACTCCGACGAGCTGGAGCACAGCAACCTGGCCCTGCCCGAGCTCATCGAGGCGGCCGTCCGCGCCGGTGAACCAGCCTCGGCGGCCGCCGCGCTGGAGCTGCTCAGCTCGCGAACTCGCGCCAGCGGCACGCAGTGGGCGCTCGGTCTTGAGGCGCGCTCGCGAGCGCTGACCAGCACCGGGCCGGTCGCCGAGGCGCTGTATCGCGAGGCGATCGAGCGGTTTGGGTGCTGCCGGATGGTGACCCATCTCGCCCGCGCCCACCTGGTCTACGGCGAATGGCTGCGCCGCGAAGGCCGGCGTCAGGCCGCCCGCGAGCAACTCCGCACCGCCCACGAACTGCTGTCCGGCATGGGCGCAGAGGCATTCGCCGCCCGCGCCGCCCGTGAGCTGCGCGCCACCGGCGAGCGGCCACACAAGCCAACTGCCCGGCCGACCGATGCGCTTACCGCCCACGAGCTGCACATCGCGCGGCGGGTGGCCACCGGGGCCACCTCCAAGGAGGTCGGCGCGCAGCTGTTCTTGAGCCCGCGCACCATCGACGCGCACCTGCGCAACATCTTCCGCAAGCTGGGCATCACCTCCCGCCGCCAGCTCAGGGACATGCAGCTTCCCTGACCCCCGGGCCGCCGTGCGCCCGAGAGGTGCAGGCGATGTTCGCCTATACCTCCGGCCTCCCGACCGAGAGATATAGGCGATGTTCGCCGATGCGACCGCAGTGCGGCAGCGCCGAGGATGAACACGCGTCCGGGACAACCGCCCCGGAGTTCACCAAAACCATTCGGAGGAAGAAATGCGCAAGGAGTTCACCAAGGCAGCAGTCGTCCTGGCCGGTATCGCGGCGACCACCGCCATCGGCCTGGGGACGGCGCAGGCGGATACGGCTTCGGCGTCTGCCCGAACGACAGAGGCAAGTGCGGGTCCGGTGTCTGCCCTGGGGTACGCGGGTCACACCAAGACCTTCAAACAGTGCCAAGCTTTAGCGGTGGTGGTCATCATCGAGTCCCATGGGCTGTTTGACTCATACTCCTGCACTCCGGCCGTTGGGGGCGGGTATCGGCTGTACGTGTCCTGAACCGGCGGGAGAAAATGCCAGAAGCGGCGGCCTGCATACGCTTGCTGAGCAGGAAGGTTCCGCCAGGTCGAGGAGCTGATGCTCCAGCGCGGCGTGACCGTCGCCTACGGGACCGTGCGCCGCTGGTGTTTGAAGTTCGGCCAGGGACGTAAGGCCCAGGGCGCCGAGAGGATCGAGCAGTTCGGTGGCGGGAAGCACCTCTCCGGGAATCAGACTGGCCAACACGGCGGAGTTGAGTCGGTGTTCGTCTTCGTGGTGCTTCGTCCACGCCGCCGCAACGTACGCCAGACGTAACCAGCACCTCGGCTGACGCCGTTTCACCATGCAGGCGTGCACGGGGTCGGAGGCTGTTCACCCTCATGTGACGCTCGTGACCAGTGCAATCGTGGAGTACCACAACCTGGAGTACCACAACACGGACCACGAGATCGGCCGGCCGGAACCACGACAGTGGGAACGTGAGGGCGGAAGCGACATCCCGGTTCCGTCGCACAGG
>NZ_JBICXQ010000049.1:0-30932 GCF_043200375.1 Streptomyces sp. NPDC048434 | reverse complement strand
CTCCCCCAGCTAACGCTGGGAGGTGCCCCCACGCCGCGTTGTCGGAACATCCGGATACGCCCAGTATCCGGACGTCCCTCCGCCTTGCGATGCAGCTCGGCATCCGTGCACCAAATGAAGAGCCGAGACGGAGTGAGCGGTGGGGGTGCCCCCGCACCCTTAAGGCGTGGGGGAGAACGCAGTGCATCTGACGCCGTGCGCTGATCCGCCAGGGATTACGGGACAGCCCTTAGCTTGGTCTTTAACCTGTGCGGCGGGGTCGTGGGGTAGTTGACTTCTTCGTTCGCTGTTTCGCCGACTGTGTCTTGCGGGGTGTGTGCACGTCGTGGCGGGGTGTGGGTCGGATGTTCTTTCGGCCTGGGGGTCGTCCGGGGCCGGGCCGAGAGGGTTTCGGTGCTCTGGCCGGGCAGGCGGTCTGCGGGCGGATGTGCCGGAAGTCGCGGCGGACACGGGCGGGGGTGAGCCTTTCCGGTGGGACGGGCCTTCCCCAAGGACGACGCAGGTCGGCTGCCATCGGACGAGCGAGCCGCAGCTGGGTGTAGGCGGCGAGGATCAGCCATGTCCACCGGTCCGCCGCCTCGGGCGTGCGAATCTTCGGGCAGGTCCAGCCGAGGGTCTGCTTGAACAGACGGAAGGTGTGCTCGATGTCGAAGCGCCGCAGGTATGCCTGCCACAGGCGGTCGGCGTCGGCCGGGGTGGCGTCGGTGCCTGACCACCACAGCCAGACCGGCTTCGGGATTGCTCCGCTGGGCAGATGGCCGATGTCCAGGCGGATCACCGTCCCCTCGACGATCGGGAGGATGCCGTCGGCCGCGGCCCAGGAGGAGCGGTGGGTCAGTTTGGGGTGGAGCCGGTTCCAGGAACGGGCGGTAGCGGTGCCGTAGAGGCGTGTGTCGGTGACGGCTTCGGTGTCCGGGGTGCCCCAGGTGTCGGGCTGTCCGAAGACGAACTCGCCTCCGTGCCGGGGCGGTCGGCCCTGGGTGTGCGGCAGCCGGGGTGGGACAGCCCTGCGCAGGACGCGGTCTGATCGCATGCGAGCCAGCACCTGCACGGGCAAGTCCCTCAGGAGGAATCCGAGGCGGGGTGCGTCGTATCCGGCGTCCGCGACGATGAGGACGTCCGGGTCGCCCCTCTGCCACTGCCCCGCGGTGATTAATCGCTGAAGCAGATCGCGCAGCTGCCGGGCGGTGACGGTGGCGGCGTCGTCCCCGGGTGCGAGACGAAGCGCGTCCAGGGGTGCGGTCCATGAGCTGCGGCCTGGCTCCAGTGCGCAGACGATTGAGTAGGGCCAGCCGGGGACCGGGATGTGCTGGTCCTTGCCCCGTCCGTAGGTGTGGCACAGGATCCGTTCCGGTGAGGTGTGAGCGTCGGGCCGCAGCCAGCAGGTGACGTCGACGGCCAAGACCAGTCGGCCGTCGGCGGCCCGCGGCAGTGGCACTTCGGCCAGTGCCCGCCGCAGCCGGCCGGCATCGATGCGTCCATGAGCCACAGCCGCGTAGAGCCCGCCATGGCCTCGGCGGTGTTCGCCCACCAGCGACAGCTCGGCCAGCGACCTCACCGGCCCGTCGCCGCACAGGACAGCATCAGCCAGCTCGAACAATGCGTCCGAACGAGCGGTCAGGCAGGAGTAGAACTCCCCCCGGAAGCATGACAGTTCCGCCAACGGCTCTCGCCGGGCATCGTGATGCAGCAGACTCATCCTCACGGCCTTCGCGCTGGACGTGTGTGTTCCTTGGTCGGAGCACATGTTCAGACGAAGGCCGCTTCCGCGTACGGCAGTTACCGGACCGAGTGATCAAGTTCGACGCGCCATTCGACGTCGAACGTTAAAGATCAAGTTAGCCCGTGTTGGAGATGTTGATCAACACAACAGTCTTGATCAACATTTCGAGTACCGCATAGCGTCAAGACGGTGGAAACAACGCACCGGCCCGCCGCTCGGGTCATCTGCCTGGATGCTGCCCATCGCCTGCTTCTTCTGCACTGGCGTGATCCGTTCGACGGGACATGGCTCTGGGAGCCGCCCGGTGGCGGCATCGAGCCCGGCGAGACACCGCTGGTGGCGGCACGACGCGAACTGGCCGAGGAGACCGGACTCGACCCGGCTGCCGTCCTTGACCGGTCGGTGCTCGTCGACCGTGACGTGCAGTGGAAGGGCAAGCGGTACATCGGGACGGAGCATTTCTTTGTCGCTCAGTTTTCCGACGAGCATCCATCGCTGGTGCGGACCGGCCTGCTCCCCGATGAGCAGGCCAATCTGGATACGCACGCCTGGATCGCGTGGTCGGATATGGACTCGTTGCCGGACCCGCTTGAGCCGCCGCAGATGCTGAGCGTGCTCGACGCCCTGATGCCAGACGGCCCGTGGTGTGGTCGTGATCGTGTATGAGGTGCGATCACAGCGATTGCCGTATGAGGGCGAGTTGGACGGTCGCTTCGTAGCGGACGGCGAGCTTGTCGTACCGGGTCGTGACATCGCGCGCCTGCTTCAGCAGGCGATACGACATTCGATCTTGTCGCGGCGCGTGTAGCACTCGCGGTCAAAACCGGGCAGGCTTTTGTCCTTGGCACCCCGCCGCAGTCGGTGGCCGGCCTGGTCACGCTTCTCCGCGACTTAGCGGCGACCAGCAGCACCCGGTCCGCCGGCACCACACTCCACAGACGCCCCCTGCTCACTGGCTCCACGCCCTCGTGCCGCAGCGGGGTGATCAGCTTGCTGAACTGACGCGAGCTCACCCCAGCGAACGGGCCTATCCAGGACGACTCAGACGTCGTGATCACACCAGCCAAAGGGAGACCATTTCAGTTGCCATCGTCCTTGTCCCTGCGGATCCTGTGTGCTCGGTCAACAAGGAGGACAAGATGGGGCTCGTTCTGTTCCCAGGAGACGACGACACCGGCAGCCCAGACGTCTCCTGGTCCTACACCAGCTTCGGAGTCTTCCGGCAGTGGCTGGCGCAAGCTGAGGGCTTCACGCTCGACGACATGGACGGCTTCGGCGGACAGCGCCCGTGGAGCGACGTCTCCACCAGGCTGAGACCACTCCTCGATCACCCCGATGACGCCGGCCCCGACCTCACACCCACCCAATGCGCAGCGATGCTGCCTCGCCTGCAGGAGATCGGCGACCGCCGGCAAGAGGCAAGCGTCGATCCTCTCCTCCAACGACACATCGACGACGTCCGCCAGTTGGTGGTCGTCCTGCAGCTTTGTGTCGAGAAGGACGTCGACCTCCTCTTCGGCTAGGGCCGGTCCGGGCGATCACAAAGGAGTCGCCGTCGACAGCTCCTTCATGAGGACGATGCTGTCGTAGTTGGTGACGTCCCCCCACCGCCAAGTGCCGATCGGCGCGTACCCACGTCGTTGGTACCAGTCGACGAGTTCTGTCGCCTCTGAGGAGGTATCAATGACGACCTGCGTCGATCCGAGGGCAGCGATCCGTGACTCTGCCAACGCCAGCAGTCGGTGTCCGAGGCCAGTGCCTCGTTGCGACGGCTCGACGGCCAGTTGCCAGAACGAGCCTCTGCCGGCTGGTGCGGGATATCCCACCGGAGTGGTGTGAGGAGCTGACACGGTGACAGTGCCGATGATGGCGTTCCCGTTCATTGCGACCCAGCACTCGCCTTTGCTCAGGCGGTGTTGGGTGTCCTGCGGAGTCTGGTAGGAGGCGAAGAAGACCCGCCCAGCGGCGGCGTGGTCCGCGTAGGCGCGGTGGAGCAGAAGAGTCAGCTGCTCCACCGAATCATCTTTGAGGAAGCGCCGGACCTGCACGGTTGTTGACGGACCGGTTTCCGTCGAGTTGATGTTCATCCGCTCAGCCAAGCACGCTTCTGGGGCCTGTCCGGCTGGGTCATGTGACTTGTTTGGTCCGCGACGTTGTTCCGGGTATGGGGCGGGCGCCCGCCGTACCGCGCCGTGGCTGCGTGCCGTCAAAGACGGTGGCTTGTCCGCCCAGATGCAGTTGTCCAGCAGGCACACAAAGCCGCTGCGGCTTTGTTCACAGCTTGTCGGGCAACATCGCCCCCGGGCCACACCGCAGCAGTCGTCATCCGGTGAAGGTCCACAGCGGATCAATCGGGCGGATGCCACGGACCCAGGAGCGGTGAACCATTGGCAGACATGCCTGAATACAGCACGCATCCGGGTCGCTCTCTTCCTCCGGCGCTATGGACCAGTTCATGGCCGGTGGCGGCTCCCCAGAAAGGAACGCGAAGTACACCTCGTTCCAGGAGGGGTACGAGCTCCGCAGCACATACTCGTCCGGAACATCCAGATCCAATACAACGACTCCCCTGTCGAAGTCGTTGTCGCTGAGCAGCAGCCGGGCCGTCTCCAGCACCCGGATATCGCGGGTGTCCGGTTCAGCCCACGCCCACACCGGCGGCCGGCCTTCACAGTCGATCCCCCGCCGCAGCATTTCGGCGACCATCACCTGGTAGATGTATTGACCCGCAGCATTGTTGATTCGACTGATGGGCGGGTGGCCGCCGAGTGCAGTGTGGCAGCGGTGATGGTTGTAGGTGTGGAGGAACTCCACGAGAGCTGCGGTGCGCTCGGCGTTGCTGGAGTACGGGCGCACGTACGCCCATTCGTCGAGCAGCGTGCGGTTCAGGCGTTCGACCTTGCCGTTCGTCTGCGGGCGGTACGGTCGGGTGCGTTTGTGGACGATGCCAGCGACGCTCAAGGTCTGGCCGAACAGCTTGGATCGGTAACAGGAGCCGTTGTCGGTTAGGACGCGTTCGACGGTGATGCCGTGTTCGGAGAAGAAGGCGTTCGCGCGTCGCCAGAACGCGGCTGCGGTCTCCTTGCGCTCGTTGGCCAGGACCTCGCTGTAGGCGAGCCGGGAGTGGTCGTCGATGGCTGTGTGGACGAAGCTGTATCCGATGACGGGGCTGCCGCCCTTGCGCGCGTCGGTCGTCGCCTGCCTGTTGGCACCGGCCTGCTGCCGGGGCATGATGCGGTGCCCGCCGCCGTCGGGGATGTTGCCGAGCTTCTTGATATCGACGTGGATCAGCTCGCCGGGGCGTGCGCGTTCGTACCGGCGAATTACCTGGCCGGTGGGCCGGTCCATCCAGCGCAGTCGGTTCAGTCCGTGGCGGGTGAGCACGCGATGGACTGTGGAGGCGGGTATGCCCAGGATCGGACCGATCCGTGCGGGGCCGAGCTTTCGCTCGCGCCGCAGCGCGCAGACCTGTTTCTCGACGTCTGAGGCAGTGCGGTGCGGGGTAGTCCGGGGCCGACTCGTGCGGTCGAACAGGCCGGTGTCGCCCTCGGTGCGCCAGCGACGTACCCACTTGTAGGCCGTGGCGCGGGAGATGCCCATTTCGTCGGCTACGTGCGCGACGGGGCGACCGGCTCGGACCCGGTCGATCAGAAGTCGTCTGCCGTAGACGGTCAGTCGGGCGTTGGGGTGGGACACGAAGACCTCTGCTGTGGTGCGGATCTTGATCAGCCGTCTGGGCTCAGGCGGGGAGCGCAGGCACGTGAGGCCGCCGACCCGGTGGTCGGCGGCCTATGGCGCTGTGTGGTGGGCGGCGGGGTCAGGCCGCGAGTCGGGTGCCGCGGCGCCAGATGGCGCGTGTGTTGAGGGTGTCGGAGATGGTGCTGGTGGGGTCGCCGTCGATGAGGAGGAGGTCGGCGCGCATACCCTCGGCGATGCGACCGCGGTCTTCGAGGCCGAAGCGGCGGGCAGTGGTGGCGGTGGCTGCGCGCAGGGCCTGGGCGGGGGTGAGGCCGGCTTGAACCAGGTACTGCAGTTCGTGGTGGACGCTGGCGCCGTGGGCGAGCCCGCCCAGGAAGGGCAGGGGCAGGGAGACGTCGGTGCCGGCCAGCAGGTCCACGCCTGCGTCGGCGAGGGCCTTGACGGTGGCCAGAACGTCTTCGATCTTGCCTTGGGGGTAGTGGCCGAAGGCGGAGCGCAGGGCCTTGTCCCAGTCCGCATCGAGGCGGGTGGCGACGCGCGGATCGTCGGCGAGGTCGCTTCCGGTGATGCCCATCATGGAGGCGTTCAGGACGACGCAGGGCACGACGAACACTCCAGCGGTCTTGACCAGGTTGATGATCTCGTCGGTGTGGGGTTGGTCCATGAAAAGGTGGGCCAGGCCGTCGATACCCGCCTCGATGGCCATACGGGTGGCGTCCACGGTCAGGGCGTGGGCGATGGTGAGCATGCCGTGCTTCTTGGCCTCAGCCACGCCGGCGTTCAAGGTGGCCTGGTCAAGCATGGGCAGGCCCGGATGCCCTTCGACGCTGCCGTCGTCGACCATGAACTTGATGTAGTCCGAGCCGCGTTCGATCAATTGCGGGATGAATGCAACGGCTTCTTCGGGGGTGGTGGAGAACGGCATCAACGGCGGCTCTCCTGCAGGCTTGGCGCCGGGAGGAGGGCCGGGACGGAAACCCTCGGGGAACAGCTCACTGGGGTGGCCGCCCGGAGGGGTGATACCGAAACCGGAGGAACGCACGTCAGCGACGGCATCGTCCTCGCTGATGTGGGCCCGGTTGTCCCGCGTGTTGGTGCCCTGCATCTCCAACTCGGTCGTCACACCGAACCGCAGCGCCAACGCCAGCGCGTCCCGGCTGGTGTGGACGTGCGCGTCGATCAGGCCGGGGAGCAGCGTGGCGCCGCTGCCGTCGACGATCTCGGCCCCTGCTGGGGCGTCGCCGCCGATGCGGGCGATGTGCCCGCCCTCGACGAGCACGGTGGTCACCCCCAGCGGCTTCTCGCCGTCGAAGACCCGGGCACCAGCAATAGCGGTCACGGACATGGCTTACCTCGATCCTGGAGTACGACCCTCCATCTCAATATATACCTAAAGCTATGCACATGCATAACGGAATGGTTATGAATGTCGACCAAAACTCCCTAGGATGGGCGGCATGAGCAGCTCGTCAACGCCCCGGGAGACCGGCAAGGGCCTCTTCGATCAGGTCGGACCTGCCCTGTCGCGGCTGCGGCGGCGCACCTCGGGCGGACGCAGGGATCTGACCCGCAACCTCGTCCTGAACGTGGTCGCGGACGCGCCCGGCGAGATGACGGTCGGCGGCATCGCCGCCGAGATGGGCGTCACCCAGCCCGTCGCCAGCCGCACCATTGCCGCCTGCATCGCCGACGGACTGCTGCGGCGATCCGCATCCCAGGCAGACGGCCGCCGCACCGTCCTTGAACTCACTCAGGCCGGCCAAACCGAGCGCCGCCGCTTCGCCTCCGAGCAGCGCGAGACCTTTGAGCACATCACCGCTGCATGGGAGCCGACCGAGCGCATGCAGTTCGCCCAGTTCCTCATCCGCTACAGCCAGGACGCCAGCGCCTGGTCCGCCCGGCAGACCCACCGCAGCGACGATGACACGAGTGCCCGCGCACACGACTGAACCACCCCGCAGCGATGTAGCGCAGGACCAAAGGGCAGGACCCGCGTCACGCCGCAACATCACCCTCGGGCAAGCTCCCGAAAACCGGACGAAGCGAACCCCTGAGCATTGTCAACAACGCTCGTGGGCAATACAGGTAGACGGGCCACAGTGACGGCTCCACACGGTCCCACTCACCGACCAGTCGACCTGTCTCCTCCAGTACCCCGACGACGGCACGGTGCTGCGCTGTCCACAACTGCATGCCGTGACCCTGCCATGCACCGTCAAACCCGCCAACTCGCTCCCACCGTGATCCGTCAGGCTCAGCGGGCTGCCAAGCTCGGCGGGTGATGGACGACGGCCGCCTTGGCTCTCTGCGCTACGCCGACGGTTCGGGAGCCGCTGTGACGGCCGGTGGCGGCGCAGCAGGGCTTTCCTTTGGGAGGCACCCCAGACGGCGTCGAGTTCGATATTCACGAGAAGGACAGCATGGTGGCCGGCACTGACCCTCGTCCCCGCGCGCAGGCCTGATACGGGCTCCCGGTAGCGTCACCAAGGACATCACACTACCGACAGGAGAGCGCCTACTCGTGAACCTGGGCATCATCGGGCAGGCGGCCGGGCTGTTCGCCGTCACCAACATCGACGACATCCTGATCCTGGCGCTGTTCTTCGCCCAGGGCGCTGGGCACCGCGGTTCCACGCGCCGCATCGTGCTTGGCCAGTACCTGGGCTTCGCTGCGATCCTCGCTGTGGCGGTGGCCGCCGCGTTCGGCGCTACGTTCCTGCCCGAGTCCGCCGTCCCCTACCTCGGTCTGCTGCCGCTCGCCCTGGGCCTCAAGGCCGCGTGGCAGGCGTGGAAGAACCACCGCGACGGCGGCGGGGACGAGGAGAAGGCCCAGGCCAAGGCGGGTGGGCCCAGCCCGCTGGAGGTCGCCGCGGTCACCTTCGCCAATGGCAGCGACAATATCGGCGTCTACGTTCCCGTCTTCGCCACCGCCGGCGTCGGCGGGATGAGCGTGTACGCCGTGGTGTTCCTCGCGCTGGTGGCGGTGTGGTGCTTCGCAGGCCGGTACTTCGCCACCCGTCCGGTGATCGCCAAGGCCCTCGCCCGCTGGGGCCACATCCTGCTGCCGCTGGTCCTCATCGCCATCGGCCTGCTCATCCTCGTCGAAGGCGGCGCATTCGGCCTGTGACCTGGCTGGCGCATCCGCCAGGAGCAGTTCGTATTGCTCACGGCATCCAGGTGCCTCCCGAACTGCCCGTCACTGCCAGCGCCAGCGGATCCTTGACGCCCTCACCGGCCACGTCCGGCCCTTCGCCCGCACTCTCACCGATCGCCAGGGCAAACGGCTCCCCCAGTGGCTCGACGCCATCCGCCAGGCGACCTGCCAAGCTTCCACACCCCCACGGCGGGCATCGACCACGACCGTGACGCAGTGCTCGCCGGCTTGACCTTGCCCTGGCCCTCAGGCGTGGTCGAAGGCCACGTCAATCGGATCACGTTGCTCGAACGCCAACGGGCCGGCTTCCAACTCGCCTGGAAACGAGTCCTGTTGTCGTGACGGACAGTGACACGGCCGGCCGATAGGTTCACAGGTATGGACATCGACGACGACGAGTACGAGTACGAGGAACTGCGCCAGCTCGACCAGCTCAGGTCCGACAACTGGGTCCTGAACGCCTGGCTGACCGTCCAGCGCTCCAAGTTCCCCGGCTGGGCCGAACAGGCCCCCGGCACATGGGACTTCAGCCTCGACTCGCTCGCCCGCCTCGAAAACCTGATCCGCGACCGCTACGGCACCACCGAGCAGGCCCACCAGGACGAAGGGGGCGACTTCCTCCAGACCGCCTCGTGGTACGTCGGGGAAGTCCACAACCGGCACTTCGGCACCGTGTGGCAGTACCACCCCGATTCGATGGAAATCCCCGGGGCATGGCCGTTCGTCACCGTGCTCTTCGACCGGCTCTTCGAGTTTCCCGACGAGGACGGCATCGAACCCGACAGCCGACCCCTCTACACACCCCTGAACCGGCTGCACGGCATCCTCACCCCCGGCAATGGACACCTCTCCACCGACCCAGACATCTACACCGCCACCGATGTAGATACATAGGCCAGTGGGAGGTTAAGGCCCACGTGTCACCGAGGCGTCGGCGAACTCATGCATCCCCCCACTGCGAGCCCTACCTGGCCGTGGCTGCGCGTGAAGGCCGGCCAGGGCGCATCACAGAAGTAGGACTCCGACCACGCCGACTGCCACAGCATGAACCCGGACAGGCGTTGGGCAACTTCCCGACGGACAGTCCGAGGGGCAGCCGTCACTCAGCGTGCGCGTATCACGGAAGGTGAGCTGACCAAGACCGCGAGCGGTCAGGGGATCAGTACGCAGTGGTTCTCAATGACCCTGCCACTGCGGTCCAGGCCACCACAGATGGCCAATCGCGGATACGCCCTGATCTCGCGGTTGACGACGAACCGCCACCGCGACACGCCGGCCTTGCTGTTCCGGTAATCGCCCACGAAGGCGCGCAACGTCCCCGGCAGCCCGTCCCTCGTCGTGACGGTGATGTCCTGGACGTAGTCGCGCCCCTGATAGGCAGTAGCCACGCAGATGTAGGTGCCGCAAGTGGACTTGACCTCGGCGCTCGCCGGTGCCGCGGTCGCCAGCCCCAAAGCACTGGCTGCGGCGAGCGCAGCCGCCACCGTCACTGATCGTCGCCGTGTAGTTGTCACCGGCCGAATCATCTCTTGGTGCGCGTGCATCACAAGACCCCCCTTGACTACCTGCGTCGGCTGACTGCACGACTCTGCACACTGTCGCGTGCCGGCCCGGATTCGACAAGTAGCGATGCAATTACACAGCGCCACATTCCACCTGACGATAGCTATCCGAGAACAGAGCCGTCATGCAACCGCCGCACCGTCACAGCTGTGGCGGACGAGAGAAATGAGTTCAGTGTCCAGGGCCCTGTCCTGTCCACTGGACAATTTCTGCGCAGCTGAGATCGACGATCTACGCCTGATCTTTCAGTGCGCAGATCTTGTTCGCCCCGTGCTGCAGGTCATGTCGGCTCACCAAACTCACTCGACGTCAGTCCCGGCCAGCCCCACGGAAGACTGACAGGGGGCACTACTCACCAGCGACGCGGAGTCAGTCAATTCGACGAGAGCACTCAACACGACGCCTCGGCAGCCACGCGCAGCATGACCGAACTCGCGCAGGTGCACGGTCCGGCGGACCGCGGGCTTCCGCGTCCACGGTGCAGTCGTCCCGGGACACGGATTGCGCGTCGCGTGCTCGGCGGATGGCGGCGCCGACGGTTCGCAGGCACGGGTGCAGCGCGCCGACTTCTCCTGACGCGGACGCCGCCGGCGTGGGGACGACAACCGGCAGAACGGTGCCGCTCAACCCGCCATCCCGCAGGTCCCTCTCGCCGAGCTGCTGCGCGTGGGGCTGCTGGCGACCGGCATAGTGCTGACCTTCCATCAGCGTCGTGCCAATCGGTCCGGACGCGCCGTGGTGACTGACTGCCGGCTGATCGTCGACGGTCGTGCCTCGCCCTTCTCCTCCCCCTCGAAGGCCGCGGAGACGGTGACAGGCAATGTCATCAACGGCTGGACGCTCTGGCACCGCTCCGACGGCACCACGCTGGATGAACTGCGCCGTCGGCGGCCCAGCGGCGAAGGCAACCAGGCCGTTTCCTTCGGGTCGTCCAGCACAACGCGATCGCGTTGCCTGTGTCGCCCTCCAGCACTCGGCCGACGATCGACTCTCCGGGTGTCTACGTACACTGACGGCATGGCATGCCGCATCAGTGAACTGGTCATCGACTGCGTCAACCCCGACCGGCTCGCCGCGTTCTGGAGCAAGGTCCTCGGCTACGTCGAACTCGGCCGGGAGGACGACGGAAGCATCGAGATCGGGCCGCCCGACGCCGGCTTCGGCGGCCCGCAGCCCACCCTCGTCCTCAGCCCCAGCAGCGACCCGCGGACCGGGAAGCTCCCACTGCACATCGACGTCAACGCCACCGACCGCGACCAGGACGCCGAGCTGGAGCGGCTGCTCGCTCTCGGCGCCAGGCCCGTCGACGTCGGCCAGACCGGCACCGAGAACTGGCACTGCCTGGCCGACCCGGAAGGCAACGAATTCTGCCTCCTGCACACCCGGCTCCAGCCCCTCTGACCACGTGCGTCTTGGCGCCAAGCCGCTCGGCCCGTTCGAGTCGGGCCGGGGGTTTGCTCGTCGGTGTCAGCGCGCCAACTTGCCGCCGTAAGCCGTGGATGACTGGGACGTATCGGTGGACCGCTGCTGTTCGGCGTCGACGATGCGGGACAGGCGCGGTATGCGTGACCGGAGCATCACCAAGACCGCGAGGATCAGAGCGATCCCCGGCACCTTCTGCAAGCCGTCGGCCTGGCTCACCGGATACGAGTAGACGATCACCACGTTCAGCATGGCGTAGCCGAACATCGCGGCGGCGATCCCGGCGGTGAGCCGGCGGTGGATGGCCCGCATCTGCGGGGAGTTGTGCCAACTGCGCTCGTACGCCGCGGCCCGCTCCGCTTCGCCCTTGGTGGCCATCGGCGTGGCTCCGGTGTAGGTGAGGGGGCGACCGCGCCAGCAGGAGAGCAGGAAGACGGCGGCGGCGACGGTGAGGTAGACGGTGGGACGCAGCAGTGCCAGCCGGGCGTCACCGGAGACGGCCAGCAACACGACTGTCGCCGTCAGTTCGGCGATGACGAGCAGGCCGAGCACGTCCACTCGCCGGCCGCGAATCATGCGTGGAACGGTGTACCCTGCGGTGGCCGCGCAGGCGGTGATCAGGGCGGGCACGTCGGCGACGCCGAGCCAGTGCAGCAGGTAGTAGACGACGGTCGGAACGATCAGGTCGGACAGGGTGGGCAGCAGGGCCCGCAGGGTCCTGATCATCGATGGTTCTCCTTTCCGGCATGGCGAATCGCCTGGGCGAACCGCTCGCCGTAGCGCAGCGACTCCGCTACGGCGGCGAAGCCGTACCGGCGCATCTCGGTCTCGTACGCGGCCACCGCCGATACCGGCCCAGCGGGACGCCGGACGGCGGTGAGCTTGTCCGCGAGCACGGCTGCGTCGCGCAGCGCGGTGTTGGCGCCGGTGCCGCCGGCCGGCGACATCGGGTGTATCGCGTCGCCGAGCAGGGTGACCCGGCCGGCCAGGTGGGCGGCCGGTCGGCGACGCGTACTTTCTGGACGAAGCAGTCTTCCGGTTCGGCCTCTCGCACCGCCTGGTGCAGCCCGGGGTGCCATCCGGTGGTCGCGGCGACCGCGTACCGGTGCAGCTCGGCCGGCGACGCGGTACGCCACTGCTCTTCGCTGACGAACGGTTCTCCGCTGAGTACCCACATCAGGTAGTCGGGCTCTGGGTCCAGTGACACCGGCGGCGTCACCGCGGCGGCGGCTTCCAAGTGCGGTTGACGGGTTCGGTAGGCCCCCCAGATCCCGATGCGGCCTTGCGGGCGACCGCCACCGCGACCCGGTCGAACAGTGGCGCGGGCAGCCGGTCGCGCAGCGCTGCGCGCAGTGTGGTTCTCCCCCACAGGCAGCGGACGCCGGTGTCGCGGGTCCGTACCTGGGGCAGCAGGCCGGCGCGCACGGCCGAGCCCACGCCGTCGGCTCCGACCAGCAGGTCGCCCTCGGCGGTCGAGCCGTCGGCGAGGAGGACCCGCACCCGGTCGGGGGTCTGCTCGAAGCCGACCACCTCCTGTCCGAAGCGCACTTCCCGTTCCAGGCCGGCCAGCATGATCTGGCGTAGCGTCAGTCGGTTGACCCCGGTGTGGTCCCGAGGGACGGCAGTGCCGTCGACGCCGACGTCGGTCGCGTACAGCGGGTGCATGTGGTGGTTGAAGACGGCGACCCGGGCCCGCGCCTCGTCGTTGGAGGTGGCCAGGTACAACCGGAACAGTTCGTTCGGAAGGCAGGCGGCGAGGGCGTCGCCGCCCACGCGGTTGATGTTGATCCGGTATCCCCGCCGGTCGGCCCGTACCGTCGGCGTCCGCTCGAAGACCGTCACGGCCAGATCGGCTTGGCGCAGCGCCTGGGCGAGGGCGAGGCCGCCCACCCCCGCACCGGCGATCAGTACTCGAAGTGTCATGCGATCCCCTGTGGTGGTGCACCTGGTCGTGCGCTCCGTCGAGTGGTCACCGGTCCAGGTGTGGATTGCCCACCTTCGCCTTGGACTCCTCGAATCTGGTCAGCAGGTCGGCCAGGGTTCGCACGTCCGCGGCGTCCCAGTCGGCGAGGAAGGCCGTGAAGCGGTCGAGGCCCTGCTCGGTCAGCCGGTCGAGCGCGTGCCGCCCGGATTCGGTGAGCGCGACAAAGCTGGAGCGGCGGTCCGCCGGGTCCGTCGTCAGTGTCACGTGGCCGGCCTGCTGAAGCGTCCGTAGTTGGTGGGTAACGGCCGATCGGTGCACCTCCAGGGCGGAGGCGATGTCGGACGGGCGCACCGCCTTGTCCGGGACCTCTCGCTCCGCCCAGCCGAGCACCTGGAGGACGGCGAGGGACGCTGCGTCCGGAATCCTGCGCCGGGCCCGCTCCACACCGGCAGCCACCGTGTTCACCGCGAACGCCAGCCGTGCCACGTCATCTCTGCTTGGTCGCATGACACCAAGGTAATGTAGTTGATTGAGTAAATCAACTGGATCGCTGGTGCGCGTTCGACGCGGTCGTCTCGGCGAGCGACGGCGTTCCAGTGGATCGATCCGGCGGTGCGGATGGTCGACGCCGTCGACGCGCTGTGGCCCGGAGGCGCCCTCGCCGTGATCGCCGCGCAACATGCGGTAGGCGCCGGCGAGTGTTCTTCGTCGAGGTCCAGGACTGCTACGAGCGTTTCGATCCGGCCCCCCTTCAGGACTGCGGACTCCCTGCTGGGGGGAAGGCGGCGAAGGGCGCGGGGTCACCTGCCCGGCCGGGTCAAGTGGATTCCGGTGGTGGGGTCGAAGACGCGGATTTTGGTGGTGTCGAGCCACAGTTGGAGTGGCCGGCCTTCGCGAGCGTGGGTGGCCGGGTTGAGTCGGGTGACCATCGGCTCGGGGCGTTGGCCTGCCGTAGCGGGTTCGGCTTCCGTTGTGAGCGCCCGTAGTTCGGCGGTGGAGGGGCTGCGTTCCGTGGTGAAGTACGCGTACACGTCGGAACCCAGGGGTTCCAGCACGTCGATCGTGGCGGTGAAGGTCACGCCGGTAGCTCGCCGTTCGCCGGTCAGTGCGGCGTCCTCGAAGTCCTCGGGGCGCAGGCCGACGATCAGCTTCCGCGGCGCGTTACGGCGTTCCAGGTCCTGCCGCTTCCGGTCGTCCAGGGGCAGCGCTCCGAGCGCGGTGCGCAGTGTGTCCTCTTCGAGTACGGCGGGGAGAAAGTTCATCGGGGGTGCGCCGATGAAGCCCGCAACGAACAGGTTTTGGGGGTGGTCGTAGAGGTGCTGTGGTGTGTCGATCTGCTGGACGATCCCGTCTCGCAGCACCACGACGCGGTCGCCGAGGGTCATGGCTTCGCTCTGGTCGTGGGTGACGTAGACGGTGGTGGTGCCCAGTCGGCGTTGAAGCCGGGCGATCTGGACCCGCATCTGGACACGGAGTTTCGCGTCAAGGTTGGAGAGCGGCTCGTCCATGAGGAAAGCTCTGGGGTTGCGCACGATCGCACGTCCCATCGCCACCCTCTGCCGTTGGCCGCCGGAGAGGTGAGCGGGCTTGCGGTCCAGGTGCCCGGTCAGGTCGAGAATGCGTGCGGCCTCCTCGACCTTGGCGTTGATCGCGGCCTTGTCCTCCTTGGCCAGGCGCAGCGGGAATCCCATGTTCTTACGTGCGGTCATGTGCGGGTAGAGAGCGTAGTTTTGGAAGACCATCGCGATATTGCGGTCCTTGGGCGGGCTGTCGTTGACGATGCCCCCGTTGATGCGCACCGTGCCGGAGGTGATGTCCTCCAGTCCGGCGATCATGTTCAAGGCTGTCGTCTTTCCGCACCCGGACGGGCCGATGAGGGTCACGAACTCGCCGTCCGCGATGTCGAGATCGACGTCCCGCACTGCGTATGCGCCGCCGGGGTAGCGCTTGGTGAGCCCCTCCAGCGTGATGCGGGCCATGGTGGTGCCTCCTCAAGTGTCGGTCCTTGACCTGCCGGTCCTCGGTGTCCGGGGGCGCCGGGTCGTCGTAGTCGTCGCGCGGGTCGTCGGCCCGTTCATCCCTTGACGGCCCCGGCGGTGAGTCCGGAGACGATCCGGCGCTGGGAGATCAGCACGAACACGATGATCGGAACGGTGATCACCACGGCCGCGGCGCTGATCGATCCGGTCGGCTGCTCGAAGAGCGAGCTGCCGGTGAAGAACGCGATGGCGGCCGGGACGGTTCGGGCTCGGGTGGTGGCGGTCAGCGAGATGGCGAAGAGGAAGTCGTTCCAGGCGACGATGAAGACGAGGATGGCCGTGGTGACGATGCCGGGAGCCGCCAAGGGGGCGATGACGAGCCGGAGCGTCTGGGCCGGGGAGGCACCGTCGACCTTCGCGGCCTTCTCCAGGTCCCAGGGGACCTCACGGAAGAACACCGCGAGCATGTAGATCGACAGCGGCAGCGAGAAGGTCATGTAGGGGACGATCAGTCCTGGCCAGGTGTCGAAGATTCCAAGCAGCCGCTCGACGTTGAACAGCGGTGCGACCAGGGAGATCTGCGGGAACATCACCGTCAGCAGCGAGAAGCCCAGCAGGAGGCGCTTGCCGGCGAAGCGCATCCTCGCCACGGCGTACGCGGCCATCATGCCCAGTACGACCGCGATCACGGTGGTGATCAGTGCGATGCCGATCGAGTTGATGAGCGCGCGGGTGAATTCGGCGGTCGCGAAGATGCCACGGTAGTTGGCGAGCGACCACTTCTTCGGGAGGAACGAGCCGTCCGAGAGCGCTGCGGGGTCCTTGAACGACAGTGAGACCAGCCAGCAGACCGGAATCAGAGCGTAGAGCAGGACCACGAGGTTCGCGAGGCTCCAGCCGGTGAGTCGCGCGCGACGGGCCGTGGCCATCAGCGTGGTCCCTCCCTGTCGGGTGCGGCAGTGCCGAACAGAGCGATGAAGACGAAGGCGATGACAGCGACACAGATGAAGATCAGGATCGAAACCGCTGACCCAATGCCGAGGTTCAGGGCCGTGAAAAGGTTGTCGTATCCGAGGATCGACACCGAGCCGGTTCCGTTCGATCCCGAGGTCAGCACGTAGATGTTGTCGAAGATCCGGAACGCGTCCAGGGTACGGAACAGCACAGCCACCAGGATGGCCGGCTTCATGAGCGGCAGGGTCACCATGATGAAGCGCTGCCAGGTCGTGGCGCCGTCGACCAGCGACGCCCGCAGCAGCTCTTCGGGCACCAGGGCGAGCCCGGAGAGCAGCAGCAAGGCCATGAACGGGGTGGTCTTCCACACTTCCGCCAGGATGATCAGCGCGAGGGACTGCCAGTGGTGGGTCAGCGGCGCGCTGCCCGCGGGCAGCAGGTTTGCCAGGTATCCGGTGCCCGGGGTCCAGGCGTACTGCCAGGAGAAGGCCGCGACCACGGTGACGATGCCGTACGGGATCAGAACCAGCGTGCGCACCGCATCTCGGCCGACGATCGTCCGGTGTATGACCAGGGCGAGCAGCATGCCCAGGACGAGTTCGACCGCGACGGACACGACGGTGATCAGCGTGGTCACCCAGAGCGCCTGCCACCAGAAGGGGGAGGAGAGCACCGCTGTGTAGTTGCTGAAGCCGATGAAGTGTGCCAGCCTCGGGAACCGCAGATCGTAGCGTTGCAGGGACAGGTAGGCACTGTATCCGATGGGGTAGGCGGTCACGGCGAGGAGGACGAGGACCGCCGGCGCGCACAGCAGCCAGGCCAGCCGCTGTTCCTGCCGAGCCCCCAGGGACCCGACGCGTCGGGTATGCGACTGTTTGCGTCTGCTCAAGGGATCAGCCCCCTGGAGTGCAGGGCGTCCGAGATCTGGAACCTCAGACGGCGGACCGCGCTTACCGGATGGATCTCGGCCGGGGGCGAGAGCGTGTGGGAGATCGCGATCGAGACGTTCTGGTAGGCCGGAGTCTGCGGTCGTAGGCCGGCCGATTCCAGGGCGGACAGTACCTCGTGGGCGAACGGGAAGCCGGCGATGACCGCCGGGTCGGAGTACAAACTCCTTAAGGTGGGCGGTAGTCCGCCCCGGACCGCGGCCATCTTCTGGTTGGCGCGGTCGCGCAGGCAGAGCGCTGCCTGGAAGGCGGCCTCGGGATGCGGTGAGGAGGCGCTCACGGCCAGGTCGTTACCGCCGATGGTGGTGTGCGCGGGCCGGCCCGGGAACACCCTTGGGTACGGTGCCCACTTGAAACGCCGGAACAGGGACGGGTTGTCGGCCTTCATCGCTGGATACACGTACGGCCAGTTGAGTTCGAAGGCGGCGGTGCCGTTCTCCATGGCGAGCCGGTTCTGGTCCTCCATCTGGTTGGCCAGGGACGGATCCGCGGCCGGGGAGGTCGCGAGTTCACGCATGATGCGGGTCGCGGTCAGCACCGGCGCGCCGAGGACGGGCGCGGACGCATCGGGTTTCAGCACCGATCCCCCGGCGCTCGTCACCAAGGTGTTGAACCAGATGGTCAAGCCTTCGTACCGGCCGCCCTGAATTTCCACGTAGTGGGGCTTGTGCCGCTGCGCGAGACGGCGAGCCATCGCCAGCATCTGCGCCCAGGTCGCGGGAGGCTTGGGGACCAGGTCCGTGCGGTACCACAGCAGCTGGGTGTTGGCGTTGGACGGGACGGCGTACAGACGGCCCCGCCAGGTCCCGGTGCGCAGCGACACCGGCAAGGTGTCCTGGACGGCCTGCTGCCGCACTTCGCCGGACCACGGCAGTACCCAGCGGGCTTCGGCGAATTCCGGCGCCCACGTCACGTCGAGACCGAGAATGTCCAACGTGGGGTCGTGGGCGGCAAGTCTGCGTACCAACTGCTCACGTTGCCGGTCAGCGGCACGCGGCAACTTGTGATAGTCGATCACATAGCGGCCGTGCGACCCTCGGCTGCAGTTGGTGGCGGCCTGTTGGAGAGCTCCGGAGTCATCAGGAAAGGTGTACCAGTTGATCACGGTCCGGCCCGATGGCGCAGGTCCACCGCACGCAACGGCCAGCAGGAGCGCCGCCACAGCTGTTCGCCGCCGGAAGCGGAAGCCGCTCACGGTACGCCCCTTCGACGCCGACCCCTCGGCCCGGCGAGCCACTACGACACATTAGTCTGTTTTGTCACATCTGGACGGTAGGCAGTACTCGCCCCTCCAGCAAGCACCTGGCTGCGTGTCCCGAGGGAGGGGCACGCAGCCAGGCGTACCCACCGAGCCATGCCTCGTGCTCGCGTGGTCGGGGCTGCAACCGAAGGTGCCTTGCTACCGGATCAGGGCAGAGGCACGCCGTTCCGCGGTCGGCCGATGGGCGATGGGGCGTCCCCACAGACCGCAGCGCCCGTGCGGCCGGAGTGCGGAGATCGCGCCGCGCGCCAAGCCCCGATCCGTCACTTCGCGGAGCGCCTGCGTAGCGGCTGGCGGCGCCCGCGTCCGAGGGCACAGTGACGGGGCTTCAGGAGCCGTTTACCGTACGGCCTGGTGACGGTGGTTCCTGCTGAGCCACGGCAGGAGTCTCCGCCTGGTGGTCCGTTGGCGGCGGGGCCGTGCTCCCTCGGGGGATCAGATGGGTGGGGAGCACGATGTGCCGGGTTGGGTCGCTGCTCGGATCCGTGAGGACCGATGAGACAAGCTCGGCGGCGATGCATCCCGTGCGCCAAGCGGACTGGGCGACGGTGGACAGGTCGAGAGATTCTGCCAGGGGGTGGTCGTCGAAGCCGAGGACGGACATCCGCCCGGGTACGTCGATGCCGCAGGACCGCAGGATGCTCATCACTTCAAAGGCCATGTCGTCGGATTCCACGAAGAGAGCGGTGGGCATCTGCGGCAAGCTCAACAGCGAGCCGACCGCCTCCCGGATGCCGCTACGGCTGTATTCGGCGCGCACCACAAGACTGTCGTCATAGGGCAATCCGGCTTCCTCCAGGGCCTCGCGGTAGCCGACCAGCCGGTCATACGCGCTCCAGACGAAGGAGTCCGCGGCGGCAGACTGAAGATAGGTGATGCGCCGGTGCCCGAGGTTCAGCAGGTACTGCATGCCCTGGCGGGCGCCCGCGACGTCATCGATGTAGACGCTGGCCCTGTCAGGGGCGTGCTGGCTGACGTACACCACGGGTACGCCGAGTTCATCGAGCCGCTCCCGCTCCTCCTCGGTGAGGATGAAGGAGACCACCATCACGGCGTCGGCGTTGCGCCGGGCCGGCAGCCGCTCGAAGAAGGCAGCCCGCTCGGTCGTATCGGTGATGGCGTAGACCAGCAGATCCAGGCCGGCTTCGCGCAGCCCTCCCGCCATGCCGGTAAGGCAGGTGCCGAGGAACCACGGGGCGCGCGGGAGGCCGGGAGTCAATACAGCGACCCGGCGGGTCTTGCCCGTGACGAGACTCGACGCACTACGGGAGAGGGCAAACGACAGCTCCCGGGCTGCCCGTTCCACGCGGATCCGGGCCTCCGGGGACACCGTCGGCACTCCGCGAAGGGCCCGCGAAACCGTCGATGTCGAGACCCCGGCCCTGCGCGCCACATCCATCAACGTGGCCTGGCGCTGATCTCCGGCCATAGATCGAACGTAGCACGCCGGCCCATTTGCCAGACCCCCGTGGCGCCCGCCGCACCGATCACCGCGACCCCTGTCGAATGCCATGCCGGAACGCCCAGCCCGAGGGCCATTCCGCTCGGCCGTCAGGCTTCCCACACCCGAGGACTGTCACGTGAAGAGACGGCCGCCCAACGCAGAGTTAAATTCAGAGACTCATGCAAAGCAATCACGAGAACGCTGTCTTTGCAGGTCTCACGAGACCATCTTTGCGGGATGCACCGTCTGGATGCAGTCGACGAATGAGCGGCACATACGCCATCTAGCTGCACCGATGCTGTCGTGAGCGTACGCGAGGACTTGAGAAAAAAATCTTGGCAGCGCTGTCTTGACTTCTCCCAAAGCCGGGGCGCAACCTGAAGGAGAAGCCAAATAAATACGCATTTTGCTCGCATTGCCAGCAAGCGTTGTCCGACCCCAGAAGTGAGAGCCCTGCGCTCAAACCTTGATCACCACCAGGTCGAGCCAGAGCCACACCCGGCAGGCACCCACATGGGCCGAGATCGCCGTCCGATGACCACAGCCCGACGGCGGCCGCACCGCAGGCAAGCCCCTCGCCGTCTATCCGAACGTCAGGCACGACACCCATGCCCACACTCGCAGCGCCCCCGCACACCGCGCCTCGCTCATCCGCCCACTTCAACCGCCTCCCCTTCGCGGCCGTCACACCGCGGCCCACGCAGCGGCGGGCCCTCATCGCTGTGCCCGCACAGGAGGAGTGGGTGGGCAGCGCCCGCCGTTTCGCCTCCACCACGGTCACCCAATGGCGCCTGTCCAGTGACGAGCACGACAACGCGATGCTCGTCGCGGGAGAACTGGCCGCCAACGCGGCCCGGCACGGGTCCAGCGACATGACGCTGCAGCTCATCCTTGACCCGGGGCTGCTCCGCATCGCCGTCGACGACCACGGAGGCGCGTGCCCCCACCAGCAGCCTTCCGCCGATCACGATCCGGACGAACACGGTCGTGGCATGCACATCGTCAGCCTGCTCGCGACCACGGTGGAGACCCGTCGGCACGACAACGGCCGATGCGTCGAGGCCTGCCTGATTGTGGAGCGCGTTCGCTCAGATGAATCACCCGGCAGTTGACACGGCCGTGTTCTCGCATGGCTTTGCCCTTACGGGCAGGCGGAGTTGGGTCCGCGCACCCGCACGACGGTGAGGTCGATCATCGGCCGGCGGCACCTCGATGCCGGTGGCCCGCACTCCTCGCTGTGCGAGCGGGACAGTACGCGGCCGGTACCGACGGCGAACTTGAGCGCCCCTCCCCCGTGCGCGAGTTCGGCGCGACGGTCCGAAGTCGGCTCCAGAATCTCTGGCACGAACATGCCTGTGCTGGGCGTCTCATAGCCCTGGGCGGCTGCCACGTCCCAGAACTCGTCCTGTCGCATGCCGTCCACAACTCCCGGAACAGGCAACGGTGTTAACGGACTTCGCGGTCCCGAACCATGACTCCCGTCTCCCGGTACCGGCGATCTCGGGTACCAGGGTTCGGGGTACCGCTTCGGCCCCAATCGGCAGCCACTGTCGCCGGCAAGACCAAGGGACACACATTGACTGATGCGGCACCAGGACACGGCCTAAGCCCCGGGCTCTCCCGCGCCGCCGCCCGTCTCCCCGCCGCCCGGCAGCGGGACCGTACTGCCCCGGGGGATCAGCTGGGTGGGCAGGACGATGTGCCGCGCCGGGTCGGCGTCCGGGTCGTTGAGGAGGGAGCGGGCCAGTTCGCCGGCGGCGCGGCCGATGTCCTCGGGGGACTGGGCGATCGTGGTGAGGTCGGACCACTCGGCGATCGGGTGGTCGTCAAAGCCGAGGACGGACATCCGTTCCGGGACGTCGATACGGGCCTTGCGCAGCGTCCAGATGACGGAGGCGGCGAGCTCGTCCTGTTCGGCGAAGATCGCGGTGGGCGCATCCCGCAGGCTGAGCAGCTCACCGACGGCTTCCACGATGCTGCGCTTGTCGGCGACGGGGGCGGCGACCACGAGATCGTCGTCCAGGGGGACACCCGCCTCGGTGAGCGCCTGCTGGTAGCCGATGAGCCGTTCGTTGGAGCTGAAGGCGAATCCGCTGGCGCCGACCGACTGGACGAAGGCGATACGGCGGTGTCCGAGATTGAGCAGATGCTGGGTGCCGCGGCGTGCCCCGGCCACATCGTCGACATACACGCTCGGGCTGCCCTCGGCGTGCTGGCTGACGTAGATCACCGGCATCTGGAGGTCGTCGAGCCGCGCGGTCTCCTCCTCGGTGAGGTCGAAGCAGAAGACCAGCAGCGCATCGGCGTTCCGTCGGGCCGGCAGCCGCTCGAAGAAGTCGGCGCGCTCGCTCATCTCCGAGGTGACGTAGACGAGCAGGTCCATGCCCGCCGCGCGCAGCCGCGGCCCGAGTGTGGAGACCGCCGAGCCGATGAACCAGGACGTGAGTGTCGGAGTGAGCACCGCGACCACGCCGGTTTTGCCGGTGACGAGGCTGGCGGCCTGCCGGGAGACCGCGAAATTCAGCTCACGGGCCGCCTGCTCGACGCGCGCACGGACTTGCGGCGAGACCGTCGACAGACCGCGCAGCGTGCGCGAAACGGTGGAGGTGGAGACCCCGGCCCGCTCGGCGACATCGGCCATCGTGGGGTGCCGTTGAGCTGGAGGCATGAGCGGACGGTAGCACAGCGAGCACACCTTCACGAGGGCGATATGACAGCGCTGTCATGCCCGTGCGCGTTGACCTGTCACGCCATCTCCCCTGTAAAGGCTGCATGGTGCACCCGAATGACCCGCGGATTACCGCGACGTAACGCATTGACTTCCCTTGTGCGGCTGCCTAGCTTGAAAGCGCTGTCATGAAGTGGTTGAAGCAATTCAGGCGGAGCGAACCTCCGATGCTTTGACCTGCGACTTTGTCGCGATCAGTGGGGATGGCAGCGCAATCGCGACAAATTCGCCATGCCTTCATGGCCCTCTTGCATCCCGTCACATTCCAACGATGCCGCCCGCCCGGACGTCCGCTGCCGTGGTGACCGGCAGACCGCTTCGTCCCACTCGGCCAGGAGAGATTCCATACCGCTCGACCAGGAGAGACAGAGTTGAAAACCAGGACCACCAGAGCACTGAGCGCGGGCGCGGCTCTCGCCGGGCTGGCGTCCGTCGCGGCCTGCGGCGGCAGCGGCTCCGGCACCGTCACGGGCGGCAAGCCCTCCTTCGAAGGGCGCGGCCCCATCACGTACGTCGCCGGCAAGGACACCAGTGGCGTCATCCAGCACGTGCTCGACCGCTGGAACAAGCTGCACCCGAAGGAAAAGGTCACCTTCATCCAGCTGCCGACGGACCCCGACGCGCAGCGTCAGCAGATGATCCAGAACGCGCAGACGAAATCCGATGCCTATACGGTGCTGTCCCTCGACGCCGTGTGGACCTCGGAGTTCGCCGCGCACCGGTGGGTCGACCGGCTGCCGGAGGACCGTTTCCCGCTGCGGCAGATGCTGAAGCCGATCGTGAAGACCGGAGAGTACCGCGACGGTCTGTACGCCGTCCCGATGAGTTCGGACGGCGGGATGCTCTACTACCGCACCGATCTGCTCAAGAAGGCCGGTATCGCCCGGCCGCCGGTCACCTGGGCCGAGATGAAGGCGGACTGCACCAAGGTGAAGAAGCTGCCCGAGGCGAAGGGCATGTCCTGTTACGCCGGGCAGTTCCAGAAGTACGAGGGCCTGACGGTCAACGTCGCCGAGGCCGTGAACTCCGCCGGCGGCGTCGTCACCGACGCCAAGGGCCGGCCGCACCTGGACAGCCCCCGGGCGAGGAAGGGCCTGGACTTCCTGGTCGACTCCTTCAAGGACGGCACGATCCCCAAGGACGCCCTCACTTACTTGGAGGAGGACGGACGGCGCGCCTTCCAGTCCGGGAAGCTCGTCTTCCTGCGGAACTGGCCGTACATGTATGCCCTGGCGTCCAAGAAGGACGGCTCCAGCAAGGTCGCCGGCAAGTTCTCCGCCGCGCCGCTGCCCGGCCTCGACGGCCCCGGCACCTCCAGCCTCGGCGGCCACAACATGGCCCTGTCGGCCTCCGCCGAGAACAAGGCCACGGCGATCGACTTCATGAAGTTCTTCGCCAGCCAGGAGATCCAGCGGTTCACGCTGTCCCGCGCACCGGGCGCTCCGACCTACCACGCGCTCTACAACGACCCGAAGTTGATCAAGCAGTATCCGTACCTCCCGACCCTCAAGAAGTCGGTCCTGCGCGCCGTGCCGCGGCCCCGGGTGTTCCAGTACGGCGATGTCACCGCGGCGATCCAGCAGGAGGCCTTTGCCGCTCTGACCGGCAGCAAGAGCAGTGCGCAGGCGCTGAAGGACCTTCAGAAGACCCTTCAGCAGCAGCCCGCGGCGGACTGAGCGAACGAGGAGTACGTCATGGCGACAACACACACCACGGCAGCGCCACGGGCACCGCTGTCCGTACCGGCCAAGCCCCCGAGACGACAGCGCAAGGCGACCTCAGGGTCCGGTCGGCTCGCGGCCCTGCTGATTTCCCCGACGCTGCTGGTGCTGATGATCGTGGTTCTCTACCCGACGATCGTGGCCCTCAAGGACTCGCTGTTCGGCACCCCGGGACTCGACCCGAAGACCGGATTCGTCCGGGACACCGATCCGTTCGTGGGAACCGAGAACTACACCGCGATCTTCGGGGAGGCAGGCGCCCGGTTCTGGAACGCCTTCTGGAACACCACCTTTCTCACCGTCACCACGGTCGCGCTGGAAACCGTGATCGGGGTGGCGATGGCGCTGATCATGCACCGCGCCTTTCAGGGCCGTGCCCTGGTCCGGGCCAGCATCCTGGTGCCGTGGGCCGTACCCACCGCCGTCAGCGGTCTGCTGTGGCGCTGGATCTTCAACAGTGACGGCATCGCCAATGCCGTCACCGGTCAGCATGTGCTGTGGACGACCGAGGGCTTCCACGCCAAGGTCGCGGTCATCATCGCCGACGTATGGAAGACCGCACCGTTCATCGGTCTGCTGGTGCTGGCGGGTCTCCAGGTGATCGACAAATCGGTCTACGAAGCGGCCAGGATCGACGGGGCGAGTGCGCTGCGCCAGTTCAGGCACGTCACCCTGCCCCTGGTGAAGCCCGCCCTGCTGGTGGCCGTGCTCTTCCGGACGCTCGACGCGCTGCGCATGTTCGACCTGCCGTACATCCTCATCGGTGCGCAGAAGACGTCCGTGGAGACGCTGTCGATGCTCGCCCAGGACCAGGCCGCGAATGTACGGTTCGGACCCGCCGCGGCCTATGCGGTGATCCTCTTCATCTATGTCTTCCTGATAGCGCTGGCCTTCGTCCGGCTGCTCGGTGCCAATGTCGTCGGGGACGACGACGCGGGCCCGAAGCGCAGCCGGTGGCTGCCGCGCCGGCGTACGGAGGTGGCGGCATGACGAACTCGCTGAACTGGCGCAAGTGGCTGTTGTACGCGGGAGTCGCGGCGGTCGTCGCCTACTGCCTCGCACCGTTCTACTGGATGCTGGTTTCCAGTCTGCGCCGTACGTCCGACATCTTCGACAACTCGCTGTTCCCGACCCGGATTTCGTTCGAGAACTACCTCGCGGTCCTCGACCCCTCCGAGTCCTTCACCCGCGCCTTGCTCAACAGCGTGGTCGTGGCCGGCATCACCACCGTCCTGGCGCTGATCCTCGCCACCTTCACCGCCTATGCGATGGCGCGGCTGGAGTTCCGGCTCAAACGGCTGGTGCTCACCCTGATCATCGCCACCTCGATGTTCCCGGTAGTGTCGATCATGGTCCCGCTGCTGAAGATGTTCGTCGACTTCGGCTGGATCAACACCTACCAGTCGATGATCGTGCCCAGCATGTCCTTCACCCTGCCGCTCGCGGTGTGGAACCTCACCGCGTTCTTCCGGCAGATGCCCCACGAGCTGGAGCATGCGGCCATGGTCGACGGCTGCACCCGCGGCCAGGCCTTCCGCAAGGTCATCATCCCGCTGGCCGCGCCCGGCATCTTCACCACCGCGATCATCACCTTCATCGCGGCCTGGAACGAGTTCCTGATCGCCCTGTCGATGACGAACAAAGCGGAGATGCAGACCGCACCCGTGGCGATCTCCAAGTTCTCCGGGGCCACCCAGTTCGAGACGCCGTTCGGCAGCCAGATGGCTGCCGGCGTCCTCGTCACCATTCCGCTGGTGATCATGGTGCTGGTCTTCCAGCGCCGGATCGTCGCCGGCCTCACCGCCGGCGCGGCGAAGTAGCCCCCTTTCCCCTTTGCCGCACGCCCCGTTTTTACCGCACGCCCCGTTGTTCAAGGAGTACGCACGACCATGTCCAGCACCGCACCCTGGTGGCGCAGCGCCGTCATCTACCAGGTCTACATCCGCAGCTTCGCCGACGCGAACGGCGACGGGATCGGTGACATCGCAGGCATCCGCTCGCGCCTGCCCTATCTCAAGTCCCTTGGCGTCGACGCCATTTGGATCAACCCCTGGTACAAGTCGCCGATGGCCGACCACGGATATGACGTGGCGGACTTCCGGGAGATCGACCCGCTGTTCGGCAGCGTCGCGGAGGCCGAGGAGCTCATCAAGGAGGCGCATCAGTACGGCCTCCGCGTCATCCCCGACATCGTGCCCAACCACACCTCCGACCAGCACGTCTGGTTCCAGGCTGCGCTGGCTGCCGGGCCCGGTAGCCCGGAGCGCGAGCGCTATATTTTCCGGGATGGACGCGGCCCCGACGGCGCCGAGCCGCCCAACGACTGGAAGTCCGTCTTCGGCGGCCCGGCCTGGGAGCGGCTGCCCGACGGACAGTGGTATCTGCATCTGTTCGCCCCCGAGCAGCCGGACCTCAACTGGGAGAACCCGGAGGTACGCGCCGAGTTCGAGGACATTCTGCGGTTCTGGTTCAGCCGGGGCGTCGACGGATTCCGGATCGACGTGGCACACGGTCTGATCAAGCACCCGGACCTGCCCGACCTGCCGCCCCTCCCGGACGCTGGCGCCCAGGAGCCCGTCGACCACCCGCACTGGGACCGCGACGAGGTGCACGAGATCTACCGTGCGTGGCGCCGGGTGGCCGACGAGTTCCCCGGCGACCGCAAGTTCGTCGCCGAGGCATGGGCGCCCACCCCCGAGCGGCTCGCCCGCTACGTACGGCAGGACGGCCTGCACACGGCCTTCAACTTCGACTTCCTGATGACCAGTTGGGATCCCACGGCGCTGCGCGAGGTCATCGACAGTTCGCTCGACACCCTCGGCTCCGTCGGTGCCCCTGCCACCTGGGTGCTCTCCAACCACGACGTCGTACGCCACCCCAGCCGCTTCGGCCGCAGGGTGGTCAAGAAGTGGGTCGCCAATACGCCTTACCGGCCCGAAGGCCCCCTCGACCTCGAACTCGGCACCCGGCGCGCCCGCGCCGCCGCCCTGCTGATGCTCGCCCTCCCGGGCGGCGCGTACGTCTACCAGGGCGAGGAACTCGGACTCCCGGAAGTCGAGGATCTGCCCGAGGAGGTGTTGCAGGACCCCATCTGGGAGCGCTCGGGACACACGGACCACGGCCGGGACGGCTGCCGGGTGCCGATCCCGTGGGCCGGGCAGAAGGCACCGTTCGGGTTCAGCCCCAACGATGCCACCGCGGCTCCCTGGCTGCCCCAGCCGACGTACTGGCACGCCCTCAGCGTCGAGGCACAGACCGGCGACGAGACGTCCATGCTGGAGCTCTACCGCCGCGCCCTGCACCTGCGCCGCGACCATGCCGCGCTCGGCGACTCCGGCCTGACCTGGCTTGACACCCCGGCCGGAGTGCTCGCCTTCACCCGCGAGCCGGGCTTCGCCTGCGTCGTCAACCTCTCCTCCGAACCGTACGCGCTCCCGGAGCACGACTCGGTGCTGCTGGCGAGCGGTCACATCGAGGACGGCCGGCTGGGGGCGGACGAGGCGGTCTGGTTGGCGCTGTAACCGGGGGAAGCGCCAACCGCCTCCCGTGGGCGACCGACCGACCGCTCAGGCCGGTCGGTCGCCCACAGGGAGTGCGCTCGCGTACGCCGGCCCACTCCCACACCACCCCAGGAGAACCGACCAACCGAGCCGACCGGTCGGCGACGACGCGACCACCGTCCGGATGGACTCGGCGCAGGTGCGTGCCCCGCCACGAGACCGCAGCCGGGTGGCCGAGACTTGGCCTTGGGCGGCGCCGTGCCGCTCGCCAGGATGCCAGGACGCCAGGCTGATGTGGCTCGGCCATGCGGCACGACCGGCGCCGCTGGGAAGGGGTGGTCTGCCCGGTACGCCTAGCTTTCACCTCGTCGGGTAACCGGCCCGGATGGAGACTATGACCATGGCCTCATCCCATCTGCCCCTGCCCGGACAACTGGCCGCCCCCCACGGGACAAGCGGTGTATTGCTCGTCATTGCGGGCGTTGCCCTGGTCGCCGTGCTGCTCGCGGCCTTCGCATGGGGGCGGCGGCTCAAAGCCCGTGAGCCCGGTCCGCCCCGTCCCGAGGAGCAGCCGCGCCTGCCGGAGGGCGGGCCGGTCGGCGACATCGTGGAGAGCCAGGAGACCGAGGAGCTCACCCGAACAGAGCAACGGCGTACTCCGCATGAGCTGAAGGGCTATGGCGGCAGCCATGACGGTTCGCCACCCCGCTGACCGAGGCGGCGAGAAGCGGGGACGATTCGCCGAGTTCGCCGAGAAGGCTTCGCTCTTCACCAGCTCCCCCGCCTTCTTCGTCATCTGCCTAGCTCTGGTGGCCTTCTTCGTGGCCGTCCACCTCGCGCATCTGTCGGTCGAGTGGCAGGTGCTGGCCGGCGATGTGATGACCGCGGTCACCCTCCTGCTCCTGGCGCTGCTGAAGAACTCCGAGCTGCGCGCGGAACACGCCATCCAGCGGAAGCTGGACGCCTTGGCAGCCGCCCTGCTGGAAGAGCACGGGGCGAAAGGCGGCCAAGCCGCCGAGGACCTCAGAAAGGTCATCCGCTTGGAGGACGAGACATGACGCAGCGCCGCGTCGCCCGCACCTGGCGAAACTGGCGCCGACCGCCCGAACTTCCGCGCCGGCCGGGGCCATGGATGTGGAGAGCGCCAACCGCCGCTTTTTGATGTACGGCGTGCTGCCCCTGTGGTTCGTACCGTCGGTCGGCGACTGGGTCATGCACCGGCGTACCCGCATCGAGGACACCACCGGGGTGCGGGAATCGGCTGTGCCCGCGTTGCGGAGGCCGGGGTTCCGGTCGCGCTGGGGCTGCTGGCGAGGGTCAACCCGCTCGTGCGTTCGTCCGGGGCAGCGCCGCCAGCAGCTCACCGGGCTCACTCATCACCGCCCCCTCCGCCCCCGGATTCCTCCTCGGCGACGCGCTTCAGGGTCCGGCCGGTGCGGACGGACCGGGCCCGGCGGGCGTCGGGGGTGCCACGCGCTCCGGCCCGCTCGTCGCTCTCCTTGATCAGCAGCCAGGCCTCCCGCCCCCCTGAGCCGCCGCCGCGGAACCGGGTGAGCGCATAGCCGCCGTGCAGCTTGCTGCCCTCGAGCCAGAAGGACGCATGGCCGCTGTCCAGTGCCTCGCCGAACGTGCCGCCACGTCGCTTCTTCCCCGGGAGCGGGCGGTAGCTGCCCTCGTCCCAGACGATCACGGCGCCTGCTCCGTACTCCCCTTCCGCGATGACTCCTTCGAACTCCCGGTATTCCAGCGGGTGGTCCTCGGTGGGCATCGCCAGCCGCTTGTCCTGCGGGTCCGTGGACGGGCCCTTCGGCACGGACCACGACTTCAGCACGCCGTCGACCTCCAGGCGGAAATCGAAGTGCAGGGTGCTGGCGTCGTGGATCTGCACCACGAAGCACGGCATGTCACCGGAGGAGGACTGCTCGCCCTGCGGTTCGCGGGTCCGGTCGAAGTGCCGTTTGCCACGGTACGTGTCCAGTCCATCCCTGTCGGTCACGGTTCCGCCCGCCTTTCTTCGAAGGCCGCCTCTCTCACTCTGGCGCGCGGCCGACGGCGGCGCATGTGCACCTTCGGGCCCGCGCCCCTCTGCCCTCGACTGTCCAAATCGGTGAGTGACACTGCCTGCCAAGGGCACGCGATCGCAGTTGCCGGGGTTCCCGGTTGGCGGGCAGGTGCAGCGCGGCAGAGGGGGCGGCGTCGGCGGCAGGATGCCCGCCGCGACCTCGGCCGTCATGAGGACCTCCAGGTCGGCCTGGACCAGCGCGAGCCGGTGGCCGCCCTCGGTGTAGGTGACGGTCGACGACGGCGGAGGAGGCCAGCGACGAACGGTGTGCCGTCCCGAGCTGGCCTCCTCCGCGTCCGACGCCCGGGACCATTCCGCCGAGCAGGAACGTCATCTCCGAAGGGTCGCCGACTCCGCCGGACATCAGTGAGCCTTCACGGCGGCCCGGGAAACAGCGGATTCTGCCTGCGCGTTCAGCCGCCGGACGGGCTGAGCCTCGCGCCCGGTCCCGCCGCACCGCCCGGTAGGACGTCCGGCACCGGGCCGAGTCCGGCCAGGCTCCCGTCCAGCCAGGCCGCCACCAGCTCCACCCGCGAGCGTCTGCCGGTGCGCTGGAACAGCCGGGCCAGCCGTTGTTCGATCGTCTTCTCGCTGCACGCCAGGCGGGCCGCGATCTGCCGGTTGGTCGCGCCTTCGCTGACCATGCCGATCAGCCGTACGTCCGCCTCGCTCAGGCCCTCGCGTGCCGAACGGCCCCGCGGCAGCGGCACGTTGCGGCGTTGCGCCGACCGGCCGAGCAGGACGCGCCCGGGGCGCCCGAGCGACAGCAGGTGGGTGTGCCGCGCCGCCTCGGCCAGCCACGGCTGGGGATCGTCGCCGACCTCGGCGAGGACCTGGCAGCAGTACAGCAT
>NZ_JBICXQ010000048.1:0-31057 GCF_043200375.1 Streptomyces sp. NPDC048434 | reverse complement strand
TCGCCGACGTTGCCGACGCCACCGAACAAGGCGTCCACCGGATCAACCACAACCAGCACCTGCCATGGTCCTACCTCGCCCACACCGGCCTGACCCTCCACCCACCACACCCACCGAACTTACGAAAAGATCAGTAGTACTCCAGTTGCAGTTCGCTATCACTGCTGGTCAGAGCCCTGTTTCTGAGTGTACTCGGCTGACGTTCCGTCAGGTTGTGGAAGTTCGTGACCTCGTGTGCGGCGGGCCGTTGTACTTGTCGTGCAAGATGATGTGCAGCCCGATGTCTGGTCCGCGGAGCTGGAAGAAGTACTCGTGCGGGTTGGCCACCGGTTCGGTCGGGTGGATCTGCGGCGGCGAATGCGCGCCTATGTGCATGGTCTGATCGGCCCGGTGGGCCGCAAGAACAGCTGGCAGCTGGCCGAACACGCCGGTTTCCGCACTCCCGCGGGTCTGCAGCATCTGTTGAGCCGGGCCTGCTGGGATCCCAACGAGATACGCGATGACCTGCAGGAATACGTCGCTGAGAGACTCGGGGACCCCGCTGGAGTACTGATCATCGACGACACGGGGTTCCTCAAAAAGGGCACGATCTCGGCCGGAGTGCAGCGCCAATACTCCGGCACGGCGGGCCGCACCGAGAACTGCCAGATCGGCGTCTTCGCCGCCTACGCCTCACCAAAGGCCGGGCCCTGGTGGACCGGGAGCTGTATCTGCCCAAGTCCTGGATGTCCGACCGGGATCGCTGCCGGGCGGCACGGATCCCCGACGAGCGGGAGTTCGCCACCAAGGGCGACCTGGCCAAGGCCATGGTGATGCGGGCACTGGCTTCACCGCTGCCCATCGTCTGGGTGACCGCGGACTCCGCCTACGGCCAGGAATGGCGGATACGCCGCATGCTGGAGGAGGCCGGCGTCGGCTACGTCCTGGCCGTGCCGAAGTCCCAGCACGTCCACGCCGTGGGCCGCATCGACTTCGCCATCGCCCAGGCACCCGACGACGCCTGGGAGCGCCACTCCTGCGGCAACGGCGCGAAAGGCCCGCGCGTCTACGATTGGGCCGCAGCCCAACTGCCCGCCATCGACGACTTCGACGGCGATCAGCCCACCCACCAACGCTGGGTCCTGGCCCGCCGCAGCCTGGCCCGCCCGGGCGAGATCGCCTACTACCTCGCCTACGCCCCCAACGGCACCGCCGTCGCCGAGCTCGTGCGCATCGCCGGGACCCGCTGGGCGATCGAGGAAGCCTTCCAGGCCGCAAAGAACGAGTGCGGCCTCGACCAGTACGAGGTCCGCCGCTATCCGGGCTGGTACCGGCACATCACCCTGGCCATGCTCGCCCACGCCTTCCTCGCTGCCATGGCATCAGCGGCAGTCGAAAAGGGGGTGGCAGAAACGGTTCCGGCACTCTTGCACCGCTCACCGTGGCAGAAATCCGGCGACTCATGGCAGTTGACCGTCCGTCGCTGACGCACTTTCAGCGCGCCGGCCACGCGCTGAGCTGGTCCCGCTGGCGCCGCCGTCACCAAGCCATCGCCAGACGCTGCCACTACCGCCGCCGCACGCGAGGTCACGAACTTCCGCAACCTGATGGAACGCCAGCCGAGTACACTCAGAAACACGGCTCTGACCAGCAGTGATAGCGAACTGCAACTGGAGTACTAGGTGGAGCAGGTTGGGCGCGTCGATAAATACCTCGATATCGGTCGCGGTGATCGGGGAGGCTTCGCGCGATGACCAGAATCGACGACACGCCGCCCGCGTGGGACGAGCGCACCCAGCTGACCACGTTTCTCGACTACACACGTGACACCGCCCGCGCCAAGTGCGCCGGCGTCTCCGCGGAGAACGCCCGCAAGGCGCTCCTGCCGGGCTCACCGCTGATGACCATGAGCGGAGTGATCAACCACCTGCGCTGGGTCGAGTACTACTGGTTCCAGGTGGTCTTCCTCGGCGAGGAAGACCGGGGCCCCTGGACCGAGGAGGACCCCGACCGCGAAATGCGTATCGCCGTCGACTTCCCGCTCGCGCAGCTGCTCGACGAATACGCCGAACAGAGCGCCCGCTACCGCGAACTGGTCGTCGGGAATGGCCTGGACAGCCAGGCCAAGCGAGCTGTCCGCAACGGCCTCCACGTCGACCTGCGCTGGATTCTCCTTCACCTCACCGAGGAGACAGCCCGCCACAACGGCCACCTGGACATCCTGCGCGAGATGCTCGACGGCACGACCGGCGGATAGATCCGGCGGAGATCACGGGCGGAGCCAGAGTCGGGTCGAGGCGACGCTGACGGTGCCGTGGAAGATGTAGCCGCGCTTGTCGAGCCTCTTGGCCACGGCCCGAACGTTCTTCAACGCGTTGATCGTTCGCGCGACTTCGCTTCTTCGCTTGTAGATCGTCTTGTCGAAGCCTGCGGGTCGGCCGCCCTTGCTGCCCCTTCGTTGGCGGTTGGCCTGCTGGTTCTTCGGTTCGGGGATGGTGTGCTTGATCTGGCGTCGTCGCAGGTAGCGCCGGTTGCGACGGGAGGAGTACGCCTTGTCGCCGCCGAGATGGTCGGGTCGCGTGCGCGGGTGTCCGCCACCGAGGCGGCCCGACACGGATGCGTTCCATGACGGGATGAGCTGCGGAGCCTCGCCCCACTGGCCCGGAGTGATCAGCAGAGCCAGGGGGCGGCATCCACCCTCACTGGCGAGGTGGATCTTGCAGGTCAGGCCGCCCCCGCAGCGTCCGAGCCACTCGTCGGGGTGGTGCTGCCGGGACGTGCGCCTTTCCCCGGCACTCGTGGCGGTTTCCTACGAGCGCCGGCGGCGTGGTAATGAGCGCGGCAGGAGGTCGAATCCACGCTCACCATGGACCAGTCGATGCGGCCTTCCGCGTCGGCGTCGGCCAGGACGGCCGCGAAGATCCTGTCCCAGGTGCCGTCCGCCGACCAGCGTCTGTGTCGTTCGTACGCGGTCTTCCACGGACCGAAACGCGCAGGTAGATCCCGCCACGGCACCCCAGGGCGCAGTCGGTACAGGATCCTGTTGATGACCCTGCGGTCTCTGACCCAACGGCCCCCGCGCTGCCCGGACTTCGGCAGATGCGGCTTCAGCCGGGCCCACTCCACATGCGTTAAATCTCCCCGGCCCTTGCCCATGCCCATGCCCACGACCCGAAGTCGCGACGACCGCTTGAAGTGTCGCCCTTGCTCGGGCGTGCGAACGATCCCCTCTCCACCTGCGACGCAAGGCTGACGGACTTCAGGACCACGTTCTTGAGCTACGCGCGGTGCGGCGGCTGACTCGTGAACTTCGAGCTGCCGCGGAGGTCAGTTGCTGCGTTTGTGATCCTGCTGGTCGAAGAAAACGGCATGATGCGAGCATGGCGTGGTCGACGGCGTTCACGGAGATGCTCGGCGTGCGGTACCCGATCGCGCTCGCGCCCATGGGTGGGTCGGCCGGTGGGGCGCTGGCCGCAGCTGTCTCCCGCGGTGGAGGGTTCGGGATCCTGGGCGGCGCGTACGGGGATCGGGAGTGGCTGGCACGTGAGGTGCCGGTCTTCGCGAGTACTGAAGCACCGTGGGGTGTCGGATTCCTGACCTGGGGGATCGATCTCGCCACAGTGGAACTGGCGTTGAGCTACGGCCCCAGCGCCGTGATGCTGTCCTTCGGCGATCCGAGTCCATATACGGAGCATGTCCGCCGGGCAGGGGCTCTGTTGATCCTCCAAGTCACCGATCTGGAGGAGGCCAAGCAGGCCGTGGACTTGGGCGCCGATGTGATCGTGGCTCAGGGAACCGAGAGCGGTGGGCACGGAGCCGTGCGCGGGCGGTCCACTATGCCGTTCGTGCCGGCAGTGGTGGATCTCGTAGCTCCGGTGCCGGTACTGGCAGCGGGTGGGATCGCCGATGGACGCGGAGTGGCGGCGGCTCTCGTGCTGGGCGCTGCCGGAGCGCTCATCGGCACCCGCTTCCAGGCCACCACCGAGGCCCTGGTCGGTCCCTCGATCACCAAGGCGATTCTCGAGGGGCGGGGGCAGGACACCGAGCGCAGCACCGTGCTGGACATCGCGCGCGGCTCCCGGTGGCCGTCGAAGTACCCCGCTCGCACACTCGGCCACCCGTACCTCGACCGCTGGCGCGGCCGGGAGACCGAGCTCGCCGCCGACCCCCAGGCCCGTCAGGCGTACCAGGACGACGTGGCACGAGGCACCGTGCCGCCGCTGCCGGTCTGGGCGGGCGAGGCCGTCGACCTCATCGCCGACCTGCCCTCTGCGGAGGACCTGGTCACCGCCATGGCCACCCAGGCCCAGGACGCCCTGAACCGAGCAGGACGCCACTGACCCCCGAACCGTCAGCGCCGTTCCGGCTCGCTCGCCACGCGACGCGGCCAAGCTACCGATCCATGAGCGATCACTCGCAGCCACACCGCAACTGGCCGGCCGTGGAGATTTTCCCGTGGCGGGTGGCTGTTCCCCGAAGGCGAAACGCGCCCCGGGAGTTGCGGGACAACCCTTAGCGATGCACTGGGGTCAGACACAGCGTGGTATCGCCAAGCCGGCTGCCTCGCTCGGTGTACTCGTCGAATTCCGGTGGGCATTTTCCTTGGCGGGTGGCGCTGAACATGACCTTGTAGTCGGCTTTGGTTTCACTGCAGGCGATGGTGAAGAGGACTGGGTCCGCGTGTGTGCCGCGGTTTTCCAGACAGTCGCCGGCGACCGCGTCGCGGGCGTCTCTCTCCGGGGGCTTACCGTCGTTGCTCACCATGCTCAATACCCAAAACCCTCCCAAGACCACGATCACGGCGCCGAGCGCGACAAGCGGCCGGAGCCACGGACGCCGCGCAGGCCCCGTCGGCGTGAACATCGGGACGCCGGACTGCTGGACCGGCGAAGGCGCGTACGCAGGCTGCTGACCGTGGAAGAACGGACCGGTGGCAGGCGGCCCGTAGGGGGCCGGGCCACCGTGACCTGCAGGCGGCCCGTACGGGATCGGGCCGGGCTGCTGGCCATGGGGAGTCGGCCCTTGTGGTGGCGGTGAGTACGCTGACATACGGATCCCCCTGTGATGATGCGGTTGGCCTGGCGCGCCAGATCGAGTTCGATCACCAGGCTAAGAGGTGCCCGTACCCCTGCCGCACACCGGGCCACTTCTTGCTGTGTTCCTGTCTCGCGGCCACAGCCCACGAGGTTGCCCACTCTGCGGAGTCAGACTGGTCGAGCTTGCGGGCCGAACACGGCTGGTAAGCCACACGCGCTCGAGCGCAGGCCGGCTCCGCATGGGGAGGCCGGCTACCGGCTACCGGCTACCGGCTACCGGCTACCGGCTACCGAAGGTACAAGCCGGAGTTGAGCTGATGGGTCGCGTCAGGCCGGGGTCACAGCGTCGCGGCCCGCCCGCGTACCAGGAGGTTCTGCATCCCCAGACCGATCGCCAGGTACGCGTACAGCGACACGGCCCCCAGCACCCCGGCTCCGGCCGCGTCGTCGATCCACAGGCCCAGCCCGAGGTGCACGCCGACCGAGGCCACCCACAGCCCGGTGGTGGCCGCCGAGCCCTTGCGCAGCACCTCACCCTCAGGGCCACGCCACACTCGTATGGTCCGCGCCCTGGCCACGCCGAAGCCCGCCGCGACGGCCAGGCTCGCCACCAGGAGAACGACAGGCAGCGTGGCCAGCCGGTGGTCCCTGACGACCGAGGCGACACCGAGGGCGATCCCCGCGACGCCCAGGACACCGAGGACCGCCGGGGTGACCAGCGAACCGATGCGCCGCACCGGGCGCGTGCGAAGCTGCTGTCGCACCACCAACCCGACGACCAGCACGGCTAATGCGAGGGCGGCCCCATCGTTCGTACCCTGCATGTCAACTCCCCGTTGTAGCGCCGCGCTCGGGCGGCAGCGCCGTGCCGCCTATTGTGCGCGGACGTCCACGGAGCCGTAACGCAGGGCCCGACCGTACGGCTAGACCCGCAGAACAGTGCTCGGCCCCCAGGCCGGCGGGCTGACCTACGACGCCGACCGGGACACTGTCATTCCGGCATCAGACACAGGCACTCGGCAGCAGATCCGCCAGCCCCCGCAAAGCTTGCTGCGGCTAACTGCCCAGACGTGCCTCCGCCATCCGCGGCACCGCGATGACCTGGCGCCCCCGTGTTTCTCCTGCGCCCTACGGCGGTGCAACCATCGGGGACTGAACTGCGGCGCATGCGGGAGGCCCGTAACCCCTTGCAACTGCCCCAAGCCGTGGGGAGACCCATGTCAGTGCCGGGCCTTGCCTCTCACCTTCTGCCGGGTACGCCACAGGAGGTGAGATGACCCGGCCGATCTCCATGACCGGACCAAGTCCACTTCGGGGAACGACCACTTGGTATCGGCACGGTGCACATCACACGACGCACATCCTTCTCACTGCCCGCGAGTCAGCAATAAGAAGCATAGGAACACCAACAACAACACCAACGCTGCACCACAGAAGGCCGCGCCGGCGCAGACCGCGAGGATCGCAGTCCATCCAAGACGAGCTATCCGTCGCGATCGCCTCAGCTCCGCCTCGTAGGCACCGTCGTCCCACCAATCCGAAACCACGATTACGCCCACCCCTCCCCCGGACAACTCAGCACACTCCCTCACATTCAACCCCACCGCCGTACACCGCCCCCAGCCAGATCCCGTTCAGCCAGATCCTGTTCAGCGGCCGACGCGATGTCGCTGAAACGCACCGTCAGCGCAGGGGCGCCGCGGAAGCGCAGGGCTGACTGAGCCGCGTCATTGGACTGGTCTCAGCGGCGGATGGCAGCAGGATGGTCGGCCACCGTCCGGACGGGTCTGCAGCTTTGCTGCCGTCCGGCGTCGGCAGCAGACCGAAGTGTCAGCGCTTTCGTGTCGGCGCCTGCGATAGCGAGCAGCCTGGGCACCGGCGCTGAACTGCACGGCAGGACGGCCGGCCGTCGCGCTGCAACTGCGGGTCAGCACAGGTCAGCGCTCTACTGATGCCTCAACTGCGCTGTTTCGTCCCACTCTCAGACTCTCAGTGAGGGCGTGGTCGGTGGCTCATGCCTCTTCGGCGGCTGCGTTTGCGGTGCGCCGGTTGGGTTTCCGGTTGTGGGGTTTCCCGTTGGGTTTCCGGCGGTCTCCCGGGCGGCACCTCATCGAGCTCCTGAGGGCCGTAGGCGGTGCATGTGCCGGAGAGGGGCATGCCGTTGGCTTCGGCGAGGGACTCCAGGCGGTAGGCGGTACGGGCGGGTGCCCTGGAACTCGCGGCCATCGGAGAGCAGTCGACGGATCTCGGCGTCCCGCCGCGGCCTTGCGGGCGTGGCTTTTTGCAGGGTCAGGAACGGCGGGTCGGCGTCATGGCCGTTGCCGGCCGGCTCCGAGGTGTTGTGCGTGTGCGTGTGCGGCTACCGTGCGGTGTCGCTCGATCGAAGGAGCTGCTGGTGCGTACGGCGTGGTCGACCTGGCGGGCGCGGGGCCGCGCCGGTGCCACGGCGGGGAGGGCGGGCCGGCTCACGTGCGGGCGCAGTCGGGGCACAGGCCCCGGTAGGTCACCTCGACCTCGGAGACGGTGAAGCCGAAGCGTTCGGAGGCGGGCAGATCGGCCAGTGGGTCGCCGCCGGGGTGCACGTCACGAATGGCATCGCAGCCCGAGCACACCAGGTGCTGGTGGGGGCGGTGGGCGTTCGGGTCATAGCGCTTGGCGCGGCCGTCGGTGGCCACCTCGACCACCTCGCCGAGCGAAACGAGTTCGCCGAGGGCGTTGTAGACGGTCGCACGAGAGATTTCCGGCAGCCGGGCGGTGGCCCGGGCGAGTACCTCGTCCGCGGTGAGGTGCACGTGCTCGCCGTCGAGTACCTCGGCGACCACCCGGCGCTGGGCGGTCATCCGCCAGCCACGTCCGCGAAGCCGGTCCAGCAGGTCACTCATGCCCACCAGCCTAACTGTGCATCGTCCGATGAATGAATCCGTACGAGTCTGGTTCTTGTATTGACTTGGATTTAGTCCATCGTAGGATCGGTTCCGGCGACAGCCAAGGGACAGGACAACAGCAGGGAAAACCCGTGACGGTTCAGGAGACGGGTCCGCTCACCACCGAATCCGGTGCCCTGGTCGCGGACAACCAGAACAGCGAGCAGGCGGGCCCCGGCGGCCCGGTGCCGGTCCAGGACCAGGGCCTGCTGGAGGAGCTTGCCCGCTTCCACCACGGGCGCATCGTCCACGCGCGCGGCGTCGGTGCCTGGGCGGTCATCACCTCGACGTCAAGGGGTCGCCTCCGGGGTGCGCGATCGTGTACGCCATATCTCCCCTCACGCCACATATGCCGTGCATGAGGCCCTCCGCTCCCGCATCGCGGCGGGAGTCGTTCCGCGTCGGCCCGGTCAGCAGCCCGGCCCCGTCCGGGAGACACGTCCGCGAGGATCGCCGCCATCGTGTGCCGCTCGTGCGGTGTCGTCGCTGACGTCGACTGCACGGTCGGCACGGTCGGCGTGGCACTCTGCCCGACCACCATGTCCTACCGCCACGGCTTTCGGTCGACGAGGCCGAGGCCGTCCACTGGGGCCTGTGCCCCGATTGCTCCACCGGCCGCAGTTCCTGAGCACCGAGTTCCGCACAGTTCGGAAGGATTGCCATGACTGACAACCACGACGCGATCGTCACAGATGCGAAGAGTGAGGAGGCAAGCGGCGGCTGCCCCGTTGCCCATGGGCGCGCCCTCCACCCGACTCAGGGGGGCGACAACCGTCAGTGGTGGCCGCAACGGCTCAACCTGAAGATCCTTGCGAAGAACCCCGCCGTGGCCAACCCGCTGGACGAGGACTTCGACTACGCCGACGCGTTCAAGAGCCTCGACCTTCCGGCAGTGAAACGGGACATTGCCGAGACGCTGACGACCTCGCAGGACTGGTGGCCGGCCGACTTCGGTCACTACGGCCCCTTCCTCATCCGGATGGCGTGGCACAGCGCGGGCACGTACCGCATCAGTGACGGTCGCGGTGGCGCCGGTGCAGGCCAGCAGCGTTTTGCACCGCTGAACAGCTGGCCGGACAACGCCAACCTCGACAAGGCCCGCCGTCTGCTGTGGCCGGTCAAGAAGAAGTACGGCCAGAGCCTTTCCTGGGCGGACCTGCTGGTCCTCTCGGGCAATGTCGCTCTGGAGTCCATGGGCTTCGAGACCTTCGGTTTCGCCGGTGGCCGCGAGGACGTCTGGGAGCCGGAGGAGGACGTCTACTGGGGTCCCGAGAACATCTGGCTCGACGACCGGCGCTACACCGGCGACCGGGAGCTGGAGAACCCCCTCGGTGCGGTCCAGATGGGCCTCATCTACGTCAACCCGGAGGGTCCGAACGGCAGCCCGGACCCGATCGCGGCGGCCCGCGACATCCGTGAGACGTTCCGCCGGATGGCGATGAACGACGAGGAGACCGTCGCGCTGATTGCCGGCGGCCACACCTTCGGCAAGACCCACGGCGCGGGCCCGGCGGACAACGTCGGCCCCGACCCCGAGGCCGCCACCTTCGAGGAGCAGGGCCTGGGCTGGAAGAACGCCTACGGCACCGGCAAGGGCGCCGACGCCATCACCTCCGGCCTGGAGGTGACCTGGACCAGCACACCCACCCAGTGGAGCAACGGCTTCTTCGACCACCTCTTCGGCTATGAGTGGGAACTCACCGAGAGCCCGGCCGGCGCCCACCAGTGGAAGCCGAAGGACGGCGCGGGCGAGGGCACGGTGCCGCACGCCCACGACTCCTCGAAGAAGATCGCCCCGTCGATGCTCACCACCGACCTGGCGCTGCGCTTCGACCCGGTCTACGAGCCGATCTCCCGCCGCTTCCACGAGAACCCGCAGGAGTTCGCGGACGCCTTCGCCCGCGCCTGGTACAAGCTGACCCACCGCGACATGGGCCCGAAGTCGCTGTACCTGGGGCCGGAGGTCCCGCAGGAGACCCTGCTGTGGCAGGACCCGCTGCCCGGGGCCGAGGGCGAGGCCATCGACGCTGCCGATGTCGCGGCGCTCAAGGCCAAGCTGCTCGACTCCGACCTGACCGTGTCCCAGCTCGTCACCACCGCGTGGGCGTCGGCCTCGACCTTCCGTGGCAGTGACAAGCGCGGCGGCGCCAACGGCGCCCGCATCCGCCTTGAGCCTCAGCGCGGTTGGGAGGCCAACGATCCCGACCAGCTGGCCTTGGTGCTGCGTTCGCTGGAGGGTGTGCGGCAGGAATTCAACGCCGCCTCCGGTGCCAAGAAGGTCTCCCTGGCCGACCTCATCGTCCTCGGCGGCGTGGCGGCCGTGGAGAAGGCCGCCAAGGACGCGGGCGTCGAGGTTCAGGTGCCCTTCGCCCCAGGCCGGGTCGACGCGACCGAGGAGCACACCGACGTCGAGTCCTTCGAGGCGCTGGAGCCGGCCGCAGACGGGTTCCGTAACTACCTCGGCAAGGGCAACCGCCTGCCTGCCGAGTACCTGCTGCTCGACAAGGCGAACCTGCTCACCCTGAGCGCCCCCGAGATGACCGCCCTCGTCGGCGGTCTGCGCGTCCTGGGTGCGAACCACCAGCAGTCGTCGCTCGGCGTGTTCTCCACCACCCCCGGGTCCCTGACCAACGACTTCTTCGTCAACCTGCTCGACCTGGGCACGACGTGGAAGGCGACGTCCGAGGACGCGAACACCTTCGAGGGTCGCGACGCCGCCACGGGCGAGGTCAAGTGGACCGGCACCCGTGCCGACCTCGTCTTCGGCTCGAACTCCGAGCTGCGCGCGCTCGCGGAGGTCTACGCGAGCGATGACGCGAAGGAGAAGTTCGTGAACGACTTCGTCGCGGCATGGGACAAGGTGATGAACCTGGACCGGTTCGACCTCGTCTGATCATGGCGTCCAGGTCGGCCGGTGGCGGCCGACCTGGACGTCCTCGGTCCGAAGGGTCTCGACGTCATTGCCGCCGACGCGCCGCCGGGAGGGGCCTCACACCCGGCCGGCCTCCGGGCGCCGCGCGAGGAAGACGAACTCCCGGCCCGGACGGTCAGGAGCGTCACGAACGTCGTCCACCACATACCCCCGCGAGACCAAGTCCGCCTCGACCTCCTGCCGCTCACGGAAACGCAGCGTCGAGTCTGACGTCAGCACCTGTCCGTCCGCAGCGAAGACGTAGGTCCACCGGAACGTCACCAGCGCACAACTCACCTCGGTCACCTGCACCCAGCTCTCGACCGCGCCGACGCCCGGGATCTCCCTCACACCGTAGGACTCCTCCCGGTTCCACTCTTCCCAGGCACGCCTGGCCGGTTGCCGGGTCTCGAACAGCAGACGCCCGCCCGGCCGCAGTGCTTCGTAAGCCCCCCGCAGCGTCTCCTGCCACATCCGTGGATCGACGATCGCCTGAGCAACGTTCGCCGTCATGGTCGCCAGGTCAACCCGCAGCGGCGGGAGTGCTGTCGCATCACCGCAGATCCAGCGCACCCGTTCACTGCCCGGCTTGCCCCGGGCCACATCAATGGATTCCCCGGCAGGATCGACCCCGACGACCTCAATCCCGCGATCAGCCAGGAGAAGGGCGAACACTCCTGTCCCACAGCCGATGTCCAGCACCCGACGTGCCCCGAACTCCTCCACCATGCGGACGTACGCGTCGAGATCGCTGCGATCAGGGTCGAGCGCGTCATAGATCGCGGCGAGCCGTGGATGCTTGAAGCCCTCGTCAGCCATGCGGTCGAAGGTATGCGGAGCTGATTCCCAACCTCTACTCAGTTTCCCTGCCGACCAACGGGGGTCGGCTGCCTGAGGTTTGAGCAGACGACCGCTCTCCACCGGCACGACCGGCGGCGAAGACCACTCGTGCCGAACCGGACGCGGCCCGCAAGCGCTGGCGAAGCTTCGCTGGAAAGCTGCCCTACCAGGGACTTTCGCCACATGATCTTGTTCGTTGGATCATGGCAGGCTGATGCGTCGCCTTGAACTGTGCGATACGGAGCGGGAGTTCGCGCGTTCGCTGCTGCCCCGTTCGGAGCGGGGTCGCAAGCGGTGGGACGGCTGGACGGTCCTCGGCGGGACAGGGCGTTATCTCCGCCCAGCGCGCCGGTTCCGTCGCGGAAGGCCGAGTCGTACTGCCGCGGTGCGCTCCGATCAACCGACCCACCCTGCAAAGAGACTCCTTCCCGGAATCCAGGTCCGGGGTCTGCGCGGTGCGTCCGTAAGGAGCTCAGCGAGTGGGGTCGTGGCCCGCCGTGCCTCGCTCCGGACCGGCGTGGTTGTCGCGTGAGAAGGGGGCGCGCCAGTCCGGCGAACGGCCGAGAGCCGTCAGGATCTTCTCCAGTGTGCCCGTGTCGTGGTCCGCGGCCAGCGCCGGCCGGAAGGCGCTGCCCGGGGCCAGCCGGAAGTCGCCGTCCGGGACGGCGCGGGCGATCGGCAGCGCGGCCTGCAGGAGTTCGGGGCCGGGTGCGTACGCGATGCCCAGAGTGCGGGCGACATCCCAGCTGTGGACCAGGTAGTCGATGAGGTGGAAGCCGATCGCGCGGGCGGCGGGGAACGTCTGAGGGTGGGGGAATTCGGGGAGGGCGAACTCACGGTCAGGGCTCTCTACGGTCGCGAAGGCGGCGATGGCGCGTTCGGCTGCGTCGCGGTATCGCGCGACGGGATCCTCGCCGAGCGGTCCGACCGACCAGTGCGACAGGTCCTGCCCGTGCCCGAGCGCTGCCGCCGCGAACCCGTTGTGCTGGGCCGTCATATGAGCGAGCAGATCGGTCAGCGTCCACGCCGAGCAGGGGGTTGGCCTGAGGAGGTCGCCGGGGGTCATCCGACGCATCAGGGTCACGCTGTCCCGGACTGCCAGAGCATTGAGGCGCCGGAGGCGCGCGAAGTCGGCGTGCGGTGTGGGCGCATCTTCGTGATTCGTATGCATACGCTTACGATCTGCGTGAGCACATGAATTGTCAACGGGTATTTTCTTGACCATGGCCGAGAACGCAGCCGACAGCGGCACCACATCCAGGGGGCGGCCGACCCGTCCCGATCTGGCGGCGATGATCGTGCCCCTGGGCCGTGCCCTCATGGCGGCCGAGCAGCCGATCCTCGACGCGCACGGTCTGACGATGTGGGCGTACTCGGTACTGCTGCACCTCGACGAGACACCGATCCGCACTCAAGCGGCGCTGGCCGAGGCCATCCGGGCGGACAAGACCCGCATCATCGCCGTCCTCGACGACCTGGAGGCACGGGAGCTGATCCGCCGTCAGCCGGATCCCAAGGACCGACGGGTACGTCTGCTGTCGCTCACCGCCGAGGGCCGACGGCTGCGGGACGCGGTGCAGGCCGCGATCCAGCAAGGCGAGGAGCGACTGCTCACCCAGCTGCCGGCTGCCGACCGCGCCGGTTTCCTCAAGGGACTGCAGGCATTGTCCAGGCTGCCGGAACTGAAGCCCGGGCGGGGCTCACCGCAATCCTCCTCCGGACCCGGCACTGACCGAAGTGACAGGACTTAGAGGGCATCTGATCTGGCTAGCGGGTAGTTCGGGATGATTTTGTGACTTGTGGCGTTGGGGGGCGTTGCTCGGTGTGTGAGTACTCGTCGTCCGTACCGCAGTGACGTGTCCGATGCCCGCTGGGCTTTGATCGAGCCGGCCTTCACCGCTTGGCGGGAGAAACGGACCGGTCCCGGCACGGCTGCCCGGGTGCACGACCTGCGGGAGATCGTCAACGCGATCCTCTACGTCAACCGCACCGGCATCCCGTGGGAGTACCTGCCGCACGACTTCCCTCCGTACAAGACCGTGTACGACTACTACGCCAAGTGGGAAGTGGATGGCACCACCGAGCTGGTCCACGACCTGTTACGGGACAAGACCCGCCGGATCCACGGCCGCGGCACGGAGCCGACCGCGGCCGTGGTGGACGCGCAGAGCGTGAAGACCTCGGGCAACGTCGCCGAGACCAGTCAGGGCATCGACGCCGGCAAGAAGATCAAAGGACGCAAGCGGCACCTGATCACCGACACCCTCGGCCTGGCCTTGGCGATCCTCGTTACCGCCGCCTCGGTCCACGACTCCGCCGGCGGCAAGCAGTTGCTGACCGAGCTGGCCGCTACCCACCCGGGCGTGAGCAAGGTCTGGGCAGACGGTGGCTACTCGGCCAGCGTCCTCCAGCATGGCGCCGACGTCGGTATCGATGTAGAGGTCGTGCAGCGGCCGCGGGTGAAGGGGTTCCAGCCGCTGCCGAAGCGGTGGGTGATTGAACGGACCTTCGGCTGGCTGATGCAGCACCGTCGCCTGGCACGGGACTACGAGACGTCGCCGCAGAGGTCCCGGGCGGTGATCCACTGGGCAATGGCTAACAAAATGAGCCGCGAGCTCACAGGAGAATCGTCACCAACCTGGCGAATCGAAACAGACATCCCGCCCACAACCGTCTGAACGCTGATCAGATGCCCTCTTAGGGCTCCTGACAAAAGTGGTGGGCTTGACCTGGTCAGCGGTCGATGTCCTGCATGAGGACGCCGGGTGGCGGGACGCGGTCAGCCGCGCATCGCACGCGATAATCCCGGCGACGTGGACGGTCATCCGGGATACTGGTCGCCCATGGATGAGGTCTAAGTCGTCGTCGCCCATTCTGAGCGCGCGACCTTGCGCGTCGGCGACGTGTTCCTGAAGGTGGATGCCGATCAGGCGCGCATCGAGGTCGAGGCGATGGCCCTGGCGCCGGTCCCGACCCCTAAGGTCCTGTGGCGCAAGCCGCCCGTGCTCGCGATCGCCGCGGTCCCGGGGACGGCGCTCGGCCGCCTCGGCGAGCCGTCGACCGCGTCCCCGGCGGCGTGGGCCGCAGCGGGTGCCGCCATCCGGAAGTTGCACGACGCGCCGTTGCCGCCCTGGCCCGGCCGGGGCCTCGACGAATTGGCGGCGGATCTCGACGGCGAGTGCGAGTGGCTCGTGACGAACGGCGTCCTGCCCGCCGACCTGGTCACCCGCAACCGCCAGGTCGCTGAGGCCGCGCTCCGGCCCTGGACTCCGGTGTTCACGCACGGCACCGACGTCGACCTCGACGTGATCCGCGCGTGGTCGTCCTTGCGAAGCCTGCTGGGGGTTCGCTGGTTGGTCGAGCATGGCTTCGACCCGACCGCGCCGGGCTGTGAAGTCGACGTGCTGAGATCGCGGATGTGAGGCTGCGCGGGCCGACCGCAATGAGTGCGTTCTGACGCATCGAGCAGGCCATCTCCTGGGGCGCATTGTCTGCCCTTACTCCCGACAAAGTGCGGTGCGGAGTCGTCGCCGGCAGATGACGGCGCTGCCGAGGGTGACGAACGCGTGGTGGATGTCGTCGCGCGTCGTCGCCCGTGCCCACCGCTCGCTCCAGGCGTTCCACTTCCAGTCGGGTGAAGCGCTGGGAGACGCCTCCGGTGTCCGTGATCGGCAATGGCGTGGACGCGCGGGCCGGGACGATCTAGCGTCGGGGCAGCGACGGCGCCGCACTTCCGCGCGCACCGCACCGGCACACGGGGAGACCATGTCCAACGGGAACATGTCCATCGAGAGCACCGAAGCGCCCGTCACTTTCCTCACCGGCGGATCGAGCGGGATCGGGGCGGAGACCGTACGCCGCCTGCTGGGCCTCGGCCACCGGGTCGCGGCCACCGGGCGCAGCACGAAGAAGCTGGCCGTGCTGGCCGAGGCCGCGGCGGAGGCGGGCGCGGGCGACCGGCTGCTGACGTTCGAGGGCGATGCGGCCGACTGGGGGCAGGTGTCGTCGGCGGTCGAGGAGACCGTGCGCGTGTTCGGGCGGCTGGACTACGCGATCGCCAACGCCGGGTACTCGACCAACGGCAACGTCGAGACCGGCAACCCCGAGGAGTGGCAGGGCATGGTGCTCACCAACGTCCTGGGTCCCGCACTGCTGGTGCGGGCGGCGCTCCCGGCGCTCAAGGCGACGCAGGGCCGGATCGTGCTGATCGGGAGTGTCGCGGGGTTCAAGAACACGCCTGGCAACCTGTACTCGATGACGAAGTTCGCGGTGACCGGGCTGGCGGAGAACGTCCGCATGCTGACGACCGGGTACGGGGTCGGCACGACGCTGATCGCGCCGGGCCGGGTACGGACGCCGTTCTGGGACGACCGCCCCGGCGGCGCCGACGCGGCGGGCGCGATGATCTCCGCCGAGCAGCTGGTGGACACCATCGTGTGGGCGATCTCCCAGCCACCCGGCGTGGACGTGAACACCCTGGTGGTCCGGCCGATCGGCCAGCCGAACTAGGGCGTGACCGATGGGTCACGGCTTGAGCCGGAGGAGGGTTGCGGCGACGTGCGGGACCCGGATCGCGCCCTCACGTTGGCGAACTGCGGTGCGTCGCCGACCTGTCCGGCGATGACGACGAACGCGAGCAGGCGGCAGCGGGCGTCCGCGGCGAGGGGGACCTTGGTGGTCGGTCCGCCGCGGGAGCGTCCGAAGGCGTGGTGGGACGGCTCGCGTGCGGGCGCCCCCTTTCGGGGCGCAGGCGGCGTGCTGGTGAGCGTGCGGACGATCGTGGAGTCGACGCCAATGCAGCGGCGTTCTTGGACCAGCCGAAGCCGGTGCTGCCGGCGAGTTCGACGCCCCGTCCACCGGCACCCTCCATGAGCGCGGGCAACAGATTCAACCCCCGTGACGGGCAAGGCCGGTGGCGGCACGGAGACCGCCCAACAGCACCTCTGACCCGTGCGCTTGCGCTGGCCACACCGGGAAGGTGAGACGCCCTGGATTGATGTGGCCGAGCTGTCGAGAATGGCAGGCATGGGAAAGACCTACGCACACATAGACGGCAGACTCCGCACCTTCATCGAGGCACAGCCCGTCTTCTTCACCGCGACAGCGCCACTGTCCGGCGACGGCACGGTCAACCTCTCCCCCAAGGGCCTCACCGGGTCGTTCGTGGTACTCGACGAACAAACGCTGGCCTACCTCGACTTCGCCGGCAGCAATGCCGAGACCATCGCGCACCTGCGCGAGAACGGCCGTATCACCCTGATGTGGTGTGCCTTCCAGGGCCCGCCGAACATCGTCCGTGTGCACGGCCACGGCGAGCCGGTCTTCCGCGACGACCCACGCTTCGAAGAACTGCTCGCCTACTTCCCCACCATCGACCCGATCCCGCACGGACTGCGCGCCATCATCGTGGTGACGGCTGAACTCATCCGTGACACTTGCGGCTACGCGGTCCCCTTCATGGCGTATGAAGAGGACCGCGACCTGCACGGCAAGCGTTTCGCACGCGAGGACGACGAATCCCTTGCCCGCTACTTCGAGAAGAAGGAGCACATCGCCACGAGTATCGACGGCCTTCCCGGACTGCCGCTCCCCCTGCCGCCGCGCACTCTCTGAGCCGCGGAGACCGGTGCCGTGCGCAGCCCGGTCAAGGGGCAGTCGTTCGCCCGGTGTAGGGGTACGGGGGGACAGTCCGTCGGCTATGCCACTTTCAACATGAGCAACAGACAGCCCAGAAGTACGAGCGGAGCACCCATGGCGCGAAGGCAGCCCGGCCGCGCGTTGACCACCGGGACATACGGCGTCTCCATACGGCCGTTCCGCCACAGCATTTCGCGGTGCCGGTCAGCCGCCTCGCGCTGCACTCGCGCACACCTACGCCGAATGAAACCCCCACAGTCGACGAGCACGACCACACCCACAGCTACGTACACAACCGCCAGCCCAATCCCCATGCCCCAAGCCTATGTGGCGTTGGCTGGCACCGGTTGCCCGCACGTCCAACCAGGTGAGGGCGACGACTGGAGGCGCTAGATCCGGGAAGGTCCCGAGCCCGAGCCCGAGCCCCGCACTCGGGACCCTGTTCAGAGCCCCCTACTGACGGCATCGCGTATCACTGTGCCGTGAGATGGCTGGGACGACGCTGGCGCTGTGCCCGTTGCAGCTCTGTTCAGGCGCTGGTGAGGTCGACCCATACCCATGGTGCGTGGTGCCACGAGCGCACTTCGCCGACGACCAGTTCGATGGCTGTTCCCACAGGCGGGAGGTCGTGGGCCAGTCTCTGCACCGCTGGCTCGCTGCGGCGGCGGATGGTGTCCAGTGATGCGCCCACCGGCTCGTATGCGTTGAGTTTCGCGGTGATGCCCCATGGTTGGTGGCTGGTGATGGTTGCTTGGACGCGATCGCCTGGGCGAAGTTCGCCAAGGGGGCGCTTCGGCTCGTCTGACATGGCAGCATCATCTCGCCTCTTCACGAGCAAGGGGCCGAACCGCACCGGATTTCAGTGAGGCCGCTCAGCGCTGTCGGGCAAGCTGTCGGCTCTGGAGCGCCAGGGCCGACGGAGTGTTCGGTCGGTGCAGGTGAGCCACACCGTCTCGTTGTCCGCCCATGCGGCGGGCGTCGTCGTCTCCGCCCAGGTCTGGACTCGCGGCCCGAAGCCGTGGGGCCGAGGCGCGAATGGCCCGTTGTCAGTGGCCTCGTGCATCATCGTTGCCATGACACAGAGCACCGCTGACCCGCTCCATGCACTGGCCCGCGAACACCTTCCCGACAAGATCGCCGAACGGTGGATCGGCCTGCTGAGGCCGGGCATCCGACTGGAGAAGGCCACGGGTGCGGACCCGGTTGCCGGTCGGCTCGGCGGCCTGCCGGAGCTGCCGGAGACCGAGGAGTGGCCCGTATGGGAGGGCCACGGCCCGCTCTCCTTCGTCGCTTCACTCGACTGCGCCGTGCTCCCCTCCGCCGCCCTCGACATCGCCCTGCCGGCAGAGGGCACGCTGGCCTTCTTCTACTTCGACGGGCAGCTGGACGAGGGCTGCGCGGTGGTCGCGCCCGATGAGCCCGGGAGTTGGGCGGGCGCGCGCGTGCTGTACGTACCGGCAGGCGTCCCCGTCGTCGAGCGGGCGACGCCGGAGGAGCTTCAGCCGTACCCCGAGGTGACTCTGACGGCGCGCGTGGAGACAACGGCGCCGTACCTCACCCATCCATCGGTGTACCGGGAGTTCGCGCCGATGCCCAACGACCACCCGGTGGGGGACGACGAGTTCCAGGAGGCCCTGTGGGACCACTTCGATGGCACGGAGCATCGTATCGGCGGCCACGCGCACCCCGTGCAGGACGAGGTGGAGTCCGAGGTCGCCCGCGGCGCCCTGGGCAGCCCACCGTGGGATGACCCCCGCATCAAGGAGGAGGCGCTGCGCTGGGTGCTGCTCGCTCAGTTCGACAGTGACAACGACGCTGACATGATGTGGGGCGACTGCGGCGCCCTCTACTGGCTCATACGCCCCGAAGACCTGGCCCAACAGCGCTTCGACCGCGCGATGTTCACATGGCAGTGCTGTTGATCAGAATCCACCCACCTTGGCCGTCCGGTGCACCAGTCGCCGCCCAGCGGGCAGTTGCGTGACGCGGCTGCGTACGACTGCGGCGCTGCCCCAGATCAGTGGTGGTCGTCCTGGCCCGGAGACCGCAGCGTCTCCTGGGCCCGGCCGGCTGCTGTGGTGAACACAGTCTGGAGCCGGAGGAGCTGACCGGACGTGGACTCCGGCGACTGCAGATCCGTACTCGGCAGCTGCAGGCCGGTCGGTCGCCCGTGCGGGTCGCGGGCATCTTCTCCAGAACGGAGGCCACGGAACGCACAACTGGGGATGCCCCCGGGCACCTCGACGAGGCCGCCACGGCCTGCACCGCACTCCACCTGCCCGCAGATAGCCACCCACTCCCCCGAACCGGAACGCCGGCCATGGGGCGTTCGCATGTTCTCCCAGTCCCGGCCTACCGCACCTCGCCCCGTACCCACGACGATGAAGCATGCCCAACGCACACTGCTCGAACTGTTGCCCCGTCGAGAAGCCCAAACCCGAGGTGCCGGCTCCGTGGCCACTCAGCGCGCTGGTGTGGCTGACCATCATCTGCGGGACCGGCACGGGCCTGTACGCCCTCGTCATGTGGATGGCGTCCAGCCTGTTCTGAGCAGCGCCACACCCCGACCGGGACTCCCCCGGCGTGTGGCACTGACGTATCCCCGTACGCTCGCGGGTCTGCCGGCTGAAGAGCTCAGCAACATCGGCATCAGACGGCACACAGCTGTCCGGTGTCACCGAACATGGCGCGTCTGCCATCAACGCCCTCAAGGACATTCGACCTGTACCCCGGTGCGGTCAGTCGGCGGGCTTCTCCCAAACCGAGATGGGCCGGTGGCTCTCGCTGGTGAACGGCGCTTGTGACCACCCTTCCCACCGGTCACGTAGCCACAGACCGGCGAGGCGCGCCACCAGATCCAACTCGGCCGGCCATACGTACCGGATGCGCGGATGGACTCGTGCGTGCCGCCGTGACCCAGCATGCGGCGGACAGGCATCCCGGTGTCGTCCGCAGGTCGACGACCGGCGCATGGACTCCGCGCGTGAGCTGTTCGGCAGCATCTGCGGATGCGGATGCGGATGCGGACGAGCCGAGGGCCGCAGCCTGCTCGCCCTCTGTCTGGTGATCGGCAATCACTTCCTCGCCTCCCACTACGGCGTCCGAACCCGCGACGACGTCTTTTTTCACGCCGCCGACCTTCTGCTCAAACGTCCGCACGACCAGAGCCGCTGTGGGACGGCGGCGAGCCGACGGCTCCCCGGCCTCCGCTTCGCGCGTTCACCCTGCCCACGGTGGGATCGGCTCGGAACGGCTCGGAACGGAACGGAACGCAGTCGAGAAGCCATACCACTCTCCCGAGATTGGCCATGCTGCTGAAGCCGGCACCGGGACAGACTCTCCGCCAGTGGCATTGAGGAACGAGCACACGAGAGGCGACTGGCATGGAGCAGGAGTTCAGGGGGCGCTACGAGCGCGCGCTTCAGCGCCGTCACGAGGAGTGCGCGGCAGCCGTAAGGGCACCGAGCCGTGGTGGCCGGCCGAAGATTGCGCTCATGGATGCGGGGATCGGACTGCTGGCGGCAGCCGCCGCAGTACGCCGCCTGCGGCCCGACGCCGATCTCGTCCTCTCCTCCGATCCCGACGGCATGCCCTGGGGACCGCGCACCCCACAGGACCTCACGACCCGCGCGCTCACCGTCGCCGAAGCGGCTGTCGCGCACCGTCCCGACGCACTGATCGTCGCCTGCAACACCGCTTCCGTGCACGCCCTGCCCGCCCTGCGCGCCCGCCTGGAACCGGATCTGCCGGTCATCGGCACCGTCCCGGCGATCAAACCGGCCGCGGCGGGCGGCGGGCCGGTCGTCGTCTGGGCCACCCCCGCCACCACGGGCAGCCCCTATCAGCGCCGTCTCATCGAGGAGTTCGCGGCCGGTGCGCGCGTCGTTGAGGTGCCGTGCCCGGGGCTCTCCGACGCCGTCGAGTGCGCGGACGAGGCGGCCATCGGACGTACGGTCGCCGCCGCGGCGGAACGCACCCCGGGCGAGGCATCGGCCGTAGTCCTGGGCTGCACCCACTACGAACTCGTCGCCGAACGCATCCGCGCAGCCCTGCGGCGCCCCGGTCAGCCACCGATCGCCCTGCACGGTACGGCCGACGCGGTCGCCGCCCAGGCCTTGCGCCGGCTCGGCAAGCGGCCCGCCCCCGAGGCGCCTGCCGAGGGAACCCTGACCGTGCTCCTCAGCGGGCACGAGGCGGCGCTCCCGGCAGCGGCACTGGCGTATGAAGAGGGCCGACTACTGCAAGCTGTCGGTCCCGCGTGCCGGGAGGCCGTACCCGAGCGGTGATGCCCCCTATTTCCGTGCCGGCGATTATTTCCGTGCCGGCGATCCGGAACATGACACCGCGGCTGCGCCGGCTGCCGGGAGGTCCTCTCCGCCCGGCAGCCGCCCACCGCCCACCGTTCGTCGTGCTGCGGGCAGCGGGGCGTAGCCGACGGTGCACTCGGCGTACGACCGCAGCAGGGCTGGCCGCTGGGCGTCGCCCGCAGTGAGCGCCCAGCGACGTCAATCAGTCGATCGTGTGCCTCCACCAGCGGTTCGTGACCCTTCGCTGTCATGCGTGCGGGCAGCGAAGAGGCCGATGACAAGCACGACGGCCGGTGCGGCCCGGTCGGCCGGCTGACCCCGATCCGAAGGGGCACCGGTGACCTCGGCACGGTCAGCGATCGCCGCAGCACCGTTGGCGATCGTCACGGCGCGGTCGGCAATCGTCACGCCACCAGCCTGGTCGAGAGCGCATCGGTCCGAGTGAGTGGGTCAGCTTGCCGGGGGCGGGCCGCCTGCAGGAGGGGGCGGATGCTCGTCCGGTACTGAGCGCGTCACGCGAGGGCCACGCCGGATCAACACCGCGGTCATGGCCGACCCCGCACGCTGACTGTCAAGGCCCATCCACTCAAGAGGAGACATCATGGCCACAAACATCCGGAAGCGCATTCCCCACGTGATCGGCGCGTCTCTCCTGGCCGTGGCACTCACCGGAACGGTGGGCGCAGTCACCGCGATGAGCAGTGACACAGCGCCCCAGACAGCGAAGGCTTCGGCGCCGAGCAGTAACGAACAAACCACGGGTGCCACCACAACCGGCGCCACGACCGGCGGCGGAGGCGGCGGCGGAACGACAGGTGCCACCACGACCGGCGCCACGACCGGCGGCGGAGGCGGCGGCGGAACCACGGGCGCCACCACAACCGGCGCGACCATCGGCGGAGGCGGCGGCGGAACCACGGGCGCCACCACAACCGGTGCCACGATCGGCGGCGGCGTCGGCGGTACGACAGGTGCCACCACGACCGGCGCCACGATCGGCGGAGGCGGCGGCGGAACCACGGGCGCCACCACAACCGGTGCCACCATCGGCGGCGGTGGCGGTGTGGCCTGCCAGTTCCGCATCGTCAAGGGCAAGATCGTCCTAGTCCCGGCGGGCTGCAGGCTGGGCGGCGGAACCACAGGTGCCACCTCGACCGGCGCGACCATCGGCGGCGGCGGTGGCGGCGGGACTACGGGTGCCACCACGACCGGTGCCACGATCGGCGGCGGTGGCGGCGGGACGACAGGTGCCACGTCGACCGGTGCCACGATCGGCGGCGGTGGCGGCGGGACCACGGGTGCCACGTCGACCGGCGCGACCATCGGCGGCGGCGGTGGCGGGACCACAGGTGCCACCACGACCGGCGCGACCATCGGCGGCGGTGGCGGCGGCGGGACCACAGGTGCCACCACGACCGGCGCGACCATCGGCTGAGGCGAGCCACGCGCTGTGCAGAGCATGCGGCCCATGCTGATGGGCAGGCAGGCTGACGTGCGCCGGCGGCCGGAGGTCCGGTACAGCCGGCGCTGGGTGACCAGGCACCGCGGGGCGAGGGGCGGCCATCAGCCGCCGCACCGCCCGGGTGTCGGTGATGTCGAGCGCGCCGTGGGTGAGCGCGGTCACTTCTCCGTGGCCCGGTGCTGCCGGGCCACGGGGTCGTGGCTCAGCAGCCCCGAGGCATCGGTCACCAGCCAGGGCGCGCGCACCGCGCCGCTGTCAACAGAGGCTTCCACCAGGCTCGATGTTCGCGGTACCGGCGGACGGTCTCGTCGAGGCCGGTGGTGAAGTCGTTCCGCGGCCAGTGGCCCGGTTCGTCGCTTATCCGGCTCCAGTCGACCGAGTAGCGGCGGTCATGGCCCTTGCGGTCCGCGACATACTCCACGCGATCCCAGCCCGTGCCGCAGGCGTCGAGCAACAGCCCGGTGAGGGCTTTGTTGGTTACAGCGGCACCGTGCCCCGTCGAGCAGGGAGGTGAGGAACCGGGAAATGAGCTTCTCGGGGAAGTGGTGATGGCGGTAATTGTCGGATGCACCGGTTCGGCCGGAACCTCGTGCTGTGGCTGCCGACCGGTGTCGCCTGGCGCTACGAACTCACGGCATTCAGCGTCCGGGTAGCCGGCCACGCCGTGAAGCCCGCTGAAGGGGGCGCGCTGTCCTGGGCCGTCTGCGCCACCGTGCCACCGCGCCGGCCTTCCTCCTCGCCGTCCTCGCGTTCGCCGGCCGCGTGGTGCGGAGCCACCTCACGTATGGAATGAGCCTTCAGCAGCACCGGCCGACGGTCCCGACGGCGCGGCCTCGGGACGAACACGGCGGCCCCCGGCGGCAGTTGCCTGATCCGCTCGGTCCTGCCTCCGCTGCTCCGTCTCGCGCCGGTCAGGCATCATGAGCCGCAGGTCCCGCAGCGCCGCCCGCTCTTCGTTCACGCCCTCCCCCTGACGCTGTCGACTCCGGCTGACCAGTACCCCGCACGCCAAGGGCCCGGTGCGCCTGGTTCCCCAGGAACACCGGGCCGTTGCGGAGTCCTTCCGTTGTCTGACGGGCCCCTGGTGCCCGGCCGGGCAGCCGTTGTCTGACGGGACCCTCGGCCCCCGGCCGGGCAGCCGGTCAGGCGGGCGACATCAGTCGACCGGCTCATGTGGAACGGGCTGGTCGGAGCGGACGCCCGGGGCCTTGGGAACGCCGGTCCGCCCAGTGCCGGCCTGATCGGTGTCAGGAACCGTCTCGTCAGGCTCCTCGTTCTTTTCTTCCTCCGACAGTTCGGGGTCCCACGGATCGGGGACCGGGCTGGAGGCATCGGCCTGGTGGCTCGGCAGGTCGTGGGGCACTGGCGTGCTGTCTTCGCTGGACGTGTCACGACGGGACATCAGTTGAGGTGCCTCCTCCATGGGGATGTGGGTGTCCTGGCCCGGTACCCCGGCTCCACTGCGCCATGCTCGACGCGGGCTGAGAGACGGACCACGCCGCTCCCGACCTGACGCCCCACGTGGCTGAAGTCCGTGAGCGCACACCGTCATCGTGCACCGGGGCCCGCGGCGGCGAGGGCGGGTACGACGTCCGCTGCTTCCCGTACGGGCGGAGCGTCGGCGGCCGCCGGGCAGTGGAGAAAAACTCGTGTGGGCACCGTCTGAGAAGCCGGCTATCGGGCACCCGTGAACCACGCGAAATCCGCGCGCGGGATCTGCTCCCGCGAAAGCCACCACTGAGGAGGCGTAGTCATGAGCACGGTGAAGGAGACGGTGGAAGTCGAGGTCCCGGTCCACACCGCCTACAACCAGTGGACGCAGTTCGAGGAGTTCCCGAAGTTCATGGAGGGCGTCGAGAGGATCACCCAGCTCGATGACCGGCACAACCACTGGACGACCAAGATCGGCGGGGTCCGGCGGGAGTTCGACACCGAGATCATCGACCAGCTGCCCGACGATCGGATCGCCTGGCGTACCACCAGCGGCGACACCCAACAGAAGGGCCTGGTCAGCTTCCAGCGCCTGGACACGACGCACACCCGGGTGGAGCTCATGATGGATTTCGAACCCAGTGGTGCGGCGGAGAAGACCGCTGACATGACGGGAACCATCGCCCGGCGCGTCAAGGGCGACATGCGGCGCTTCAAGGACTACATCGAGCACCGGGGAGCCGAAACCGGTGCCTGGCGTGGCCGCATCACGCCCGGCTGACCCCGACCCCGGCGCCCGGCTGACCAACCCCGTTGGGCGGCTGCCCCGACCACCGGCAGCCGCCCATCGGCCCGGCGCACCAAGGCCGTCGGTGCTCTGTGTGCGGGCGGTGCCGAACCACCCATGGGCCCACCACCAGCCGTAGTCCGAGCGGCAGTTGGCCCTGTGCCGTAGGCATCCCCCTTCAGCGGCCGTCCGTAGTTCATCGCTTCATGGACTTCGGCTGCCGAGGTGACGCAACGCGGAAGTTGCCGCTCCGGCACCACACATGCCGTGCGCCCCAGGGCCCGGCGGGGTGGCGGCCGAGCACAGGAACACCCCGTCGAGGCCGGTGGAGTAAGGGTCGAAGGTGAGACGGGCGCCAAGGACGAGCCGGGGGATCGTCTCGGCGCCGGTGAGGATGTCGCCGCCCACGAAGTTCGGGTTGGCGGCCTCGAAGTCGGCGGGCCGGGTGACACGCAGGGCCACGATGCGTTCGCGGGTGCCCGGCGCGAATCGCTCCAGCTGGGTCAGGATCGCCTCGGTGGCGTCGCCGTCGTAGCCGTGCGGGACGTGGGCGTAGGCCCAGACCGGATGCACGTTCCCGGCCGACCGCGAGGGGTCGGCCAGGTATTGCTGGCCGACGAGGACGAAGGGGCGCTCCGGCATCCGCCCGGACGCCACGGCCTTTTCGGCCCGCGCGACCTCGGCCAGCGGGCCGCCCAGGTGCACGGTGCCGGCCCGGCGTGCGTACGCGTTCGTCCACGGCACACCCCCTTCGACGGCCACATCGACCTTGAATGCGGCGGGGCCGTGGCGGAACCGCTGGTAGGCGGTCCGGACTCGCGAGGGCAGGCGGTCGCCGTAGATGCGGGCGACCTGGCCGGGGGCGAGGTCAAGCAGCGTCACGTCGGCGGGCGGGAGCTGCGACGCATCGGTGACTCGGACGCCGGTGTGCACTTCGCCGCCGTGCTCGCGTAGCACCTTGACCAAGCTGCGGGCGATGGACTGCGAGCCCCCCTCGGCGACGGCCCAGCCGGCGGCATGGCCGGCGGTCAGGATTCCGAGGCCGATCGCCGAGCTGAACGGGTGGGACAGCGGGCGCAGGGCGTGCGCTGCGACACCGGCCCACAGGGCCTGGGCCTGCGGTGTGCGGAACAGGCGCGCCAGGAGCGTGGCGGGCGCAACGGTCGGCAGGCCGAACCGCGCGAGCAGCAGCGGATGTGCGGGGACGCCCAGCAAGGGTCGCATCACCTCACCGGCCAGCTCGCCCCAGTGGGACACCGACGGTCCGACGAGTGCACGGTAGCGGGCACCGTCGGCGGCGAGCATACGGGCGGTGTCCTCGACGGAGCGCAGCAGCACCCCGGCCGTCCCGTCGTCCAGCGGGTGCACGCAGTCGACCTCCGGAAGCCGCCAGCGCAGCCCGTGCCCTGCGAGATCGAGGGATTGCAGGGCCGGGGAGGTGACCGCCATCGGATGGATGGCCGAGCAGTGGTCATGGAGCAGCCCGGGCAGGAGCGCCTCGTGGCTGCGGGTGCCACCGCCGACCTCGTCCGCGGCCTCGAAGAGGGTGACCCGCAGCCCGGCCTTGGCCAGGAGGGCCGCGGCGGCGAGCCCGTTGGGCCCACCGCCAACGATGACCGCTGACGTCATGACGCCGTGCCCCGAGGCAGCACACCCGCGTCGGGGCCCTCCGTGTCCGGGTGCGGGAGGTCACCGGGCACGGGCCGCAGCGGGCCGAAGGACTCCACGTCGTACACGGGGTAGTTCGGGCCGTCGGTGGGCCAGGGCTGGCGCGTCAGCATGTCGTGCACCTTGACCTGGCCGCGTTCGAGCAGCCCGTGGACGGCGTCATGGACCTCATAGGCTTGAGTCTGCCGGTGGACCGGCTGACTCTCCAGGCAGATCACCCGGACTTCCCCGGGGGCGAAGCCGCACCTGGCCTGCACGGCGCCGAGGAGCTGGTCGTTGTGGAGGTGGCCCTCGCCGAAGTTCCAGCCGATCGCAAAGCCGGCGATGAGCTCGCCGTCCACGACCACCGCGTCGTCCTGGCCGTCGGTGACTCGGTCGATGAGTCCGTTGTGAGCACGGCCATGGGAGTGCATCGACCGCCAGCTCTGCACCTTCTGGCCCATGAGCATGGCGGTGTCCGCGTCGTAGAGGCTTTCCAGCTGACGGGTGGGAAGCCGGCACGCCGTGGTGAGTCCGGCCTCCAGACGCTGCAGGGCATGGCCCCTGAACACCCACGCGCTGGTCGCCCAGTTGCCCGCGTAGTAACGCATGGCCGGCAGGAACGACACCAGGTCTGGCCGCACGTTGCCGAGCAAGGGCAACAGGAGCAGGCTCGGCAGGATCACGGCGAGCAGCCAGGGCGATTGCAGGTCCTGGACCGCGACCTCGCCATGGGCGCCGAAGAGGGAGAACAGCGAGAAGATGAAGAAGATGTTCCACTCCAGCGGTACACCCATCGGCACGGTCGAGAAGATGTGGATGTGGAAGACGGCCATGTAGATCAGGGCCGCCCAGGTCCAGAACCCGCCGTCGCCGAGGAAGACGAGGTAGAGCGGGACGGCGTACTCCGTGGCGGTGCCGGCATGGGCCAGGAGAAACGGCAGGCGGGCGGGCCGCAGGTCTCGCGGGTGGTCGCGGTACATGAACCGCTTCAGGCGGCCGGAGCGGATCAGCGGTGCGTTGCTCATCATCGTCGCCACCACGAACGGGAAGTGGTGGTTGAGCTTGGAGGTCGCAGCCCCCCACCACAGCGCCAGCATGACGAGCTTGAAGCCGATGACCATGTCGGAGTACGGGAAGAAGAAGATCAGCAGCGAGAGCCAGTACTGCTCCCCGCGAGCGGCCAGGAAGATGGTCTTGTCCCGGAGGCCCAGTATCGCCAGCGAGACGATGAGGGGGATCGCCGCGAGCGGATCGAGCAGCCCGATGTCACCGAATCCCGGGACGGCGCTGCCGTCGCCCGGCCGGCTGAGCAGCCACACTCCGGAGGCGAGGACGGCTGCGTAGAGCAGTACATCGGCACCGGTACGGCGGTGACCCCGCGTCAGCGGCACCCGGCCCGGCCAGGGCGGCAGCCGGATGGTCCCCGGCCGCAGCCAGTACAGGGCGGCGCCGATCGGCGGATTGAAGCGGGACGTCAGCGGACCGGACCCGCAGCCCAGGCCGAGCACCTCGTACAGAAGCGTGAAGACGATGAGCTTCTGGTAGACGATCGGCTCGGACCACCACGAGGCAGGATCGGTCACCGAGCCGATGCCCGGGGTCAGCGAGATCACGCACGCCGCTCCGCCGACGTACAGCAAGCACTTGACCAGGTAGAAGAGGTACACCACGTATGGACTGCCGAAGCCGTGCTCGACCCAGTGCCGGGTGAGTACCTGCAGGCGTTCGCTACGCGGCAGCGTCCGGAATGCTGCCGCGTCGACGGGCGGCAGTTGAGGGTTCATGAATCCCATGCGGAACACACCTTTGTGTCTCGAAAAGGAGCCGCGGCGCGGCTCAGCGGACGGGCCCGAGCGCCTGGCGGCGCAGCAGGGGCTTGTCGATCTTTCCGACGGGGTTCTTGACGACGTCGGGGACGACGACGACTTCGACCGGGATCTTGTAGGCGGCGAGCCGGGCGCCGAGGAACCCGGTGGCCTCGGCCGGGGAGAGCTCCGCGCCGTCGCGGACGGAGACGAAGGCGACCGGCACCTCGCCCATCACCTCGTCAGGGCGCCCCACGACGGCGGCTTCGAGAACGGCGGGGTGGTCGTGCAGGACGGTCTCGATCTCTTTGGGGTAGATGTTCTCCCCGCCCCGGATGATCATGTCTTTCACCCGGTCGACGAGGACCAGGTAGCCGTCCTCGTCGAGTCGGCCGACGTCGCCGGTGTACAGCCGGCCCTCCCGGACGGCCCGGGCGGTTTCCTCAGGCCGGTTGAGGTAACCGCGCATCACGGTCGGGCCGGAGATGACGACCTCGCCGACGCCGCCGTCAGTGATCAGCTGCCCGTCCTCCCCCATGATGGCCACCGTCTGGTGCGGCAGTGGCAGCCCGACCGTGCCGGGTTTGCGGATGCCGTCGAGCGGGTTGGACGTCGACGCGCAGGTCGCCTCCGACAGGCCGTAGCCCTCGATGAGTTGCACACCGAAGCGCTGCTCCACCACGCCGATGAGCTGCGGGGGCATCGGCGCCGCCCCGCAGACCACGAAGCGGAGCGAGGAGGTGTCCGGCTGCACCTGGAGCGGGAGGTTCGCCAGCATCGCGTATATCGCCGGGACGCCGGAGAAGTAGGTGGGGCGGGCTTTCTCCAGTGTCGGGAAGAAGCCCTTGGCGCTGAAGCGCCGCACGATGGTGGCCCGGCCGCCGGCGCGCAGCGGCGACAGGATGCTGACCACGATGCCGTTGACGTGGAACAGCGGCAGGATGAGGAGGCTGTGGTCCTGCTCGCTCAGCTTCATCGATTCGGTCATCGCCGCGGTCATCGCGTCGAGGTTGCGGTGCAGCAGCTCAACGCCCTTGGGACGTCCGGTGGTACCGCTCGTGTAGATGACCAGGGCAAGGTCCTCGCCGCCGGCCTCCGGGGCCACCTGCGGCTCCGGCAGCTCGGCCGCGGGCGCCGGTCCTGCCAGCTCTTCAAGGGCGAGTGCGACGACGGAGCTGGGCAGGCCGGTGGACGGCTCCTCGACGATGACGATTTTCGCGCCGGCATCGTCCAGTTGGTAATGCGTCTCCACCGCGGTCAACGCGGGGTTGACCGGGGTGAGTGCGGCTCCCAGGCGCCAGGCCGCGAACAGCGCCACCACAAGTTCAACTCTGTTGGGGAGCTTGACCGCAACGACGTCCCCACGGCGGACGCCCCGGCCGGCGAAGTGCCGGGCGTAGGCATCGACCAGGTCGTCGAAGGCGGCGTTCGACAGGGGGCCGTACACGTCGTCGGCTATGGCCGGCGCGTCAGGGGCTTGTTCGCGGCGCACAGCGGGCAGGCGGCTCAGGTTCATGCGGGCTTGCACCTCAAGGGTGGTCGATGGACGAGATGCAGGCGAAGCTAGGGCCCGGTGTGTGATCACGGCCACGGCCGCGCGCCACAAGATGTCGGCGGCCTTTCGTGCTCCGCGCACAGACCCGGTGCGGCACCGGGCGCCGTAGCATGCGGGCATGTCGACGGAGCAGGCGCTGGTCGCGCAGGTGGCGGATCGCGTGTGGGAAGCACGTGAGGGCCTGATCGCGGACCTCGTGCGGATGACGCGCGCTCAAATCAGTGCGCTCGATCACGATGCCGCCTCACGCTCCCTGCTGGAGGCGAGCATCACCGAGAACATCGTGGCCGCGGTGCACTTCCTCAAGCAGGACATCGATGTGGAGTACCTCGACGCCCCGACCGCGGCCCTGGCTTATGCCCGGATGCTGGCCCAGCGCGACATCCCCCTGTCGGCGCTCATCCGGGCCTACCGCATCGGATACTCCCAGTTCCTCGACCGGGGCTTCGCGATCCTCGCCGACCTGCCTGCCGAGGACCGGGTCCCGCTGGTCGTCACGCTCGTGCGTCGCGCGGCGCAGTACATCGACCAGATCTGCGAGCAGGTGGGCCGCACCTACGAGATCGAGCGTGACCGGTGGGTGGCCAGCCAAAGCGGCGTCCGTCAGCAGTGGGTCAACGAACTGCTCGGCGGCGGGCCGGGGGGCCCGGGCCCCCCCCCGCCGGGGGGGGGCGATACCCGCGGCGCCGGTTGTTGGGTGTTGAAAACTATGAACAAAACGGAACAGATTGGT
>NZ_JBICXQ010000047.1:0-35447 GCF_043200375.1 Streptomyces sp. NPDC048434 | reverse complement strand
TGGGGCGCGGGCGGCGAGGGGGGGGCGCCCGCCCCCGGGGGGGGGCCCCGCCCCCCCCCCCCCGCGCCGGGGGGGGGGGGGGGGTGCGACCACCCCCCCCCCCCCCCCCCCGCCCACCTCGTGCTTCTCATCTCTGCTCGCTGTCACACCCATCGCGTAGGCTCGAAGGCGTACTGATCCACCGATGGAGACGTACCGAGCAATCACTCTTGGGGAGGGGGCCCAGTGCTTATCGACACTTTCGGTCGCGTGGCCACTGACCTGCGCGTTTCACTCACCGACCGGTGCAATCTGCGGTGCACCTACTGCATGCCGGAAGAGGGGCTGCAGTGGCTCGCCAAGCCCGACCTGCTCACCGACGACGAAATCGTCCGGCTGATCGGCATCGCCGTGCGGGACCTGGGCATCGAGGAGGTCCGCTTCACCGGCGGTGAACCGCTGCTGCGCCCCGGTCTGCCCGGCATCGTCGAGCGCGTCGCCGCCCTCACCCCGCGCCCCCAGATGTCGCTGACCACCAACGGCATCGGCCTGCAGCGCACGGCCGCCGCACTCCGCGACGCCGGCCTCGACCGCGTCAATGTCTCCCTCGACACCCTGCGGCCGGACGTCTTCCAGGCCATGACCCGCCGCAAGCGGCACGACGACGTCCTGCGCGGTCTGGAGGCGGCCCGCACGGCCGGTCTGACCCCGGTCAAGGTCAACACCGTCCTGATGCCGGGACTCAACGACGACGAGGCCCCCGACCTGCTGGCCTGGGCGATCGCCAACGACTACGAGCTCCGCTTCATCGAGCAGATGCCGCTGGACGCCCAGCACGGCTGGAAGCGCGAGGGCATGATCACCGCAGGCGACATCCTCGCCTCGCTGCGCACCCGCTTCGCGCTCACCGCCGAGGGCGAGGAGGAGCGGGGCTCCGCGCCCGCCGAGCGCTGGATCGTCGACGGCGGCCCGCACCGCGTCGGTGTGATCGCCTCCGTCACCCGCCCGTTCTGCCGGGCCTGCGACCGTACCCGGCTGACCGCCGACGGCCAGGTCCGTACGTGCCTGTTCGCCACCGAGGAGACGGATCTGCGCACCGCCCTGCGATCCGAGGCACCCGATGAGGAGATCGCCCGCATATGGAAGCGTGCGATGTGGGGCAAGAAGGCGGGCTCGGGCCTGGACGACCCCTCGTTCCTGCAGCCGGAGCGTCCGATGTCCGCGATCGGCGGCTGAGCCGGTCCGGCGTCAGCGACCGGTGGCCGACGCCTCCCACTCCGCCAGCGTCACGACATCCTTGAGAAATCCGCGCATGTCGAGGAACTGCGACAGATGCTCCCGGTGCTCCTCACAGGCCAGCCAGGTCTTGCGCCGGTCCGGAGTGTGCAGCTTCGGGTTGTTCCAGGCCAGCACCCATACGGCGGTGGCTCGGCAGCCCTTCGCGGAGCAGATGACGGCGCCCTCGGCGGGTTCCTGGGGATTCGGGGAGTTCACGGCCTCAACCCTACGTCCTGCGATCACCGCTCCAGGCCCGGCTGCCGCACCCCGCGAATCTGCGGACATGGCGACGCCGGGCAGCCACGGGGGGAGCCGCCCGGCGTCGGTCCGTCGCTCCGACGGGGGATGCGGAGCGCGTACGCAGTATGTCACGGGGAATGGTGCGTAGTGCACCGGAACTCCATGATTGATCTGAGCTTTTCTTGAGCTTTGCAGACCGGGTAATGATCAGTTGGGGTCGTGTGGCGACGCGGAAGAGCCCGCCGCCGGCCGCTCCGGAACGGATTCCGCTGGGGCGCCGTCGGCTCCCGGATTCAGCATCGTCCTGGTCGGGCCCGCAACGAAGGTCTTCGGCAGCGAAGGGGCGTTCTCCCGGCCCGCGTTGGCGATGACCACCGCGATATAGGGCAGCGTCAGCCCCAGCACCAACGTCGCAATGGCGATGGGCCGTTCGACGTTCCACAGCACGACGGTGAGCACCACGGCCACCGTCCGTACCGCCATCGAGATCACATACCGCCGCTGCCGGCCGCGCACATCCTCGGAAAGGCCCTGCCGGGCCCCGGTGATCCGGAAGGCCTGGCCACTGCTCTGCTTCCGCATCACGTTCCACCACCCGCTCAGTCGTGCCGGATTCTCCCCGGTATCCGGTCGGTTTCCACGGTACGCCGCGACTGCGCCGCCTTCGAGACCGGGGCATGCCCCGGTTCGGCCGGGTCTGTCACCGCACCCTGCGTACGGCGGTCCCCGGCGTGCGCCGTAGTCGATGCGGAGCGACACTGAGGGGCGACCGTCATCCGCACCGTGCCGCAGGAGGAGTCGACATGACGTGGTTGTGGGCCATCATCGTGGGCCTGGTGCTGGGCCTGATCGCGAAGGCCATCATCCCGGGCAAGCAGCAGATCCCGCTCTGGCTGACCGTGATCTTCGGCATGCTGGGCAGTGTCCTCGGCAACTGGGTGGCGACCGGCATCGGGGTCAATGACACCAAGGGCATCGACTGGATCCGGCACCTGCTGCAACTGGCCGGCGCGATCGTCGTCGTCGCCGTCGGTGACCGCGTCTGGGCCTCCATGCGCGCCCGCAAGAAACACACCGCCTAGACGCACATGACACGGGCGGCCGGCGCGCATCGCTGCGCACCGGCCGCCCGTACCTCTGCCGTATCAGCGGCCTTCGAGCTGAGCCAGCTTCCGTCCGGCCTTGAGGTACACGACCCCGGCCGTGTCCGCCAGCTTCTCGGCCAGCACCTCGCCCAGCGGCCGGACCGAATCGGCCTCCGCCAGCACCACGGTCTGCTGCCCGTCCTCGCCCTCCACGACCAGCCGCAGCGCATTCTGCTTGGCCAGCCGCCGCGCCGCGGAGGCGCTCGGCGTGAACTCCAGGACCTTGGTCAGCACCGTCGCCACCGTCTCCGCACCGTGCGCGGCGACCTCGACGACCGGGAGCGACTCCACATCGGAGAACGACTTCTTGGAGAACTGCGCGACGAAACCGGCCCGCCCCGCCATCGCCGCCTCCAGGCCGTACAGCGCGGCCACGACCTCGCCCGCCAGGACCTTCTTGAGGTCCATCGGGTGCAGCGAGCGGTCCGCGATCCGGCCCAGGACGAGTGCGATCTCCTCGTCCGTCCACTCCGTCCAGGCCTTCAGGTACGGCTCCATCAGCCGGTCCGGCACCGACATGATCTTGCCGAAGACATCGTCGGCGGGCGCGCTCAGCCCGACGTAATTGCCCTTGGACTTGGACATCTTGGCGCCGGTGCCGTCCGTGCCCTCGATCAGCGGCATCGTCACCACCAGCTGCGGCCGCTGCCCGCGCAGCTCCATCAGCTTGCGGCCCATCTGCAGATTGAGCAGCTGGTCGGAGCCGCCCAGTTCCACATCGCACTCCAGCGCCACCGAGTCCAGGCCCTGCGCGATGGGGTACAGCAGCTCCGTCATGGTCAGCCCGGAGCCGGCCGCCAGACGGTTGCGGAAGTCCTCGCGCTGCAGCAGCTGGGAGGCCGGCACCTGGGCGAGCAGCGTGAGCAGCTCCGGGAAGGTGTACGGCGCCAGCCACTCGCTGTTCTGCCGGAAGCGGACCTTTTCGAAGTCGAAGAAGGGCCGCACCTGTTCGCGGTACGTGGCGAGGTTGTGCGCGATGTCCTCGTCGGTCAGCGGCGGGCGCTCGGCCGTACGGCCCGACGGGTCGCCGATCTTGGCGGTGAAGTCACCGATGATCAGCGTGACGTCGTGGCCCAGCCGCTGGAACCGGCTCAGGACGATCAGCGGCACCGCATGCCCGAGGTGCATATCGGTCGCCGTCGGGTCAATGCCCAGCTTGATGTGCAGACCCGTGCCGGCCGCCCGGCGCTCCTCGATCCGCTCGGCCAGCTTCTCCACGCCCGGCAGGACCTCGACCGTACGGGCCGCGATCAGCTCGGCCTGCTCCTTGGCGGGCAGGTCCGTCAGATCGAGATAGCGCCGGGCGCCCGTCTCCTTGAGCAGCTCCTGGACCGTGGCGTCCGAGGTGAGGTCGGCGGAGAGCAGGGTGGTGGCGCGGGCGACGGATTCGCCGAGGCGTGTCATGGCGTTCCTGATCGATCGTGGTTCCCAAACGGGAGGACAAGCGGACAGTCTATTAGGACCGCAGGACACTCCCGCGCCGTCCGCCCGCCGCTCGTCGCCCCGGCCGCCCCGCCACCACCGGCCGGGCGTGCCTCAGGCCTCACACTCCGCGGCTGACCGAACTCATGTTGAAGTCCGGGACGCGCAGGGCCGGCATCGCGGCACGGGTGAAGTAGTCGCCCCACTCGCGCGGCAGGGTGCGCTCCGTACGGCCCGCCTCCACCGCCCGGGACAGCAGATCCACCGGAGACTCGTTGAACCGGAAGTTGTTCACCTCGCCGACCACCTCGCCCCGCTCGACCAGGTAGACACCGTCCCGGGTCAGACCGGTCAGCAGCAGAGTCGCCGGGTCCACCTCGCGGATGTACCACAGGCAGGTCAGCAGCAGGGTGGGACCGTCATGGCCGGCCGCCGCCACCATCTCGTCCAGCGAGCGCGAACCCCCGCCCTCCAGGAGGAGGTTGTCGATGCCCGGCGCCACCGGGAGGCCGGTCAGCCCGGCGCTGTGCCGGGTGGTCGGCAGCCGGTTCAGCACCCCCTCGCGCATCCACTCGGTGGCGGTCAGCGGCAGCCCGTTGTCGAAGACCGAGGCATCGTCGCCGGAGGAGTGCGCCAGGACGAACGGAGCGCACTCCAGACCGGCCGCCCAGGGGTCGCTGTGCAGCGTCAGCGGCAGCTCGCTGAGCCGCTCGCCCAGCCGGGTGCCCGCCGCCGAGCCGTTGCCGTCGGCCGGCCTGGAGAAGACCGTCCGGCCCTCGGCGGCGTCCCGGGCCCCGGAGGACCACATCTGGTAGACCAGCAGGTCGGCGACGGCGGTCGGCGGCAGCAGGGTGTCGTACCGCCCGGCGGGCAGCTCGATCCGCCGCCCGGCCCAGCCCAGCCGCCGGCTCAGCTCGGCGTCCAGCTCCCGCGGATCGACATCGGTGAAGTCGCGGGTCGCGCGACCGGCCCAGGCCGAGCGGGTGCGGTCCGGGGACTTGGCGTTCAGCTCCAGCGTCCCGGTGGGCTGGTCGTGCCGCAGCCGCAGCCCGGACGAGGTGCCCAGATACGACGAGACGATGCCGTGGTGGGCGAAGCCGTACAGCTCCCGGCCGCCGGCCCGGGCCTGCTGGAAGGACTCGCCCAGGGCCGGCGCGAACGCCGCGAACACCTCCGAGGAGGTCTCGGCGGGCGCCTCGGTGAAGTCGGCGGACACCTTCTCGCCCCCGACCAGCGGCTGCGCGTCCTCGGCGGGCCCGGCGTCCCGGGCGGCCGCCTCGGCGGCACGCACCAGCGGCTCCAGGTCGTCCGCGGTCACCGCGGAGCGCGTGACGACGCCGGACGCGGTGCCCTGGCCGCCGTTCACGGTCGCCACGACCGTGAGGGTACGGCCGCGGGTGACGCCATTGGTGGTGAGCGCATTGCCCGCCCAGCGCAGATTGGCGCTGGAGTGCTCATCGGCGATGACCACACAGCCGTCGGCACGGGAGAGCTCCAGGGCCCGCTCGACGATCTCGTGCGGTCTGTTCCTGCGCGGCGTACGCGTGCTCATCGACCGGCCTCCTGGTGGAAAGCGGACTGTGCGGGGTGGGGCGGCGACACGGTGTCGACCCGGGAGCAGAGCTTATCGAGCGGTCTACACGGCACCGGCGGGTTCTGCCAAGGGCGGGCTCCGCGGAGGGATGGCCACCAGCCACTCCGGCGACCGGGCGGGGCCGGATGCGCCCCGGCCACGGGGCCGGCGAGCTGACGCGGTGAGGCGTCAGAGCCGCGTCCGGCCACGGGTCCGCTCGCCGCGCGCCGAGGGAACCGTCAACGCTCAGCCGGCCGGCCGAGCCAGGACACGAACATCCCGTCCGGATCCCATGTGCCACGGAGGTCATCGAGCCGACGGAGGTTCTCGTCGGTCATGAAGCGGTACGGGCGGTTGAGCAGGTTCTCGTCGGCCAGCTGGATGCCACTGGCCCAGGGCTCCCACGCGCGCATGTGGTCGGTCACCCACCTGGTGTACGTGCTGTCGTCGGCCGGATCGGTCCAGGCCGCATAGAGCGCGTAATACAGCTCGTCCTCCACGGAGTAGGCCATCGACGGGCGTGGGGGCTGTCCCTCGCGGCCTCCCCAGTTGAACATCACCAGGTGCGACGGTGCCGGTGGCCAGGTCTTCAGCATCTGCTCGAAGTTGGGCCACAGGTCGTCGAACGAGGCGTGGGTCCACATGTTGTCGGCCAGATACCGCTTGGTCTCGTCGTAATGCGGATCGGTGCCGAAGCGGCTCAAGGTCTTGGTGTCCGTCACCTCGTTGAGCCGGGTCGTCAGGGCCTGCGCACGTGCGGGACAGGACTCGAAGACCGACAGCTGCTCCCTGGCCTCCTCCTCGGTGTCGGTGAACGCCGTCGCGTTGAGGGCGATGAGCGGCTCGTCGTCGGTCATCGGGTCGCGGCTGCACAGGAGATTGATCTCCGTCGGCGTCCGGCGGCCGGTCTCGTGCACGAAGCCGTAGACGTCGTACGCGGCCGAGGCCGGCCAGAAGTAGCCGCTGTTCATCGTGACCCGCCTGCGCGGATAGAGCTTGACGTAGAACCTGGTGACGACGGCGAAGAAGCCGGGACCGGCTCCGCGGGACGCCCAGAACAGGTCCGCGTTCTCCGTCTCGTCGGCATGGACCTGCTCGCCGGCGGCGGTGACCGCGTCGATGCCGGTGACCGACATACAGGCCGGTCCGTAGTCCCGCCCGGCCCAGGCGAACCCGCCCTGCAGCAGGTACCCGCCGAGGGAGACACCTGTGCAGTGCCCCGTGGGAAAGAACAGGTGGTGACCCGCCAGCATCGAGCTGAGCTCCGAACCTCTGATGCCGGGCTGGGCGGTGCCGGTCATCGCCTCCCGGTCGACCGCCACCTCCCGCAGATTCGAGAGGTCGATCAGCACCGTGCCGTCCCGCAGGTGCGAGGCGGACCAGCTGTGGCCGCCGGAGCGCACCGCGATCTGCAGGCCCTCCCGCCTGGCGAGCTCGACCGCTCCGACGACGTCGTCCTCGTGGTCCGCCGGCACGATCACTTCGGGATACCGGTCCGGCACCCCTGCGTGCCAGCAGGCCGCACGACGCAGGTTCTCGTAGCGGTGGTCACCTCGCCGCAACACCCTGTCCTCGATACGAGGCGCCATACCCTCTCCTTCGTGGGATCTTCCGTGAAGGGATTCCCGCTGCGGAACAGCCCTTTACGGCCGGCCGCGCGCTGCACCACGGGTGAACTCCTCGCACAGGTCCGGGAGAAACGCGGCGAGGTGGTTCATCTCCTGGGAGCAATGCACGACCATGGCCCGAGCCTGCTCCGCACCGAGATTCCTCAGGCCGTCCGCAGCCGTTGCGAGCTCACCGGTCAGGGACGCTCCGCCGCGAGGAGAGACGTGTGAGCCGCCCATCCAGAAACGTGAGCGCATCTCGGCGCCGTCCCGCACCCGGCGTACGTGATGAATCAAGTAGCCCCAGTCGAGCGGCACACGGGACAGCCCGACCACACCGCAGACCGCGGTCGCCTCGTCCGGATCGAGACCGTCCTCGCTGAATCCGAACCTGCCGGGCCGGACGAAGCGGATGGCGAGCTCGCCGAGGGCGCTGCCGATGTATTCGTCGACGAACGACGTGCCCCCGATGTATCTCTCGCGGTACGGGGCACCCCCGTCCGCCGGGTCTCCTGACCATGCGGCGTACACGTGGGCTCGCGGGTGCCACAGCTTGTACCGCTGGGTCTCCGTGGTGTGCCACCAGAACCACCAGTCCAGCATGGCCGGGGAGACGCCGGGCATGCGGGTCAGTGCGGCGATATGCAGGGAACCGTCGTCGAAAAGGCTGTATCCGTTTTCGAGGTCGCCATAGCCGGCGGCGCTCAGCGTCCCCGCGGTGTCGAGGCTCAGGCACCGAGGGGGCGCCTGCGGGCCGAGCGCGAGCGCCTCCCTGATGTGCTCCGGCAGCGGCGCCATCACCGGGTTCCAGTACTTCGCGTACCACTTGCCGTCGAGTTCGCCGGCCTGCATTCCCAGATGGGGCCGGCGGCCGGGGTCGGGGCGTGGTTCCGCCACGTCAGCCATGCTGCGCCTCCCGTCACGGGGCCGTGATCGCCGTCACCTGGCCGGTGCCACGACTCCGGAGGCCCCGACGGCCGTCCCTCGGGCGTCAAGCACCCCGACCCGGAAGTACGGGTCCGGTGATGACGCTAGGCACTACGGTCGGCCGACGCCTGCTGGAGGCCCGTCCGGTGGGCCGTTCGCACCGCGCCTCACCGGGTCGGCGTACTCGCCGTCGGGACGGCACGGCCGTTGCCACCCGCAGGCGCACGATGTCGTACTGCGGGCGCGCGGCAACGAGTCCGTACCCGCCCGGCGACCCTGGGCGCCGACGCCGTCTCACCCGGAGCCCTCCGCGTCCGGCGATCCGTCCCACGCCTCGGCTCCGTCACCCCACAATGGCGGCCATGCTGAATCGAGTGGCAGTACTGTCCGACATCCACGGAGTTCTGCCGGCCGTGGAAGCTGTGCTCGCCGAACCCGAGGTGAGCGCCGCCGACCGCATCGTGCTCACCGGCGACATCACCGCAGGCCCGCAACCGGCCCAGGTTCTCGACCTGCTGACCGGCCCCGATCGCTGGAAGGAGGTGCTCAGCGGACTCGACGCCGACGTCCGTACCGTGGTCTGCGGCCATACCCACATGCCGTTCGTCCGCCTCGTCCACGGCCGACTGGTGATCAACCCCGGCAGCGTGGGCATGCCCTACGGACGAAGCGGAGCCCACTGGGCCGTCCTCGGCCCCGGCGTCGAACTGCGCAGCACCGACTTCGACATCGAAGCCGCTGTCACCCAGGTCAGCGAGGACTCCTCCTACCCCGAAATCGCGGAGTGGGCCGACTACTTCCTGCACGCACGCGCAACCGACGCAGACGCTCTCGAAGCCTTCGGACCACGGGACGGACGCGAGCAATCGGGATGAGACCCCATCTGTCACCCATGACAGCGGGCGGCGGAACACCGACTCCACCGTCAACGACGCCTGTCCATCTCGGCACCCCTGCACCGCTCTTGATGCATCGGCGCAGTGGTCGGCCGGTGAAGGGTGGTGACGTGTGCCAGTAACGGATCAGGGTGAGTGTCGGGCCACTGGTATGCGCTCAACTCCCCGTTACGCCCGTACGGTCGTCTCATGGACTTCAACATCACGGCGGAGGAGGAGGCGGTCGTCCTCCACGTCGCCGCACTCCTCCGAGCGGGCGGCTCTCCGACGGATGAAGAGCTGGCCGACGAGTTGGGCGACGAAGTCCGGTCGCGGCTTCAGTCGCTGCTGGAGAAGGGATGGCTCGTCGTCGATGCCGAGCGGACCCTGACACTCTCCATGATTGCTCAGGCGGCCATCTCCAGTCGGCGCGACGCTTCCGGGGGCGCAGGGACATGAGGAAGTCCCGTTCGCGAGTTTTGAGGGCTCGCGCACGGGTCAATTCCTGCGGCGTGCCGATCTGCGGCCCTCCTGCAAAGAGGCGGCAGCGACGGCGGGAACCCCTGACCGCACGCCGATGAGCTTCCGGACTGCACGCCGATGAGCATCCGGCCTGTTGACCATGTGCAGACCTTGGGCGTCTGCGGGGATTCACCTCAGGTGCGCCCCGACTCGGCCGAGGTGTTCAGGATGTTCACGTTCCGGAACAGCGCCGAGGGGCAGCCGTGGGACACCGCGGCAACCTGTCCGGGTTGCGCCTTTCCGCAGTTGAACGCGCCGCCGAGGACATAGGTCCGGGGTCCGCCGATCCCCGCCATGGAGCCCCAGAAGTCGGGGGTGGTGCCCTGGTAGGCAAGGTCCCGGACCTGCCCGCACAGGCGCCCGTTCCGGATGACGTAGGCCCGTTGCTGGGTGAACTGGAAGTTGTACCGCTGCATATCGATCGACCAGGACCGGTCGCCGACGACATAGATGCCGCGTTCCACCCCCGAGATCAGCTCCTCCGTGGACGGCCCGTCCGCCGCCGGCTGCAGCGAGACGTTCGCCATCCGCTGGACCGGCACATGGCCCGGTGAGTCCGCGTACGCGCATCCGTTGGAGCGCGGGAAGCCGGTCAACTTGGCGATTCTGCGGTCGAGTTGATAGCCGACCAGGGTGCCGTCCTTGATCAGGTCCCAGGACTGGGCGGCCACCCCCTCGTCGTCGTAGCCGATCGTGGCGAGCCCGTGTTCGGCGGTCCGGTCGCCGGTGACATTCATGATCTCGGAGCCGTAGGCCAGCTTCCCTAGCTGGTCGAAGGTGGCGAACGAGGTGCCCGCGTACGCCGCCTCGTAGCCCAGCGCCCGGTCCAGCTCGGTCGCGTGGCCGATGGACTCGTGGATCGTCAGCCACAGATTGGACGGATCCACCACCAGGTCGTACGTGCCGGCCTCGATGGCCGGCGCGCGCATCTTCTCGGCGAGGTGCTCCGGGATGCGGGCCAGCTCGCCGTCCCAGTCGTAGTGGTCGCCGGTGAGGTACTCCCAGCCGCGCCCGACCGGCGGGGCGAGGGTGCGCATCGAGTCGAAGTCGCCGGTCGCCGGGTCCACCGCGACCGCCGTCAGCTGCGGATGCAGCCGCACCCGCTGCTGGGTGGTGCTGGTGCCCGCACTGTCGGCGTAGAACTTGTTCTCCTGGACGGTCATCAGCGCGGCGTCCGCATGGGCCACGCCCTCGGCGGCCAGCAGCCGCGCGCTCCACTCCGCCAGCAGCCCGCTCTTCTCGGCGTCCGCCACGTCGAACGGGTTGATCTCGTACGAGGAGACCCAGGTGCGGTCCGGGTGCGCGGGTTCCGCCGCCAGCTCGATCAGCTCGTCGGAGCCCGCGGCCGCGATCACCTTCGCCGACAGCTTGGCCATCGCCACCGCCTGCGAGGCCACCCGTGCCGCCGCGTCCATCGTCAGGTCCACCCCGGAGGCAAAGCCCCAGGCCCCGCCGTGCACCACCCGGACCGCGTACCCGAGGTCGGTGGTGTCCGAGGTCCCGGACGTACGGGCGTCCCGCAGCCGCCAGGACGCGCTGCGGATCCGCTCCAGACGGAAGTCCGCATGGCCGGCGCCCAGCGCGCGGGCGCGGGCCAGCGCCGCGTCGGCCAGCGCACGCAGCGGCAGCGCCAGGAATGTTTCGTCAACGGCATGGGGTGCAGGCAAGGAGTCCTCCCGTGGTCGGCGCCTGCATCATGCCCTGCCGCGCGCCCGCGGCCCAGGGTGCGGCGGTGTGCGGCGCGAGAGTCGGCCATGGTGGCGCGGTGTGCCGGGTGCCGGTGCGACACGGCCTGTGGGGGCCGCCGGGGCGCGGGCTCCGGCGGTGGTTCTGTGGAGATCCCACAGTGACCGGCGCGCGTGCCTGTCTGTGCTGGATTCCACCTAAGGGCCCCGTGACCGATAGTTTCGTATCGAACGCAGGACGGACAGGAAACGGAAAGGGTGATCTCTTGAGCCGCTCGGTTCTGGTCACCGGAGGTAACCGCGGCATTGGCCTCGCCATTGCCCGTGCCTTCGCCGAGTCAGGCGACAAGGTCGCCATCACCTACCGCTCGGGCGAGCCGCCCGCGGGGTTTTTGGCCGTGAAGTGCGACATCACGGACAACGAGCAGGTCGAGCAGGCGTACAAGGAGATCGAGGAGAAGCACGGTCCGGTCGAGGTGCTGGTGGCCAACGCCGGCGTCACCCGTGACCAGCTGCTGATGCGGATGTCCGAGGAGGACTTCACCTCGGTCCTGGAGACCAACCTCACCGGCACGTTCCGGGTGGTCAAGCGCGCCAACCGGGCGATGCTGCGGGCCCGCAAGGGCCGGGTCGTGCTGATCTCGTCCGTGGTGGGCCTGACGGGCGCCGCGGGTCAGGCGAACTACGCCGCGTCCAAGGCCGGCCTGGTGGGCTTCGCCCGCTCGCTCGCCCGGGAGCTCGGCAGCCGCAACATCACCGTCAACGTCGTCGCTCCCGGCTTCGTCGACACCGACATGACCCGTGTGCTCACCGACGAGCAGCGGGAGAGCATCGTCAAGCAGGTGCCGCTCGCGCGGTATGCGCAGCCCGAGGAGATCGCCGCCTCGGTCCGCTTCCTGGCTTCCGACGAGGCCGCTTACATCACCGGAGCCGTCATTCCTGTCGACGGCGGATTGGGCATGGGTCACTGATCAGCATGAGTGGAATCCTTGCAGGCAAGCGCATCCTGGTCACGGGTGTGCTGACCGAGTCGTCGATCGCCTTCCAGGCGGCCAAGGTCGCGCAGAACGAGGGCGCCGAGGTCATCCTGACCGGCTTCGGCCGGCTCTCGCTCGTGGAGCGGATCGCCAAGCGGCTGCCCAAGCCCGCCCCGGTCATCGAGCTGGACGTCACCAACCAGGAGCACCTGGACGGGCTGGCCGACAAGATCCGCGAGCACCAGGGCGAGGGCGCCCGCCTCGACGGCATCGTGCACTCCATCGCCTTCGGCCCGCAGGGCGCCTTCAACTTCCTGGAGGCGGAGTGGTCGGACGTGGGCACCGCGGTGCAGGTCTCGGCGTACTCGTACAAGTCGCTGACCATGGCCTGCCTGCCGCTCATGGAGCACGGCGGCGCGGTCGTCGGTCTCACCTTCGACGCGCAGGTCGCCTGGCCGAAGTACGACTGGATGGGCGTGGCCAAGGCGGCGCTGGAGAGCACCAACCGCTACCTGGCGCGTGACCTGGGCGCGAAGAACATCCGCTGCAACCTGGTCTCGGCCGGCCCCATCAAGTCGATGGCCGCCAAGTCCATCCCCGGCTTCGAGGAGCTGGCGGACGTGTGGAACCACCGTGCCCCGATCGGCTGGGACCTGGCCGACCCGGAGCCGGCCGGCCGTGGCGTCGTCGGCATGCTGTCCGACTTCTTCCCGCGGACCACCGGCGAGATCGTGCACGTCGACGGCGGTGTGCACATGATGGGCGCCTGACGCCCACAGCGCCTGCTACTGCCCGTCCCGGTCCGCCGGGGCGGGCAGTACGCGTGTGCGGAGCATGCTGCCCGCCGGGGTGAGGTGGTCCGTGCGTCAGCCGCGCTGCGGGAGGACGGCCCGGCAGCCGAAGGGGTGGGCACTCGCCTCGGCGGCGGCCCGGTCGCCGTCGCCCGCACGGATCGCCTCCACCAGCCGGGCATGGTCCATGTGCGCCTCGGGCCGCAGCTCCTCGCCCACATCGGCCCGCAGGAAGTCGCGCAGCACGCCCCCGAGGTCGGCGTAGATCTCGGCCAGCACCTCGTTGTGCGAGGCCGCCACGATCGCCATGTGCAAGGTCGCGTCCGCCTCCACGAAGGCCTCCGCCGCGCCGGACTCCCAGGCCCGCTCGCGCCGCTCCAGGAGGGCGTCGATCTGCCGCAGGTCCTGCGCGGTGCGACGCTCGGCGGCGAGCCGTGCAGCCGATGCCTCCAGGGCGCTGCGCAGCTCGGCGACGTGTCCGGGCTCGGCCGCCGCGAACCGGCGGTTCATCACCCCGGCCAGCTCGCTGGTCGCCACCACGTAGGTGCCCGAGCCCTGCCGGATGTCCAGCAGCCCGTTGTGGGCCAGCGCCCGTACGGCCTCGCGGACGGTGTTGCGGGCCACCCCGAGCTGCTCGACGAGCGCCGGCTCGGTCGGGATGCGGGAGCCCACCGGCCACTCGCCGGACGTGATCTGGGCGCGCAGCTGCGCGATCACCTGGTCGGCCAGCGCGGACCGGCGGGGTGAGGTCAGAGGCATGGCTGCGCTCCGGGGTGCAGGGGACGACGGACAGCGGCGGTGCGGCGCCCGGCGGACCGCTCCGGCCCCCGGTGCCGGCCGGGACGGCAGAGCGTATCGACATCGACTGGACAAGCATTCATCCCATGATTCTATGATGGCGTCTATGGCAGACGACGACCTCGCGACCCTCGGCCCCGCCGCCGAGCCCCTCCCGACCCCCGCCGACCGGCCCGCCCACGGCGCCGGACAGCCGCAGCAGGGCCCTGGGGAAGCCCCGCAGGCACTCCCGGCAACCGGGCCGGCCGGCCGCTGGCTGCCGCGGATCGTGATCGCCGGTCTCGTCCTCGCCGCGCTCAACCTCCGCCCGGCCATCACCAGCCTCGGCGCGCTCCTGGAGGAGGTCCGTGACGGCCTCGGCATGAGCGGCACCGTCGCCGGCTTGCTGACCTCCGTACCCGCGCTGTGCTTCGCCGCCTTCGGCATCGCCGCACCCCGCCTGGCCAGGCGCTTCGGGCCCGGGGCGGTCGTCTGCGCCGGGATGGTCGCGATCACCGTGGGCGTCGCGGTGCGCCCGTACGCCGGCGGCATCGGCGGCTTTCTCGCCGCCAGCGCGCTCGCCCTGGCCGGTATCGCGGTCAGCAACGTCCTGATGCCGGTCGTCATCAAGAGCTGGTTCGCCGACCGGGTCGGCCCGATGACCGGGCTCTACTCCATGGCGCTGGCCCTGGGCACCTCGCTCGCCGCGGCGCTCACCGTGCCCATGACCGATGCGCTGGGCGGCAGTTGGCGGACCGGTCTGTCGGTGTGGGCGGCGCTCGCCGCGGTCGCCGTGCTGCCCTGGCTCGTTGTGGTCCGGCAGCGCAGGGCCGCCGCCGGACGGGCCACGGGCGCCGCGGCCCGCACCGCGGAAACCCCCGTACGGATCACCTCGTCACCCACGGCCTGGGCGCTGGCCGTCTTCTTCGGCCTGCAGGCCACCGCTGCGTACATCACGATGGGCTGGATGCCGCAGATCTTCCGCGACGCCGGGGTCTCGGCGGGTACCGCGGGGGTGCTGCTGGCGGTCACCATGGCGATGGGCGTCCCGCTGTCCTTCGTCCTGCCGCGGCTGGCGTCCCGGATGCGGCATCAGGGTCCGCTCGCGGTGCTGCTCGGCCTCTGCGGCCTGGCCGGCTACGCCGGGCTGTGGCTGGCACCGGCCGCCGGTGCCTGGGCCTGGGCGCTGCTGATGGGCATCTCCAACTGCGCTTTTCCGCTGGCCCTGACGATGATCGGGATGCGCTCGACCAGCTCCGCCGGGGTCGTCAAGCTCTCGGCCTTCGCGCAGAGCGTCGGCTATCTGATCTCCATCCCCGGACCGCTGCTGGTCGGCACGCTCTACCAGCACAGCGGTGGCTGGGGGCTGCCGATCGCCCTGATGGCCGGGCTGATGGTGCCGCAGATCGCGGTGGGTGTGCTGGCCGGCCGGGACCGCCGGATCGAGGACGAGGCCTGAGTGCGACACTGGGCGCATGCCAGTGCTCGAACCGAATCCGCAGGGCGGCCAGAAGAAGCTGCTCCTGGTCCTGGGCGTCATGCTCGGCGTGACCGTCGTCGTCGCGATCATCGCGAGTATCGCCGCGCCCTAAGGGCTGTCCCGGCCGAGGCCCGGCGGGGACGGGGTGGGGGTGGCCCCACCGTCCCCTAGGGGGCCTGCGTCAGGGGGAAGTGGGTGGCTTCCCGGATAGGAACGGCCGCCCGACATCCGTAGCTTCGAAGTGCACCGCACGCAGCGGTGGGCGCGCCGCAGCCCGCGGCCGCGCGGCCCTTCGATGCGCCACGGAGGCGATCCCCATGTCCGCCGCGTCCAGCCGGTCACCCGCAGCCAAGGCCTCCCGCCTGCGGATGCGGCTGCCGTGGTGGGCACTGGCCCTGCCGGTGGTCTCCTTCGCGGCCCTGCTGATGCTCGTCGCGAGCCCCGCCGAGGCGAGGGCCGCGGGTGCCCCGCAGGGCCTGGCCCCGCTGCTGGAACTGCTGGCCACGCTCGTGCGCGGCGGTGCCTGATGCCCGCCCGCGCCCGCGCCTCACCCCGCAGGGGGAGCACTTCAACACCCCGAGCCCCGCGCCGCCTTTCGTGCGAAGCTGGGACGCATGAGCGCCGATACACCCCGCCGGATTGTCCTTCTCCGACACGCCAAGGCCGAATGGTCGGAGACCAGCGATCATGAGCGTCCGCTCGCCGAGCGCGGCCGCAAGGATGCCCCGGTCGCCGGCCGCTGGCTGGCCGGAGCCGGGATCACCCCCGATCTGACCCTGTGCTCGACGTCAGCGCGCACCCGTGAGACATGGAAGCTCGCCGTCCATGAGCTCCCGCAGCGACCCAAGACCGTCTACGAGGAGCGGATCTACGAAGCTTCCCTGGGCGAGCTCATCGCGCTGCTGAACGAGACCTCGGACGACGTGACCGACCTGATGCTGGTCGGGCACAACCCCGGCGTGCACGCCCTCGCCGACGCGCTCTCCGGCGACGCCGAGGGCGATCTGCTGCCGCGGATGAACCGCAGCGGCTTCCCGACGGCCGCGCTGGCCGTGCTCGCCTTCAACGGCACCTGGAAGTCCCTCGAGCACGGCGTCGGACGCCTGGTCGCTTACTGGTCCCCGCACGAATGACCCCGGCGCCCTCGCGCGCGCGGCGTGCGGGGAAGCGCTACGGACACAAGAGGGCCCCGGCAGCGGTGTGCCGGGGCCCTCTCGTGCGCCGGGCGGTGCTCCGTCGGGCGGTTCTGCGTGCCGCGGCCGTGCCTGAGCCGGCCGGGCCGGGCGGCTCATCCGACGTGGGTGTCCGCCGCCTCGACCTCTTCGCGGGTGATGCCCAGCAGATACAGCACGGTGTCCAGGAACGGCACATTCACCGCGGTGTGCGCGGCCTCCCGCACCACCGGCTTGGCGTTGAAAGCGACACCGAGCCCGGCCGTGTTGAGCATGTCGAGGTCGTTGGCGCCGTCCCCGATCGCCACGGTCTGCGCGAGCGGCACCCCGGCCTGCTGCGCGAACTCCCGCAGCAGCCGCGCCTTGCCGGCCCGGTCCACGATGTCACCGGTGACCCGGCCGGTGAGCTTCCCGTCGACGATCTCCAGGGTGTTGGCCGAGGCGAAGTCCAGCCCCAGCTCCTCCTGGAGCGCGTCGGTGACCTGCGTGAACCCGCCGGATACGACGCCGACTTGATAGCCGAGCCGCTTGAGGGTCCGTACCAGGGTTCGGGCCCCGGGGGTGAGCCGTACCTCCTTGCGTACGGCCTCGACCACGGAGGCGTCGAGCCCGCCGAGCAGCTCGACCCGGGCGTGCAGCGACTGCTCGAAGTCCAGCTCCCCGCGCATCGCGGCGGCGGTGACCTCGGCGACCTCGGCCTCACAGCCGGCGTGCGCCGCGAACAGCTCGATGACCTCGTCCTGGATGAGCGTCGAGTCGACATCCATGACGACCAGCCGCTGCGCCCGGCGCTGCAGCCCGGCCGCCACCACCGCGACATCCACCCCGAGCCGTGCGGCCTCGGGGGCCAGCACGCTGCGCAGTGCGTCGGTCGCCGCACCGGACACCGCGAACTCGACGGCGGTCACCGGATACTTGGCGAGCCGGAAGATGCGGTCGATGTTGCCGCCGGTGGCGGTTATGGCGGCGGCGATCGCGGCGGCGGTCTCCGCGGTGAGCGGATGTCCCAGCACGGTGACATGCGAACGTCCGGTGCCGCGCGGACGGTTGTCGCCGCGGCCGGAGATGATCTCCGCCTGGAGGTTCAGCGACTCGGCCCAGCTGTGCACGGTGGCCCGCAGGTCACCCTCGGAGGAGCCGGTGGAGCCCTCGGCGGGGGAGGGGGCGGTGACCAGCGCGCACAGGGTGATGCGTCCCCGGGTCACCATCTGTTCGATGTCCACGACATCGACGGAGTAGGCAGCGAGGGTGTCGAAGAGACCTGCGGTGATGCCGGGCCGGTCCTTCCCGAAGATCTTCACGAGGAGGGTCGGTACGTCATCGCCCGGTACGGCGGTGGCAGGCGGGATCTGCGATGCGCTCATGGTGCCCTTACGGTAACCGCCGGGCGCTCGCGTCCGTACGGGTGTCCGGGGTTCGGACCGGCGCGGCCCCGTTCCGCCGCGCCGGAGCCCCTCGCTCCTGGCCCCCGGCGCCCCCGTCGATCGTTATGGAGTCGTGTCCGGCGCGCCTCGCACCGCCCGACCAGGGCATCTGCTCCGGTGCGCCAACCCCCTTGCCGGGGCGACGGGTTCGGCATGATGACGGAACGCAACCACGGCGGACCGCGCTACCGGTCAGGTATTTGTCCGCTTCATCCCATCATGCGGCCTCGAACGCGGACGTGCACGACATCGTCGGCGGGCTGTGCCGCCCCCGACGGAACCCGGTCCGCCCGGTACACCCGTAATCCGGTGATCCTTGCCCATCCATGGGTTCTTTCCGTGCTCCGGGGGAGTTTGACGGGCGCCGGGACAGGCCTCTTGCACCCCGGTCCCGTCCCGGTTTCCGGTCGGAGGGCCGAGCCTGAAATAGTTCCTCACGATGTTCGCCATCCCTAGACTTCCCATACAGGGCGTCACTCGGGGGACTATGTAATGGGGCATGGAGTGCCTGAACTCGTACTCGAATTGAACGGAAGGACCTGGACGCTCGATCCGTCCCGGTCCTACAACGTGGGCCGTGATCCGCAGGGCGACATGGTGCTCGACGACGCCAGGGTCTCCTGGCGGCACGCCACCGTGCGCTGGGCCGGTCGCGGCTGGATCATCGAAGACCAGGGGAGTACCAACGGCACGTACGTCCGGGGCCAGCGGATCCACCAGGTGGAGATCGGCCCCGGCTCGACCGTGCATCTGGGCAACGCCACCGACGGTCCCCGGGTGACCCTGTCCGCCGGGGCGCCGGCCGCCGACGCCTTCAGCGCGCAGCCCGCCATGGCGCCGCAGCAGCAGGCCGCCCAGGGGTGGCAGGCGCCGCCCGCGCACCAGCCGCCGGGCCGGCAGCAGCCGCCGGCCCAGCAGGGCTGGCAGGCCCCGCCGCAAGCCCAGCAGCCGCCGTACGTCCCGCCACAGCAGGCCCAGCCTCCGCAGGCACAGCAGCCTTCGCAGGCCGTGCCCCCGCAGCAGGCCCGGCAGCCCGAGCAGCGCCCCGCCCAGCAGGCGGACGGCACGCCGGTCCACGGCGACCGCAGCCCGACCACGTTCCACCGCCTCGACACCGGCCGGGTGATGCGCATCGGCCGTGCGCTGGAGAACGAGCTGGTCGTCTCCGACCTCCAGGTCTCCCGCCACCACGCCGAGTTCCGTGCCACCCCCGACGGCCGTTTCGAGATCCATGACCTCGGCAGTCACAACGGCACGTACATCAACGGCCAGCCGGTCCCCAAGTCCGGCAAGGCGCCGGTCGGCCCGAACGACATCATCGGTGTCGGTCACTCCACCTTCCGGCTGGTCGGCGACCGCCTGGAGGAGTTCGTCGACACCGGCGAGGTCTCCTTCTCGGCCCGCCATCTCACGGTCACCGTCGACGGCGGCAAGCAGATCCTCAAGGACGTCTCCTTCGGTGTCCCCGAGAAGTCGCTGGTCGCGGTCATCGGCCCCTCCGGCTCCGGTAAGTCGACGCTGCTCAAGGCGCTGACCGGCTACCGCCCCGCCAACCAGGGCGATGTCCTCTACGACAACCGGAACCTCTACAAGCAGTTCGCCGAACTGCGCCAGCGCATCGGTCTGGTCCCGCAGGACGACATCCTGCACAAGGAGCTGACCGTCCAGAAGGCGCTCAAGTACGCGGCCAAGCTCCGCTTCCCCGGTGACACCGCGGAGTCCGAGCGCGAGGCCCGGATCGGCGAGGTGCTGCGCGAGCTCAAGCTCGACATCCACAAGGACAAGAAGGTCACCTCGCTCTCCGGCGGCCAGCGCAAGCGGGTGTCGGTGGCACTGGAGCTGCTCACCAAGCCGTCGCTGATCTTCCTGGACGAGCCGACCTCCGGTCTCGACCCGGGCATGGACCGCGACGTCATGCAGCTGCTGCGCGGCCTCGCGGACGACGGCCGTACGGTCCTGGTCGTCACGCACTCGGTGGCCGAACTCGCGCTGTGCGACAAGCTGCTGGTGATGGCCCCGGGCGGCGGCGTGGCCTACTTCGGCCCGCCCGAGGAAGCGCTCAACTTCTTCCAGTACGACACCTGGGCGGACGTCTTCTCGGCGTTCGAGAACTACCGCGACTACGACTGGATGGGGCGCTGGCGCGGCTCCCCGCACTACCAGATGTACGCCGCGGACATCGACGCCGTCGCCCCGCAGTCGGTCAATGTCCAGGTGCCGCAGGCCCGGACGCACAAGTCCCAGAGCTGGGGCTCACAGCTGTGGACCCTGATGCGCCGCTATGTCTCGGTGCTCGCCTCCGACCGGGGCTTCCTGGGCCTGATGGTGATCCTGCCCGCGGTGCTCGGTGTGGTCTCGATGCTGATCCCCAGCGATTACGGCCTCGGCTACGGCCCGATAGCCAAGGGCCGCACCAACCGCGACGCCAGCACCATCATGCTGATCCTCGCGGTCGGCATGTGCTTCTCGGGTGCCGCCAACTCGGTCCGTGAACTCATCAAGGAGCGGGTCATCTACGAGCGCGAACGGGCCACCGGCCTGTCGCGGTCGGCGTATCTGATGTCCAAGGTGATCGTGCTCGGCGTGGTCACGGCCATTCAGGGCGTGATCATCGCGGTGATCGGTTTCTGCACCCGGAACATGCCCACCGAGGGCCTCGTCGTGGCGAAGGCCCCGGCGATCGAGATGGCACTGGCGATCATCGCGCTCGGCTTCACCTCGATGATGTTCGGCCTGGTCATCTCCTCGTTGGTCAAGACGGCCGAGAAGACCATGCCGCTGCTGGTCATGTTCGCCATCGTCCAGGTCGTCTTCACCGGCGTGCTCTTCCAGCTCTTCGACACCGTGGGCGTCGCGCAGTTCGCCTGGCTGATGCCCTCGCGCTGGGCCGTCGCCGCGATGGGCGCGACCGCCGATATGAACACGCTCCTGCCGTGGGAGCCGGGCAACCCGGACCCGCTGTGGAAGCACCAGACCGGCGTCTATGTGATGGACATGATCATTCTGATCGCCCTGGGCGTCGCGCTCGCCTTCGTCGTCGCACGACTGCTGCGCCGCCACGAGCCCGAGGTCATGCGCAAGTAGCGCACGCACCGCACCGCACGCCCGAGGGGCGGCACCCGGGACCGGGTGCCGCCCCTCGGCGGTGTGCGACTGCGGACTGTCCGAACCAGCGGCTCAGTACGCCGAGTTGACGTTGTCCATCGAGCCGTACTTGTCGGCCGCGTAGTTGCAGGCGGCGGTGATGTTGGCGACCGGGTCGTAGGCGTTCCAGGAGGTGCCTTCGACGTGGTACGCCTTGAAGGTCGGGGCGATCACCTGGAGCAGGCCCTTGGACGGGACGCCGTTGATGGCGTTGATGTCCCAGTTGTTGATGGCCATCGGGTTACCGCTGGACTCGCGCATGATGTTGCGGTGGATGCCGTTGTAAGAGCCGGGGATGCCCTTCTTGGCCATGATGTGCAGCGACTCGCGGATCCAGCCGTCCAGGTTGTCCGGGTAGGTCTTCGCCACCGGCTTGGCCACCGGCTTCGCGACGGGCTTCGCCACGGGCTTCACGACCGGCTTCGCGACGGGCTTCGCGGCGACCGGCTTCACGGCCGGCTTCGCGGCGGCGGGGACCGCGGCGCGCACGGCGGACCGGTCCGCGGCAGCCTTCGCCGCGCGTGCCTTCTCGGCCTTGGCCTTCGCTATGGCGGCGGCCTTCGCCTTGGCGGCCTTCTCGACCGCGACCTTCTTGGCGGCGGCCTCGGCCTTGCCCTGGGCGGCGGAGTTGTCGGCCTGCTTGGCGATCGTCGCCTGCTGGGCCTGGGCGGCGGTACCGACCGCGCTGAAGGCGACCGGCTTCACGTTCTCGACAGCGGCGGCCTGGGTCTTGCCCTGATCGGCGTCGGCACCCGGAACGGCGGTGAGGACCAGAGCTGCGGCACCGGCTGCGGCGACACCGGCGACGGAGAGCTTGTGCGTCCGGGTCAGGCGGTGGAGACCAGAATTGGCGTGCTTAGGCATGGCGGGACGGACCTTCCGATGGGGGGACGACGCACGGGCCCAGAGCGGTGGCGAACGCCGTAGTTCCGATCACGGCGCCGAGCGACGAGAGCCATTCTTAGCGGCAGGAAATTCCCCCGGCAAAGGTGCGACATACGATCCGAGTTAGTGGAACCAGGGTGCTGGATATTGCATCCGGAATAGGACTTTCCCAGCTCACGCAGTATTGGGGGGTCCACTAACCCGGCTCGTAAGTGACCTGCGTCCTATGCGCGGCGTCACACTGCGAAGAAGTTTGTCTCGCCGGACGTAATTGCAAATGCACAGTCCGTATGCGTCAGAACTCCACCTTGCGTCGGTAGAGCGACTCGCGGGATCACCTCAGGCACTTCGCATTCCGGGACCCGAGGGTCCACCGGAATCACCGCGCGCCTTCGCGCCGGCGCCAGCTCCGGTTCCTCCTGGCGGCCGCTCCAGGTCTTCCCGGCGGAACCGCACCGGGCGGGCGTCCAGCGCCTCGCCGAGTGCGGCACCCACCGCGTTCCGGACCCGGTCCGGGGCCGGAGCCGGACCTCAGTCCGGCAGCACGAGATGCAGATCGCCGAATTCATGCCACAGATAGCGCCGCTGCACCGCCGCAGCGTAGGCGCGACCCAGCACCTCCCCGTCCGCCACCGCCTCCAGCATCAGCAGATGGGAGGCGGTGGGCTCGTGCAGCCCGGTGAGCAGGCCGTCCACCGCCCGCACCCCGCGCTCCGGCGTCACCACGAGTTCCGTCCAGCCGGCCGCGGCCCGCACCCGCCCGTCCCTGCCGGTCGCCGACTCCAGGGCCCGTACGGCCGTGGTCCCCACCGCCACGATCCGCCCGGCCGGGGCGCCCCGCGCCGGACGGTGCCGCCGTGCCGCCGCCCTGCGCCGGGCCCGCGCGGCGTTCACCAGCCACGCCGTGGCCGGCGGCACCATGAACCGCTCCGCATACGGCGGCTCGAACGCCTCCGCCGAGGCGACCCCCGTATGCAGCGAGATCGGCGCGAACTGCACGCCCCTGCTGACCAGCCGCGCCACCAGCGCGGCGGTGAAGGGCCGGGCGGCACTCGGCATCTCCGCGCTGCCGGCGCCGGGGGAGTCCACCGCGAACACCGTCTGGTACGCGGCCAGCGGCTGATCCCGGTCCGTGTAGCCGTAGCGGATCGGCCGCCCGTGGCGCCGCATCAGCTCGGGCACCTCCGCGCCCGCCACCCGCGCCCACCACAGCCGTGCGCCCCCGGGGTCCAGCGGGGCCTCCAGCAGCAGCCGCGCCCCGCCGGGCAGCCGCACCACCGTGCCGGCCGGGCCGCCCGCCCGGGGCCGGGTGCTGCCCCGGCCGTCCGGACTCCGCAGCTCCACCGCCCAGCAGCCGTCCGCCGTCCGTCCCGCCGGGTGCCACCGGTCCGCCCGCGTCGAGAAGTGCACCACCACCGGCTCGCCACGCCCCCGGCTGTCCCCGACCCGGCCGTCCACCGCGGCCGGCAGCGTCCGCGAGGTGTTCACCACCAGCACATCCCCGGCCGTCAGCAGATCCGGCAGCTCGCCGAAGTCATGATGGCCGACCTCGGCCGCGCCCCGGCTCACCATCAGCCGTACGGCATCCCGGCCCAGGCCCGGCCCCCGCTGCTCGGCCGGAATCCCGGCCGACAGCTCCTCCGGGACCTGCAGCGCCTCCGCAATCACCGCGGGCCCGCCCCGTCGGCGGCGGCCGCCCCGGCCGCCGCGTGGTACCGCCCGCTGGGGGCCTTGCCGTCCAGCAAGCGCAGCAGCCCGGGGACCACCGTCGCGGGCAGCGGCCGGCCGGCGTCGTCGTCGTCCGGTACGGCGGCCGCGTACAGACCCGTCCGCATATCGCCCGGGTCCACCCACCACACCCGCAGCCCCGGCTCCTCCACCGCGAGCACCGCCGACTGCTGGTCCAGTGCCGCCTTCGCCGCCCCGTAGCCGCCCCAGGTCGGGTACGCCTCGACGGCCGCGTCCGAGCTGATGTTGAGAACTGCCCCACCCGCCGTGACGTCTGTCCCATTCGCCCCGATAGCTGCAGAATCTATCCCTTCATAAGGGGGCGAATCGGACGATCCGGCATTTCGGGCATTCTCGATGTAAGGGTGTGAATCGTACGCCTTGCCATTTCCGGCATCCCCTATAAAAGGAGCGTTCCCTATATAAGGGGTGTCTTCCTCATACGAGGGCAGGTAGGAGGAAGTACGCAAGAGCGGCAAAGCCTCCTGGATAAGTCCGAGCGGTGCCACCACATTCACCTCCAGCGCCGCCCGCAGCCCGTCCAGCGGATGGTCCGCCAGCCGCACCAGCGGCTCGGCCCCCAGCGCGCTCGCGTTGTTCACCAGCAGATCGAGCCCGCCCAGCCCACCGGCCGCGGCCACCAGCGCCGCCCGGTGCCCGCCGTCCGTCACATCCCCGGGCAGGGCGACCACCCGCACCCCCGCCCCGCGCAGCTCCCGCGCCGCGTCCGCCAGCGGCCCGGCCGACCTGGCGTCCACGACCAGATCCCAGCCCCGTTCGGCCAGCGCTGCGGCGAGCGCCCGGCCCAGCCCCTTCGATGCCCCCGTGATGATCGCCACCGGCATGATCACGTCCCCTTCCGGTCCGGGCCGGGATCCCGGCCTCGCCCTCACCGTAGGAACACCGCCGCCCCGCGGACGTCGGGCGCCGGACCGGCCATGGCCAGGGCATTCGGCCTAGGCCGGTGGGTGTAGGCGGCGGCCGTCATCGGACCGATACGGCCTGGTCGCCCCGCCGGTACGGTGATGCCATGACCAACGGACCGGGAGCCGGGATCCCCGCGGTGAGCACCGCGATCCTGGCGATGAGCAGGCATCTGGAGGTGCGCGACGTCCTCAAGACGATCGTGGCCTCGGCCCGCGAGCTGCTGGACGCCGAGTACGCCGCCCTGGGTGTGCCCGACGACCACGGCGGCTTCGCCCAGTTCGTGGTGGACGGCGTCAGCCCCGAGCAGTGGAAGGCCATCGGCCCGCTGCCCCGCCAGCACGGCATCCTCGCCGCGATGCTGCACCACGCCACCCCCGAGCGGCTCGCCGACGTCCGTGCGGACCCGCGCTTCGGCGGCTGGCCGGCGGCGCACCCGGACATGTCCGACTTCCTCGGCCTGCCGGTCGCCGACGGCGACGAGATCCTCGGCGCCCTCTTCCTGGCCAACAAGCGCTGCCCCGAGCCCCCTCCGTCCCACGGGGGCGGCTGCCGCTTCACCGAGGAGGACGAGCGGCTGCTCGGGATACTCGCCCAGCACGCCGCCATCGCGCTGACCAACGCCCGCCTCTACGAGCGCAGCCGCGAGCTGACCATTGCCGGGGAGCGCGCCCGGATCGCCCACGAGCTGCACGACGCGGTCGCCCAGAAGCTCTTCTCGCTCCGCCTCACCGCCCAGGCCGCCACCGCCCTGGTCGACCGTGATCCGGAGCGCGCCAAGGACGAGCTGCACCAGGTCGCCGCGCTGGCCGCGGAGGCCGCCGACGAACTGCGGGCCGCCGTCGTCGAACTGCGGCCCGCCGCCCTGGACGAGGACGGCCTGGCCGCCACCCTGCGCTCCCAGGCCCAGGTCCTGGACCGAGCCCACTCCGCGCGCGTCACCTTCGCGGCCCACTGCGTCCGGGCGCTGCCGGCCTCCCAGGAGGAGGCGATGCTCCGGGTCGCCCAGGAGGCGCTGCACAACGCCCTGCGGCACTCCGGCGCCGGCCATGTCGAGGTGACCCTCACCCGCAACGGCCAGGGCGCGCTGCTGCGGGTCGCCGACGACGGCTGCGGTTTCGACCCCGGCACAGTCCGCCGGGCCGGCCGCCACCTGGGCCTGGTCTCCATGCGTGACCGCGCAAGCGGCGTCGGCGGGAAGCTCACCGTGGAATCGGAGCCCGGTAAGGGCACCACTGTCGAGATGGAGGTGCCCGGTGGCTGACAAGGACAGGGGCGGTGCGATGGGGATCCCCCGGGACGAAGCAGGGGCGGGCTCCGGGCGGCGGACGTCCGGCGGCGGACAGGCGATCCGCGTGCTGCTCGTCGACGACCACCAGGTCGTGCGCCGTGGGCTGCGGACATTCCTTGAGGTCCAGGACGACATCGAGGTGGTGGGCGAGGCCTCCGACGGCGCCGAGGGCATCGCCGCCGCCGAGGAGCTGCGCCCGGACGTCGTCCTGATGGACGTCAAGATGCCCGGCATGGACGGCATCGAGGCGCTCCGCAGGCTGCGCGAACTGGAAAACCCCGCCCGGGTGCTGGTGGTCACCAGCTTCACCGAACAGCGCACCGTCGTCCCGGCGCTGCGCGCGGGCGCGGCCGGCTATGTCTACAAGGACATCGACCCGGAGGCGCTGGCCGGCGCCATCCGCTCCGTCCACGCGGGCCATGTCCTGCTGCAGCCCGAGGTGGCCGGCGCACTGCTCACCCAGGAAGAGAACAACAGCGGCCAGGGGCGCGGGACTTCCCTCACCGACCGCGAGCGCGAGGTGCTCGGCCTGATCGCGGACGGCCGCTCCAACCGCGAGATCGCCCGTGCGCTGGTGCTGTCCGAGAAGACCGTCAAGACCCATGTCTCCAACATCCTCATGAAGCTCGACCTCGCCGACCGGACACAGGCCGCGCTGTGGGCCGTACGGCACGGCATCGGGGCCTGATCGCCCGTACGGGAGCGCCGGTGTACCACGGTGCTCCCGTACGGCGATGACGCAACCGGAACGTCGTCTTCAGATCCGAGATTCATACTGTCGTGTAGCTGTAGCCCATTCGGCGTATCCCTTCTCGGTCCCTGCCGTTGTCCAGTGCAGTCGTGGCGGCTGGCCACGGCAACGGCAACGAGGAGCTACAGAAGTGAAGAACATCAAGCGCGCAGCGGTCCTCACCATGGTGGCGAGCGGTCTCGCCCTTGCGGGCACCGGTGTCGCCTCCGCCCACTCCCCGCAGGCGCAGGGCGGCGCGGTGCACTCCCCGGGCATCGTCTCCGGCAATGTCATCCAGGCCCCGGTGCACGTCCCCGTGAACGCCTGCGGCCTCACCGTCACCGCCGTCGGCGCGCTCAACCCCACCTTCGGCAACCCCTGCGCCAACTTCTGAGCGCAGGCCGCCCGCAGGACCCCGTCTGACCCGCGCGACGCCATGGTCCGCGCGGGTCGGGCCCGACCGGCACCGTCACCCCTTCGACGCGCGGCCGGTCCCCTCCCTCCGCCATCGTCTTTCCGGTTTCCGGCTCTGTGCCGCCACGTGAGGAACACGCCCCCATGAACACCGCCAAGAAGGCCGCCCTCGTCCTCGCCGCCACCGGGATCGCCCTCGGTGCGGCTACCGGATCCGCCTTCGCGACCAGTGGCGCGCAGGCCGACGGCACGGCCACGCTTTCCCCCGGCATCGGCTCGGGCAACCTCGCCCAGGTCCCCGTGCACGTGCCCGTGAACGCCACCGGCAACACCGCCACCGTCATCGGTGCGCTCAACCCCGCCTTCGGCAACTTCACCGCGAACAACTGAGGTTGTCCGAGCCGGGCTGAACAGCTTGCCTGCCCAGAGCTGTCCGGCCCCGTTCGGCGAGGGCCCCGTCGACCACACAATGGTCCGGCGGGGCCTACTCCGTTCACCCCCGGTGCCGCTCCCTCTCCTCCACCGCGGAGTTGTACGCCGCCACCTGCGCCCGCCGGGCCGTACGCTCCACCGGCCGCAGCGCCTCGGCGCGGGCCGCGATCTCGGACGAACTCACCGCCGCACCGTGCTCCCTGCCGTCCCCGCCGGCCTGTTGCGCGATATCGATGAGCGCACCGACGCGCTGCGCCAGCTCCAATACCCGCACCGCACGCGGCGGGTACCCGGGAGCCAGCACCTGCCGGCCGGCCTCGGCCCGCGCCCGGTACGCCTCCAGCGCCGCCTGCGCCACGGGGCCGGCCCCGGCCACATCCAGCTTCGAGAGCAGCTCGGTCGCGTCCCGCAGCGCCTCCGCCAGCTCCCGCTCGGCCTCGCCCAGCGACGGCACATCGGCCGGCGGCGCGTCCCGTACCGGCAGACAGCGCCAGACCACCTCCACATGCACATCGGGTCCGGCACCACCCTCCGGCCCGGCCTCGTACCTCTCCGGAATCAGCCCCAGTCCGGCTCCCGAGGCGAGCACCGCCTCCTCGGCCTCCAGCGCCCGCGCGTTGAATTCGGGCGGCCCGCACAGCCCCAGCGGATGTCCGGGCACCGGCAGGGCCACCCGCAGGCCGGTCGCCCCCAGCGTCCGCAGCCGCCCCAGCGCGAGCGTCAGCCCGACCTGCGCCTCCTCCCCGGGCAGGCCCTCCACGCGGTGCACCGCATCGTCGTCCGCGATCCGATGCGCGGCTTCATCAGGTGAGACAAGTCCGGCCAAAAGGGCATTTCCCCATGCCGCAAGCCGTCCTGAACGTGGTTCATCGAGCATGCTCCCCAGCCTAGGGAAGAGCACTGACATTGAGTGGCGTAGGTTTGCAGGGGGCTGCGCCTACAGGTGTACGCGACGACCGAGAAGCAATGGGAGACAACGCGCTCATGAGCGATGTGCTGGAGCTGGTGGACGTATCCGTGGTCCGCGAGGGACGGGCTCTGGTGGACCAGGTCTCCTGGTCGGTGAAGGAGGGCGAGCGCTGGGTGATCCTCGGCCCCAACGGCGCCGGCAAGACCACCCTGCTGAATGTCGCCTCCAGCTACCTCTTCCCGACCTCCGGCAGCGCGTCGATCCTCGGCGAGCAGCTCGGCAAGGTCGACGTCTTCGATCTGCGCCCGCGCATCGGTATCGCCGGCATCGCGCTGGCCGACAAGCTGCCGCGCAGCCAGACCGTCCTGCAGACCGTGCTCACCGCCGCGTACGGCATGACGGCCAGCTGGCAGGAGAACTACGAGGACATCGACGAGCAGCGGGCCCGCGCCTTCCTCGACCGCCTCGGCATGACCGCGTATCTCGACCGGAAGTTCGGCACCCTCTCCGAGGGCGAGCGCAAGCGCACCCTGATCGCCCGCGCCATGATGACCGACCCGGAGCTGCTCCTGCTGGACGAGCCGGCCGCCGGTCTCGACCTCGGCGGCCGCGAGGACCTGGTGCGCCGCCTCGGCCGCCTCGCCCGCGACCCGTACGCCCCCTCGATGATCATGGTCACCCACCATGTCGAGGAGATCGCCCCGGGCTTCACCCACGTCCTGATGATCCGTCAGGGCAAGGTGCTGGCCGCCGGCCCCCTCGAACTCGAGCTGAACTCCAGCAACCTCTCCCACTGCTTCGGTCTCCCGCTGATCGTCGAGCGCAACGGAAACGACCGCTGGACCGCGCAGGGCCTGCCCCTGACCTGACGGTCCGACCGCCACCCTCAAGGAGCCTCCGGGGTTCTGTCCGGGGGATCCCCGTCGCGGCACCGCGTGCTTCCCCTCACTGACCGATCGCGCCCTGTCCCGGGCCGCCGCACGGATCTACCATGAAGCCGTGGATCCATGGGTGTGGTGGCTGATCGCCGCCGTAGGGCTGGGTATTCCTCTCGTCGTGACCGCGATGCCCGAATTCGGGATGCTCGCGGTCGGCGCCGTCGCCGGTGCCGTCACTGCGGGCCTCGGTGGCGGCACCGTCCTGCAATTCCTCGTGTTCGCCGCCGTATCGGTGGCGCTGATCGCTGTCGTACGCCCCCTCGCCAACCGCCACCGCGGCCAGAGCCCCCAACTGGCGTCCGGCATCGACGCGCTCAAGGGCAAGACCGCCACGGTCCTGGAGCGGGTCGACGGCGGAGTCGGCGGCCGTATCAAGCTCGCCGGCGAGGTCTGGTCCGCCCGCTCCCTCGACGGCAGTCAGGTCTACGAGCCCGGCCAGCAGGTCGACGTCGTCGAGATCGAAGGCGCCACCGCCGTCGTCATCTGACCCGAACACGCTGCGCGACGAGCCACGACTCTGAAAGACTGATCAACGGCAAGCCGGTCACCGGCCGGCACGGACCAGCAACGAAGGGCACGGGAGCCGCTGTGGAACCGATCATCATCGTCCTGATCATCCTGGTGGTGCTCGTGTTCATCGCACTCATCAAAACGATCCAGGTCATCCCGCAGGCGAGCGCCGCCATCGTCGAACGCTTCGGCCGCTACACCCGCACCCTCAACGCGGGCCTGAACATCGTCGTCCCGTTCATCGACTCCATCCGCAACCGCATCGACCTCCGCGAACAGGTCGTGCCGTTCCCGCCGCAGCCGGTGATCACCCAGGACAACCTGGTCGTGAACATCGACACCGTCATCTACTACCAGGTGACCGACGCCCGTGCCGCGACCTACGAGGTCGCCAGCTACATCCAGGCCATCGAGCAGCTCACCGTCACCACCCTGCGGAACATCATCGGCGGCATGGACCTCGAACGGACCCTGACCTCCCGCGAGGAGATCAACGCGGCGCTGCGCGGCGTCCTCGACGAGGCCACCGGCAAGTGGGGCATCCGCGTCAACCGCGTCGAGCTCAAGGCCATCGAGCCGCCGACCTCCATCCAGGACTCGATGGAGAAACAGATGCGCGCCGACCGTGACAAGCGCGCCGCCATCCTCCAGGCCGAAGGTGTCCGGCAGTCCCAGATCCTCACCGCCGAGGGTGAGAAGCAGTCCTCGATCCTGCGCGCCGAAGGTGAGGCCAAGGCCGCGGCCCTGCGCGCCGAGGGCGAAGCCCAGGCGATCCGGGTGGTCTTCGAGTCGATCCACGCCGGGGACCCGGACCAGAAGCTGCTCTCCTACCAGTACCTCCAGATGCTCCCGAAGATCGCCGAGGGCGACGCCAACAAGCTCTGGATCGTGCCCAGCGAGATCGGCGACGCCCTCAAGGGCCTCGGCGGCGCCCTCGGCAACTTCGCCCCGCCGACCGGCGGCGGCTCCATCCCCAAGCCCAGCTCGCCGAACCGCGAAGCGCCCCCCATCGACTGACACGGCCGGCCCCCTGGTGCATGATCGGGCGGAACCGTACCGATCATGCACCAGGGGGGAATCCGCGTGACCATCTGGGAAGCCGTCGCTGTCCTCGCCGCCGGAATCGGCGCCGGGACGATCAACACCGTCGTCGGGTCCGGCACCCTGATCACCTTCCCGGTGCTGCTCGCCTTCGGTCTGCCACCCGTCACGGCCAACGTGTCCAACACCCTTGGCCTGGTGCCCGGTTCCCTCAGTGGCGCCATCGGCTACCGCCGCGAACTCGTCGGCCAGCGCCGCCGGATCCTCCGCTTCGGCCTCACCGCCCTCGTCGGCGGTCTGGCCGGCGCGATGCTGCTTCTCGCTCTGCCCTCCAAGGCCTTCGACACGATCGTCCCCGCTCTGATCGCGATCGCGCTCGTACTCGTCATCGCCCAGCCCAAGCTGGCCGCCGCGCTCCGCGCCCGCCGCGAGCGCACCGGCACCACCGCCCACCGCGACGGCGGCATCGCCCTGCTGGTCGGGCTGCTCTTCGCCAGCGCCTACGGCGGCTACTTCGGCGCCGCCCAAGGGGTGCTCTACCTCTCCTTGATGGGCCTGCTGCTCCACGACGACCTGCAGCGCATCAACGCCCTCAAGAACGTCCTCGCCGCGATCGTCAACGGCGTCGCCGCGGTCTTCTTCCTCTTCGTCGCACACTTCGACTGGGCTGCCGTCGGCCTGATCGCGGTCGGCTCCACCGTCGGCGGCCAGCTCGGCGCGAAGGTGGGCCGCCGTCTGCCGCCCACCGCCCTGCGCGCCGTCATCGTCGTCGTCGGCCTGCTGGCCATCACCCAACTCCTCCTCAAATAAGGCGAGTCGGGTGACGGCCCGGACGGCAGGCGGGCCGGGCCCGCGCTACGCAGGCAGCGCCAGCCACTCCGGCAGCCCGTCCCGCACCGACACTCCCAGCGTCGACAGCAGCGCATCCGCCGGCGTCGGCTCGAACGGCCGCCGCAGCAGATCCATCCCCGCCTGCTCGGGCGTACGGTCCGCCTTGCGGTGGTTGTCCTCCGCACACGAGGCGACGGTATTCAGCCAGGTGTCCTCACCGCCGTGCGACCGCGGCACGACATGGTCCACGGTCGTCGCCCGGCGCCCGCAGTACGCACACCGGTGCTGGTCACGCACCAGCACACCCCGACGCGACCATGGCGCCCGTCTTCGGAACGGCACCCGTACGTACCTGCTGAGCCTGATCACCTGCGGCACCGGTATGTCCACCGAAGCGGCACGGATCCGCAGACCCGGGTGAGCGTGCTCGACGACTGCTTTGTCCTGCATGACCAGCACCACCGCACGTCGCAGCGACACCGTTGACAGCGGCTCGAAGCTCGCATTCAGCACCAGCGTCTCGCGCATCCCGTCCACCTCCCGGACCCGCTTCGCCCCCGCGGCGAAGCTGCTCCACTGTGCAGCGGCAGGTATTCCCCGAACAACGCAATTTCCGCATGCCACAAGGGAAATGGCGGACGATCGGCAGATGAAAAGGGAGTGATCGGCGGCGCCTCACGGGCCGCGAAAAGAGTGCGCTCCGGGTCCCACCCCCGTGAAATACGCGAGACCCGGAGCGACGGCAGCCGGCGAGGACACCCGACACAAGTCCGGGCTCCGCATGGGGGCACCTTCCATGCCTTGACGACATGGGGGAGGCGGGCGACACACCTGCGCCCCGCCGCTCCCGCCACTGCGGTACCTGCTGCCCGACGCCCTTCTTACGGGGCGGCGGCACGGGAACCACTCTGCGTGCGAGAAGCGCCGGGGCGCAACGGAATTACGGCGCTCAGCCCGCCGCGGGCACCTCGTACTCGGCGATCAGCTGGGCCCGCCCGAGCGTGTGGAACCGCAGATTGAAGCCCACCACCGCGGGCGAGGCCTCGCCATCCGGACCGAGCTTCTCCTGGTCCACCGCGTACACCGTGAACACATAGCGGTGCGGACCGTCCCCGGGCGGCGGCGCGGCGCCCCCGAAGTCCCGGGTGCCGTAGTCGTTACGGACATGCACGGCGCCCTCGGGCAGCCCCTTCATGTCCCCGGACCCGGCACCGGCCGGCAGCTCCGTCACCGATGCCGGAATGTCGAACAGCGACCAGTGCCAAAAACCACTGCCCGTCGGCGCGTCCGGGTCGTAGCAGGTGACGGCGTAGCTCCTCGTCCCCGCGGGTGCCCCCTCCCACCGCAGCTGCGGTGAACGGTTCCCCTCGGCGAAGACCTGCTCCGGCCGCAGCGTCCCGCCCGGCTCCACCTCGTCGCTCAGCACCGTGAACTCCGGCACCGGCGGATGGAAATCGTGCGGGAGCGGCCGCCGCTTCAGCTCGGACACTGCAACACCTCCTGGTCGCTTGCTGACACCTTGTCCGGCCAGGTTAGAGCCAGTTCCGCTTACCGCCGACCTCCGCCAGCCACTGGTTGAGGTAACCCGCCCAGTCGGTCCCCTCGAAGTCGTTCAGCCCGACCGTGAACGACCGGTAGGTGTCCGACCCCTCGCTGAACAGCCCCGGCTTCTTGTCCATCTCCAGGACGACGTCCATCTCCCGGTCGTCCGCCACGAACGACAGCTCGACCTGGTTCAGCCCGCGGTACTGCTGCGGCGCATGGAACTCGATCTCCTGGTAGAACGGCAGCCGCTGCCGCGTCCCCCGGATGCGCCCCTGCTCCAGGTCGGCGGCCTTGAACCGGAACCCGAGCCGCCCGAACGCATCCAGGATCGCCTGCTGCGCCGGCAGCGGGTGCACGCTCACCGGGTCGAGGTCACCGGAGTCCACCGCACGGGCGATCGCCAGCTCCGTCGTTACCCCGACGTTCATCCCGTGCAGATGCGTCCCCAGGAATGTGGTGATCGGCGTCTCCCACGGAATCTCCAGCCCGAACGGCACGGTGTGCGCCGCACCCGGCTGCACCGCGAAGGCACCGCCCACCTGCACCTTGGTGAACTCGATGTTCCGCTTGTACTCCTCGTCGCCGCTCTCGACCTCGACGCGCGCCTGCAGTCCGACGGACAAACCCTGGATGTCCTGGGCCACGGACCCGCCCTGGATCCGCACCTCGCCCTGTACGACCCCACCGGGGACGACGTTCTCCTCAAAGAGCACCGTCTCCACGGACGCACCTCCGGCGCCCAGGCTCGCCAGCAGCTTCTTGAATCCCATGCTCGTCCTCCCCAGGCGGAACCGCCTGTGCTGTGTATTGCACGCCGAGCTCTCGGCTTGATTCCTACGAACGCGAAACCGTACGACGCGGTTCCACGGGCCACACCTTCCCAACCCCGAGGTCCCCATGGCCAGCCGCCCTCCCAAACGGCTGCACTACTCTCGGTCCGCATGACCGACGTACCGGAACGTATGCCGCTCACCCACGACTTCTTCGACCGTCCCGTTGTGGACGTGGCCCCCGACCTGCTGGGCCGCATCCTCCGCCGCAACACCCCCGACGGTCCGATCGAACTCCGGCTCACCGAGGTCGAGGCGTACGACGGCGAGACCGACCCCGGCTCGCACGCCTACCGGGGCCGCACCGCACGCAACGCCACCATGTTCGGCCCGCCCGGCCATGCGTACGTCTACTTCATCTACGGGATGTGGTTCAGCCTCAACACGGTCTGCGGCTCCGAGGACAAGGCGAGCGGTGTCCTCCTGCGCGCCGGCGAGATCCTCACCGGCGCGCAACTGGCAGCCGGCCGCCGCCCCAAGGCCCGCAGCGCCAAAGAACTGGCCCAGGGCCCGGCCCGCCTGGCCACCGCCCTCGACATCGACCGCACCCTCGACGGCACCGACCTGTGCACCGGCGGCACCGCCCCGCTCTCCGTACTGCACGGCCGCCCGCCCGCTCCCGAGCTGGTCCGCAACGGCCCGCGCACCGGCGTCGGCGGCGCCGGTGCCGACCACCCCTGGCGCTACTGGATCGCAGACGACCCCACCGTCAGCCGCTACCGGCCCCACGTCCCCCGACGCCGCACCACCACCGCTACTTGACTCTGTATCGCGAACCGCCTAACGTAGCCCGAGCCGCTGGAGACGGGCAGCGCTATTTGCGCAGACCGCCAGGCGGCACAACCAACTACTCCGATCGGTTCCCTAACGGGTCCAATTTCGCGTTGCCGAAATTCGGTCCAGCCGCCTCGATTATGAGTCGCCAGGGAAAACCGCTAAAGTAGTAACCACGCCGAAAGGGCAGCAGTGAATAACTGCTCCGAGGCGGACCTCCGACGGAAATCGGAACCGGAATCGAAACGAAACCGGATCTGGTAGAGTCGGAAACGCGAAGAAGCCGAAAGGCGGAAACGCACCGGCGAAAATCGGGCCCGCAAGGATCTGATAGAGTCGGAAACGCAAGACCGAAGGGAAGCGCCCGGAGAGCCTGGTGAAACAGGCACAAAGGAAGCGTCCGTTCCTTGAGAACTCAACAGCGTGCCAAAAGTCAACGCCAAATATGTTGATACCCCGTCCACCTCGGTGGATGAGGTTCCTTTGAAAGTCCATCCCGCCCATGTGGTGCGGATGGCACACACAGCGAGGACGCTGTGAACGACCGGACCTATTCCGTCTGGTTGTTCCGCTCTCGTGTGTGTTTCACCCGATTACGGGTAAACATTCACGGAGAGTTTGATCCTGGCTCAGGACGAACGCTGGC
>NZ_JBICXQ010000046.1:0-37756 GCF_043200375.1 Streptomyces sp. NPDC048434 | reverse complement strand
GGGGCGCCCCCGGCCCCCCCGCCCGCCCTACCCCCCGCGGCTGCTTCGGCCCGCAAACTATTACACGGTACTCGCCGGGCCCCCCGCGCCCCCGGGGGGGGCGGCCCCCCCCCCCCACCGCTGGGGCGCCGGCGCCACCGGCTCCCGGCTGGTCACCGGCAGCACCGAGCTGCACGCCCGGCTGGAGGCGGAACTCGCCGCATTCTGCGGCTTCGAGGCCGCTTTGGTGCTCTCCTCCGGCTATGCCGCAAATCTCGCCGCGGTCACCTCGCTCACCGCCCCCGGCACCCTGATCGTCTCCGACGCCGGCAACCACGCCTCCCTCATCGACGGCTGCCGGCTCTCCCGGGCCCGCACCGAAGTGACCCCGCACGCCGATCCGGAGGCCGTACGCGCCGCGCTGACCGGCCACGACGGCCAGGCGCTCGCCGTGACCGACTCGGTGTTCTCGGTCGACGGGGACGCCGCGCCGCTCTCCGCGCTGGCCGAGGTCTGCCGGGCACGGGGCGCCGGACTTCTCGTCGACGACGCACACGGCCTGGGAGTGCTGGGCGAGGGGGGCCGTGGCGCCCTGTGGGCGGCCGGACTCGCCGGTGACGGTGACATGGTGACCACCGTGACGCTCTCCAAGTCGCTCGGCTCCCAGGGCGGTGTGGTGCTCGGCCCGGCCCGGGTCATCGAGCATCTGGTCAACACCGCCCGGTCGTTCATCTTCGACACCGGTCTCGCCCCGGCGGCGGTCGGCGGCGCCCTCGCCGCGCTACGGCTGCTGCGCCGCGAACCGCACCGCGCCGCCCGCGCCGTTGCGGTCGCACGGGGGCTGCACGACCGGCTCACCGCGGCGGGCCTGGCGGCGGTACGCCCGGACGCGGCGGTGGTCTCCGTCCGTGCCCCCTCGCCCGAAGCCGCGCTCCGCTGGGCCGCCGACTGCCGCGGGGCCGGACTCGCGGTCGGCTGCTTCCGGCCGCCGTCCGTGCCCGACGGGATCTCCCGGCTGCGGCTCACCGCCCGCGCGGACCTGACGGACGCCCAGCTCGACACGGCGGTCGGCACGATCGTGGCCACCGCACCGGCGGTCTGAACCCGACGACCGTCCGCACCCCGGTACGGCGGCGGCCCCGGTGGCGGGCCGCCGTCCGCCCAGTTGTCGTCCGCCGTGGCCGTCCGCCGTCACGGCGCGGGCGAGTGGCGGGTGAAGGCCCCGCGCAACAGGGCCCGCAGGGTGTCCGCGGCCGGGGTGCCGCCGCCGGGGCGGTAGGCCACCGAGATCCTGCGGTGCAGCTCCGGCGGATCCAGCCGGCGGACCCCCAGCGGTGTCATCGACCCCTCCGCCACCATCTCCGGGACCACCGCCACCCCGAGCCCCGCGCTCACCAGCGCACACACCACCGCATAGCTCGGCGACTCACAGCGCACCGCCTCACTCGCCCCGGCGGCCGCCAGCGCGGCCTCCACCTCGCGTCGGTTGGGGTTGGCCGGCGCCATGCTGACGAGCGGCTGGCCGGCCAGCTCGGCAAGCGGCAGTCGTCCGGCGCCCGCCGACAGGGCATGACCGGGCGCCGTGACCAGCACCAGTTCCTCGGTCAGCAGCGGCTCCAGCCGCACCCCCTCCGGCGCCGGCATCGCCTCGCCGGGCACATACTCGTGCGTCAGCGCCAGATCGACCTCGCCCAGCGCCACCGCCGCGGCCGCCTGCGGCGGTACGTACTCCGTCACGCTCAGCTCGACATCGGGGTGAGCCCGCCGGAACGCGCTGAGTGCGGGCGGCAGCAGATGCGTACCGGCGGTCATGAACGTGCCGACCCGCAGCCGGCCGCCGGACAGCCCTGCCAGCCGGGACAGCTCGTGCCGTGCCTGGTCCAGCTCGTCGAGAACCCGCCGGGCCCGTACGAGCAGCAGCTCACCGGCCGCCGTCAGCCGAGCCCCGCGATGGTGGCGCACCAGCAGGGCCGCCCCGGTCTCCCGCTCCAGTTTGGCGAGCTGCTGGGAGAGCGCGGGAGCGGTGTAGCCCAGCCGGGCGGCGGCCCGGGTGATCGAACCGGCCTCCGCCACCGCTACCAGGGCGGCCAGTCGTGTGGGGTCGTACATAAGAACCTCTTTAGGCTCTCCAAGAACATTGCCAATACCCATTAAAGGCTCTGACCAGCCAAACTGCTCCTATGGACGGACAGCTGATCGCCTTCACCGGAGTCGCCGCCGGCATGGTCGCCATGCCGGGCGCGGACTTCGCGGTCGTGGTGCGCAATGCGCTCGACTCGCGCAGGGCGGGGGTGGCGACCGCCGTCGGAGTCGCGGGCGGGCTGCTGGTGCACACCGCCCTGGCGGTGGCCGGGCTCGCGGCGGTGCTGGTCGCCGTGCCCGCACTCTTCGGTGCCGTCCAACTCCTCGGCGGCGTCTACCTCTTGTACCTCGGTACCCGCGCCCTGACCGCGGCCCTCCGCCGCCCGCCGGGCGCCACGGACCGCACGGCCGGCCCCGCTGCCGGCGCACCGGCCGACGGCCGGCCCGCCGCTCTCCTGGGCACTGTGCAGAGTCTGCGCCAGGGCTTTTTGACCAATGCGCTCAACCCCAAAGCCCCCGTCCTTTTCCTCAGCCTGCTGCCGCAGTTCGTCCCGGCAGGACAGCCCGCGCTGCCCCGTACGCTGCTGCTCGCGACGATGGTCGTCGCCATGGCACTGGTGTGGTTCCCCGCCGTCGCGCTGCTCGTCGACCGGCTGGGCGTCTGGTTGCGCCGCCCCTCGGTGGCCCGCGCCCTGGAAGCCACCACCGGAGCGCTCCTGACGGCCCTGGGAGGCATCCTGCTCGTCGAGGTGGCGCTGGCCTGAGGCGGGGCACGCCACGGGCGCCATGCCGCGGACACCACGGCACGGCACGTGAAGGACACCGCCCCCGCGTCGCGCGGTGCGGGCCGGGGCAGCACCGTGACCGGTCCGTCCGCGGGCGGGAAGCTCCCGCGGACGGACGTGAGCCGGCTGCTCCGTTGCGAAGTCACCCGGCCAAATGGTCCAAACTCACCGGCAATTGACCGAGCGTGAGATGACGTCGCAGGTCAGCCCACGCGCCCGTACCAGACCGAACGGCTCCAGATCCGTTCCAGCCGCACCACGCTCCCGGCCTTGGGGGCGTGCCACATCCGGCCCCGGCCCGCGTAGATACCGACGTGGTAAATGCCGCTGCGCGAATGGAAGAAGACCAGATCGCCGCGGCGGCGCGAGGTGGCCGCGACATGCCGGGTGCGGCTGTACTGCGCGGCGGCGGTGCGTGGCAGGGCCCGGCCGGCGCGCTTGAACGAGTACAGCATCAGCCCCGAACAGTCGAAGGCGTGCGGCCCCTGGGCGCCGTACTGGTAGGGGGCTCCGCTCTTGGAAGCCGCGACCCGCAGCGCGTGGACGGATACGGACGCGGCTTCGGCATTCCCGGCCGCTCCCGGCGCGACGCTGGTCCCGCCGAGCGTGACCAGCGTCAGAGCGGTGACGGTGCCGGCGCGTGCCAGCAGATTCGGCGTATGCATGCGCACGGTCATGCGCAAACCCTTCGTCAGCCGCCTGCGAAGGAAGACCTGTCGGGTTCGGGCAGGCGAAGATGCCCGGCCGTCTGTACGGCTTCACCCCAAGGAGCCCTCGGCCGTGAAGGCCGGGACCCCGTCCTGCTCGGGTCCTCCGCTCCCGCCGGTCCACATCGTCGACCGGACGTCCGGCACGGCGGCGGGATTAGGCGCCCGTCCGGACCGCCCCGTCGCTGTGGCGGGGTCTTGTCGTCGAAGGGATCGTCACGCACCTGGGACCCGAATTCCGAGCTGAAAATGCCGTATGTGAGATGGGTCACAATTGACCCGAATGGTTAGTTTTGTTCCCTCAGGTGCCACGGCGCGGGGTGTTGCACCCCTCGGACCAGGGGCGAAACATCCGAAGTCCCAGGAATTGGGTCTATTCCGCGCAATTCGTCGCCTCCTCACATCGGGCGCGGACGCTACGCCGTATGCGCAGCCTCGGTGCGTGTGTCGGGTCAGAGCTCCTCGGGTGGCGGCACCGTCGCGAGCCCGGCCCGCCGCTCGCCGTCCAGCACCCGCAGTGCCCGGGTCAGCGTCGCGCGGTGCAGTTCGCTCTCGCCCCGGCTGTGCATGAGCGTCAGGGCGTCCCGTAGCCGGGTGGCCTTGCCGACCAGCGCCTGGGCGGCGCGCAGCCCGGTGTAGGTGCCTTCGCAGCGGGTCGGGTTGATCCGGCCGAGCAGGTCGATCACCTCCAGATAGCTGTCGATGAGTTCGCCCTCGGCGCGGGTCAGCGCGGGCAGCGGCGGCGGTTCGGGCGGCAGCATCGGCTTCACCGCGCCACGGGCTGGAGCGCCGACTGCTTGCGGTTGCGGGTGATCCCGTCGATCAGGCCGTACTCCTGGGCGGCGCGGGCGTCGAAGATCTTGTCGCGCTCGATATCGGTGGCGATCCGCTCACGGGGCTGTCCGGTGTGCCGCGCCAGCATCTCCTCCAGCAGGTCGCGGGTGCGCAGCATCTCCTTCGCCTGGATCTGCAGGTCGCTGGCCTGCCCCTGAACGGGCTCGCTGAACGACGGCTGATGGATCAGGATCCGGGCCCCGGGCAGCGCCAGCCGCTTTCCGGGCGCGCCGGCGGCCAGCAGCACCGCGGCGGAGGAGGCGGCCTGCCCCAGGCAGACGGTCTCCACGTCGCACGACACGAAGTGCATCGTGTCGTAAATGGCGGTCATCGCGGTGAAGGAGCCGCCGGGGGAGTTGATGTAGAGCGAGATGTCCTGCTCGGGTGCGGCGTGTTCGAGGTGGATGAACTGCGCCATCACGTCGTTGGCGGAGGTGTCGTCGATCGGGGTGCCCAGGAAGATGATGCGCTCGCTGAGCAGCTTGGAATACGGGTCCATGGAGCGCGTCCCCTGCGAGGTGCGCTCGGTGAACTCCGGAAGGACATAGCGGGCCATCGGACGCAGCATGTCTGCTCCTCTCCTCCGTAAAAAATGTACAGGACGTACATCCCGTTAGAATGGGAGCATGGCCTACGAAATTCCGGTGACGCAAGCTCGTGCGGAGCTGGCAGATTTGATCAACCGTGTCGTCTACGGCGGTGAGCGGGTGGTCGTCACCCGCCACGGCAAGCCGCTGGTGGCGCTGGTATCCGCCGCTGACCTGCAGCTACTTGAAGAGCTGGGGCGGCGCGAAGAGGGCGCGGAGGACGAGCAGGTGATCCGCACGGTCTCTTCCGTGCGACAGCTCCCGTCCGCTGCGGGCGAACGGCGGCGCTTCGGTATCGCCGCAGAACACCGCGACCCGGCTGCCGGGGACCGGCGACCGGGTCGCGAGCGCTGACGGTCAGCGGGTGCTGACCGTGCGGTGGGGCGGGTGGCTCAGGAGCTGAGCTCCCATATCGCGTTGGCGATGGCGTCCGTGTTGGTGTCCAGCGACTTGTCGTCGATGTTCTTCGAGGTGTCGCAGGACTGGTGGTAGCAGGCGTCGAACGCCTTGCCCGCCTCACCGCCCCAGTTCTTCGCCTGCTCCTCGGTCTTGATGTAGTCCGCGCCGGAGAAGAAGCCGCCGACGGGGATGCCCGCGTCCTTGAAGGAGGCGTGGTCGGAGCGGCCGTCGCCCTCGGTGTCCTTCTCGGTGGTGATGTTCTTCTTGGCGTACCAGTCCTTGAGGACCTTCTCCAGGCGGCTGTCGTCGTCATAGACGTAGTAGCCCGGGTTCGGCGAGCCGATCATGTCGAAGTTGAGGTACGAGTCGATCTTCGACTTGTCGGCGCCGAGCTTGTCGACATAGGCCTGCGAACCGACCATGCCGTCCTCTTCGTCGCCCCACCAGCCGAATCGCAGGTGCTTGGTGGGCTTGAGGCCGGACTTGGCGAGGGCGAGCGCCACCTCGAGGATGCCGGCCGAGCCGGAGCCGTTGTCGTTGATGCCGGGGCCCGCGCTGACCGAGTCCAGGTGGGCGCCGGCCATCACGGTCTTGCTCTCGTCGCCGCCCGGCCAGTCGGCGACGAGGTTGTAGCCCTTGGCGCCGGAGCCGTCGAACTCCTGGATCTTGGTGGTGAATCCGGCCTTGTCCAGCTTCTCCTTGATGAAGTCGACGGACGCCTTGTAGCCCGGCTTTCCGTTGGCGCGGTTGCCGCCGTTGGCGTCGGCGATCGACTGGAGCTGGTCCAGGTCGGCCTTGACGGCCTTGACGTCGATGTCCGGGGCGGCCTTCGGCGCGGGATCGGCGTAGGCGCCGGCAGCCGTGAAGAGGGTGGCGGCCAGGGCGGTGACGGCGCCCGAGGCCAGCGCGGCCCGGCGTATTCGAGTGGAACGAGTCACGATGTGGCTCCTGGTGTGGGGGGTTGGTCGGAGCTGATTGACGCGCACATGAGGATCGCGATCACTTTGGAAACCGTCAAGAGCGCATACCGGACAGTCGCGTTCGCGGAGCGGGATGCGTCTGGTTTGCGTCGATCGCGCTGATTGATGGCGCATAGGAGGCCTCTGCTCCCCGGGTTCGGCCGGCCCTCGGGGTGCGGATTTCGCCATCGGATTCCGCGCACTCCCGGGGGATGAGGGGGTGGGGCCGCTTCGGGAACCGGTTGCCACGCCGTAACGGGCGGTAATGACACCGCGTTACATCAGGCGTAAGAGGGGACGCGGATGTGTCCCTGGCTGTAACGCCGACGAAATCCCGCCGAACTAGTCTCCCGGTGTGGGGCTCTTGATGGCCAAGTGCTGGAAGTCGGTTTGCTCCTCCTTTAATTACTGCGTGGTACATCTATCGTCACGGGTGTGTCCACGCCTGTGACCTGGGTGAATGCGTCCGGGCGGGAAGACTGTGAGGTGGAACGTATGCAACTGACCCCGCATGAGCAAGAACGCTTGATGATTCATGTGGCAGCAGACGTGGCCGAAAAACGCCGTTCCCGGGGGGTGAAGCTGAACCATCCGGAATCGATTGCCCTACTGACCGTGCACATCCTCGAAGGCGCGCGGGACGGCCGGACCGTCGCCGAGCTCATGTCCTCCGGCCGCAAGGTGCTCACCCGTGACGAGGTCATGGACGGCATCCCCGAGATGATCCACGACGTGCAGGTCGAGGCCACCTTCCCCGACGGCACCAAGCTCGTCACCGTTCACGAACCCATCAACTGACCACGGGAGAGCAGACGATGATCCCGGGACAGATCCTCCACGCCGACGAGCCGGTGCGCCTCAACGAAGGCCTGCCCGTCACGCGCATGACCGTCCTCAACGCCGCCGACCGCCCCGTCCAGGTCGGCTCCCACTACCACTTCGCCGAGGCCAATCCCGGCCTCGACTTCGACCGAGCGGCCGCGCACGGCAAGCGGCTGAACGTCCCGGCCGGCTCCGCCGTGCGCTTCGAGCCCGGTATCCCCACCGAGGTCGCGCTCGTCCCCATCGGGGGCAAGCGCATCGTCATGGGCCTGCGGGGCGAGACCGGAGGAACTCTCGATGGCTGAGCTGACGCGCCAGGCGTACGCCGATCTCTTCGGCCCGACCGCCGGCGACCGGATCCGGCTCGCCGACACCGACCTGGTCATCGAGATCACCGAGGACCGCTCGGGCGGGCCCGGCCGGGCCGGCGACGAGGCGGTCTTCGGCGGCGGCAAGGTGATCCGCGAGTCGATGGGCCAGTCCCGCGCCACCCGCGCCGAGGGCACCCCCGACACCGTGATCACCGGCGCGGTCGTGCTGGACCACTGGGGCATCGTCAAGGCCGACGTCGGCATCCGCGACGGCAGGATCACCGCCCTGGGCAAGGCCGGCAACCCCGACACGATGGACGGTGTCCACCCCGACCTGGTGATCGGCCCCGAGACCGAAATCATCGCCGGCAACGGCAAGATCCTCACGGCCGGCGCCATCGACACCCACGTCCACTTCATCTGCCCCCAGCAGGCGGACGAGGCGCTGGCCTCCGGTGTCACCACGATGATCGGCGGCGGCACCGGACCGGCCGAGGGCAGCAAGGCCACCACCATCACCCCCGGCGCCTGGCACATCGCCCGGATGTTCGAGTCGATGGACTCGCTGCCGGTCAACGTCGGTCTGCTCGGCAAGGGCAACACCACCTCCCTCGCGTCTATGCGCGACCAGCTGAGGGCCGGCATCCTCGGCTTCAAGATCCACGAGGACTGGGGCGCCACGCCCGCCGTCCTCGACGCCTGCCTGACGGTCTGCGAGGAGAGCGGCGCCCAGCTCGCGATCCACACCGACACCCTCAACGAGGCCGGCTTCCTCGGTGACACCCTCGCGGCCATCGCCGGCCGCTCCATCCATGCGTTCCATGTCGAAGGCGCGGGCGGCGGCCACGCCCCCGACATGATCGCGATGGTCTCCGAGTCGAATGTGCTGCCCGCGTCCACCAACCCCACGCGGCCGCACACCGTCAACACCGTCGAGGAGCACCTCGACATGCTGATGGTCTGTCATCACCTCAACCCCGCCGTTCCCGAGGACCTGGCCTTCGCCGAGTCCCGGATCCGGCCCTCCACCATCGCGGCCGAGGACATCCTGCACGACCTCGGCGCCATCTCGATCATGTCCTCCGACGCCCAGGCCATGGGGCGGATCGGAGAGGTCGTGCTGCGGACCTGGCAGACCGCCCATGTCATGAAGCGGCGCCGCGGCACCCTCCCCGGCGACGGCGGCGCGGACAACCACCGGGCCCGCCGCTATGTCGCCAAGTACACCATCAACGCGGCCATCGCCCAGGGCATCGACCATGTCGTCGGCTCCGTCGAGGACGGCAAGCTCGCCGATCTCGTGCTGTGGGACCCGGCGTTCTTCGGCGTCAAGCCGCAGCTGGTCATCAAGGGCGGCCAGATCGCCTATGCGCAGATGGGCGACGCCAATGCGTCCATCCCCACTCCGCAGCCGGTGCTGCCCCGTCCGATGTTCGGTGCCACCGGCAAGGCTCCGGGCAGCAACTCGGTCAACTTCGTCTCCCGGCAGGCCCTGGAGGACGCGCTTCCCGAGCGGCTCGTGCTGGCCAAGCCCTTCGAGGCGATCCACAGCACCCGCGGCCGCACCAAGGCCGATATGCGCAACAACGATGCCCTGCCCCGTGTCCAGGTCGACCCCGACACCTTCACCGTGACCATCGACGGCGAGGTGGTCGAGCCGCAGCCCGCCGCCGAGCTCCCCATGGCCCAGCGGTACTTCCTCTTCTGAGGACTCGCCGATGAACATCCCGATGAACACCCCGGACCACCGATGAGCCGCGCCGCGCTGCTCGTCCTCGCCGACGGCCGGTTCCCCGCCGGCGGGCACGCCCACTCGGGCGGCGCCGAACCGGCCGTCACCGCGGGCCGCATCAAGGACGCCGCCACCCTGGAGAGCTTCTGCCGGGGACGGCTGCACACCGTGGGCCTGGTCGCCGCGGCGCTCGCCGCCGCGGCCGCGGCCGGCCACGACCCGCTCCTCCTGGACGACGCCGCCGATGCCCGTACGCCCGTACCCGCGCTACGGCAGGTCGCCCGGCGGCTCGGCCGGCAGATGATGCGGGCCGCCCGTGCGACCTGGCCGAGCGAGGCACTCGACGCGCTCGCCGCGGCCCGTCCCCGCGGCGCCCACCAGCCCGTCGTCCTGGGCCTGGCCGCCCGGTCCGCGGGCCTGCCTCCGCTCGATGCCGCCTACGCCGTGGCCTACGAGAACATCAGCGGTCCGGCCACCGCGGCCGTCCGGCTGCTGAGCCTGGACCCCTTCGACGCCACCGCCGTGCTCGCCCGTCTCACCGCCGAGCTCGACCAGGTCGCGCAACAGGCCACCGAAGCCGCCCTGCGCATCGCGGCCGAAGGAACCGGGGCACTGCCCGCGGCCTCCGCACCGCTGCTCGACATCACCGCCCAACAGCACGCCGCCTGGCCGGTACGGCTCTTCGCGTCCTGACCCTGCCGACCCGCCGGACGGACCCGCGCCGCCCGCCGCGTCCCCCACCACCGGAGTGACCATGCACCTCGACCACCAGGACACCTTCCCCCAGCGGCACACCTACAGCGCCGCCGACCCGGTCCGCCCCGACGGCGCCCGCCGCGCCCTGCGCATCGGCCTCGGCGGGCCGGTCGGCACCGGCAAGACCGCCACCGTCGCCGCCCTGTGCCGGGCGCTGCGCGACGAACTGTCCATCGCCGTCGTCACCAACGACATCTACACCCGCGAGGACGCCGAATTCCTGCTCCGTGAGGCCGTGCTGCCCGCCGAGCGGATCGCCGCCGTCGAGACCGGTGCCTGCCCGCACACCGCCATCCGCGACGACATCTCCGCCAATCTCGAAGCCGTCGAGGACCTGGAGGAGGCGGTCGGCCCGCTCGATCTCGTCCTGGTCGAATCCGGCGGTGACAACCTCACCGCGACCTTCTCCAAGGGGCTGGTCGACGCCCAGATCTTTGTGATCGACGTCGCCGGCGGCGATGACATCCCGCGCAAGGGCGGCCCCGGTGTCACCACCTCCGACCTGCTCGTCATCAACAAGACCGACCTCGCGCCCCACGTCGGCGTCGATCTGGAAGGCATGGCCCGCGACGCCAAGGCACAGCGCGGCGAGCTGCCGGTCGCCTTCACCGCCCTGAAGTCGGAGAACGGCGTCCGCCCGGTGACGGACTGGGTCCGCGGACGGCTGGCGGACTGGACCGCGGGCCCGGCATGACCCTCGCGCCCCCCACACCGGCGACGGCCCGCGCCGCCGCCGGGCTGTGCGCCACCGCCCGCATCGTCGCGCGGGCCGACGCACCCCACGGCACCACCCGGCTGCCCGTCCTCGACGGCGACGGCCCGTTCGCGCTGCGCCGTATCCGCGGGCACGGCAACCAGGCCCGGGTCTGTGTCGTGGGCGCCATGAGCGCCCCGCTCGGCGGCGACCGGCTGGCCATCGAAGCCACCGCCGAGGCGGGCAGCGCGCTGCACCTCACGGCCGCCGCCGCGACCGTCGCGCTGCCCGGCCGTACGGGGGAACACGCCCGCTACGACGTGTGGTTGACGGTGGGCGACGGCGCGCGGCTCGACTGGCTGCCCGAACCCCTGATCTCCGCGGCGGGCAGCGACCTGCGGATGACCACCACCGTCGAACTGGCCCCCACCGCACGCCTGGTACTCCGCGAGGAACAGGTCCTCGGACGCAGCGGCGAGGAGACCGGAGCCCTGCGCAGCCGGCTCACCGTCCGCCGGGCCGGGCGGACCCTGCTCGACCAGGAGACGGCGTACGGGCCCGGCGCCCCCGGCTGGGACACCTCGGCCGTCCTGGACGGGCACCGCGCCCTCGGCCAACTCCTCGTGGTGGGGCCCGAGTTCGACGAGCGGCCGGCCGAGGTGCGGCTGCTCGGCGGTGCGGCGGCCGAGCGGTCCGACGACGGTGCGGGACGGGGCGTCCTGGCACCGCTTGCGGGTCCCGGGGCCCTGGCCACGGCCGTGGCCCCGGACGCGCTCCGGCTGCGGCGCCTCCTGGACGAGGCCGCCCTGAGCGCGGCCGCCGAGTGACGGCGGCCGCGCCGCCTCATACCTCCAGATCGCCTTCCAACCGGGCGAGGCGCAGGCGCGCCAGCGCAAGATTGGCGCGCTTGCGGTCCAGCACCAGATAGAGGAAAAGGCCGCTGCCGTTCTTGCCCGTCACCGGACGGATGATGTGGTACTGCGAGGTCAGGGTGATGAGCATGTCCTCGATGGAGCCCTGGAGTTCCAGCATCTCCATGGTGCGCATCTTCGCGCGTACGACATCGGTATTGCCGGCCGCCGCGACATTGAGGTCCAGAGCCTGCTTGTCGCCCAGGGTGGCCAGGGCCATACCGCTGGTGTAGTCGACCAGGGCGACGCCGACCGCGCCCTCGATGGTCGACATTGCGTCGGCGAGAGCGGTTTCCAGTTGAGCCATGAGGGGTTCAGACCTTTCGATTCCTTGACGGTGTTTCCGGGTTCCCGGTTTTGGGCTTCCGGGTTTCCGGCTTTTCTGGTGGTGCGTTCTTGTGGGTGCGTGGGGGGAGTTCGCCTAGCGGTGGGGCGGTGTGTCCACGAGGGCGCCGATCCGCGCCGCGGCCCTTCTGGCCTGCAGATGGAGCCGTCCCACATTGGTGTCCGGGCTTGCCACGGCGGTCAGGACCGCCCGGCGTCCGGCCGAATAGGCCGCGATATAGCCCTCCGTGCCGCGCGTCAGGGATTCCTCGAAGGCGCCCTGACCGGTCGCGTCGGTGAGTCGTTTGGCGACACCGATCGCCGCGGCGGTGAGGGCGGCCAGCCCGTCCGGCTCGATATCCGGCAGATCATGGGCGATCACCATGCCGTCCACGCTCGCCACCATCCCGCCCTGGAGGTGGCGCACTTGATCGCGCAGCGTATGCAATTCCTCCCGTATCCGGGGTTCGATCGTCATCAGTCTCCTTTTCACGGCGTGCCTTCTGATGACGCGCCTCATGGGATGCACGGTCTTCGTGCGCAGGGGCTCACAGGGTTTCCTCCAACGCCGTACGCAGTCGGACAAGGAGGGCAATATCCGGATCGGCGGTATCGAGGACCTCCCGTACCGGTAGTTGCCAGGTCGCGGCGGGGCCTCCTTCGGCGACGGGGGCGGGACCGGTCAGACAGGCGCCGGGCCGCCGCCGGGGGAGGGGTACCGGCGCCCGGGGGAGATGGACGAGGCCGGCGGCGGCGAGGCGGCGGATGTCGAGCAGCGTGCCGAACGCCGACTGGCCCAGCGCCCGGGCCAGTTCATGAGGCGTGTGCCGGCCGTCGGCGCGGTCGAGCAGCCGCCGCTGGCGGCTCGTGGTGGGGGCCGGGGTGCGCGGGCGGACGGGAACGACGGGGGAGGAGTCGACCGCCGCCCAGGGGTGCAGCCGGTCGAGCTGCAGCCGGCGGCGGGCCGTCGCCTGTTGGAGGGCGGTGGCGCTGACGGGACGTATGACCCCGAGCCAGTGCCCGGTCCCGGGCGTGAAGGACGTGGTCTCGGGTGTCAGCGGCAGGGCGAAGAACGCGGCGTCGAGCAGCGCGGCGAGATGGCATATCTCCAGTTCGCTCTGCGTCAACCACCCCTTGCTGACCAGGAATTGCCCGCCACTTCTCCCCGGTCCCGCCGTTTCGGCGGCGTACTGCCAGCCCCGCGGTGGCACTTTCCCGGACGCCGTGAGACGCAGGTCGAGCCCCGGGGCGGCGGTGCCCTCGATGCAGTAGACCGCACCGTCGAGAAGGTAGAAGCAACCGTGCGGACCGCTGAGGGCGCCGGTGACGCGTTCGGCGGCGCACCGGTCGAGCAGGTCGGCCGGGGCGGGCGGGGGCGGAGATATGGGCAGGCCCATGGCTGGTTCCCTTACCGTTCGTGCGGTGTGGCGGAGGCGGCCGTCAGGACGCGACCAGCTCCGCCGCCAGATCGCGCAGCCGTAGCCGGGCGACGGCGAGATTGGCCTGCGTGCGGTCCAGCCAGAGGTAGAGATAGGTCTGGCTGTCGAAGGCCGTGTGCACAAAACGGATGAGGTGGTAGCTGCCCGCAGCCGTGATGATGAGGTCTTCGAGGTCCGAGCCGGCGGCGCCGGCGGTGTCGAAGGTGGCGTTACGCGCCACGGCCTGCACCACGTCGGCGGTGTCCGCGGCGGCCGCGTCGTGATCGCCGTGCGGCGCCTGCCCCGCCGTGCCGAGCGTCAGACCACTGGTCCAGTCGATCAGTCCGGCGCACCGAACGCCGGGAATCCCCATCGCTTGGGACAACACCTGATCGATACCCGGCACTTCGGATCTCCTTCGCGACGGCTCGGACGCGGCGTGAAAACGCCGAAGCCCTCCCGTGTGGCGGTGAGTGGGAGAGCCTTCACGGAAGGTTACTGAAGGTGTGCGGCTGGCACATGCCCGATGGGCAGGTCTACGGCAATTGACGTATTCTCGCCCCTGCGCGCCCCTCCGGGAGCCATTGCGCCACGCCGCACTCCAGCAGGTCACCCGGGGTGGACAACTCCCGGCTGAACGGCCCGACCTGGCACGAGCAGTTCGGTGGCCCGTCCAACTGTGCTCCATGGGGCCAAAGTTGAGGGTCCCATGGGTGTGGTGGGTGCGACGCGGGATCGTGCACCACTGACCGATGGCATTGGCCGGAATGGTGAGGTTCCGCTGCGCTCTCCGGCCGTTCGACGACGGTGCAGCGGTCAGCGGTGCAGCGGTCAGCGGTGCAGCGGCGGTGCGACGGGGCCTGCGTACGCGCCGCCGATCTGCCGGCGAAGCAACCGCCGCACTCCACGGCGAAGCCCCCCGCACTCCACGGCTGAGCGGACTTCCGCACTTCGACGGGCCGAAGTCGGCGCGGCCGGAAACCTACAGGTTGGTAAAGAAGTGTGGGTCAAACCTGTTCAAGCGGGGACGCCACCCGTCAGGATCCCTCCGTAAGCCTGTGATCAACGCCGCCACGAGTGGCACACACCATGCAGGGGGAATCAACCACGTGAGAAAAACAGCAGCGCTCGGCGCCGCAGGCACTCTGGTGACCGGTGCGCTCCTCGCCGGAGCGATATCCGCCACGCCCGCCAGCGCGGGCGAAAAGCATCAGGGCGGATCAGCCGAAGCACGCGGTGTGGCGACCGCCGCCGCGCGTGCGGCCAAGAAGGGCATCGACTGGCAGGACTGCCCCGCCGACTGGGGCTTCAAGTCGCCCATCCAGTGCGGCTATGTCACCGTCCCGGTCAACTACGCCCGGCCCAACGGCCGTACGATCAAGATCGCCGTGGACCGGGCCGTCAGCACCGGCAGCAAGAAGGAGCGCCAGGGCGCCCTCGTCTACAACCCCGGCGGCCCCGGCGGTTCGGGCATGAAGTTCCCGGCCCGCATCACCACCAAGAGCCCCCTGTGGGCCAAGACCGCGAAGGCGTACGACTTCGTCGGTTTTGACCCCCGGGGCGTGGGCCACTCCGCGCCGATCTCCTGCATGAACCCGCAGGAGTTCGTCAAGGCGCCCAAGGCCGACCCGGTGCCGGGCAGCGAGGCCGACAAGCTCGCCCAGCGCAAGCTCGCCAAGGAGTACGCCGACGGCTGCGCCGAGCGCAGCGGCGGCCTCCTGCCGTACATGACGACCAAGAACACCGTGCGCGACCTCGATGTGATCCGTGCCGCGCTCGGTGAGAAGAAGCTCAACTACCTGGGCGTCTCCTACGGCACCTACCTGGGCGCCGTCTACGGGACGCTCTTCCCGAATCACGTCCGCCGGATGCTCGTCGACAGCGTCGTCGACCCGGCCCGGGAGAAGATCTGGTACCAGGCCAACCTCGACCAGGACATCGCCTTCGAGACCCGTTGGGGCGACTGGAAGAAGTGGGTCGCCAAGAACGACGCCACGTACCACATCGGCGCCACGCCCGAGAAGGTGCAGGCGGCGTGGGAGAAGCTGCGGGCGACCGCCAAGAAGAACCCCATCAGCGGCGTCGTCGGCCCCGCTGAGCTCACCGGCTTCTTCCAGAACGCGCCGTACTACGACTCCATGTGGGCCCCGGTCGCCGAGGTCTGGAGTGCGTACCTCTCCGGTAACACCAAGCCGCTGGTGGAGAACGCCGGTCCGAACCTCCTGGACCTGGCCGGCAACATCTCCGCGGAGAACGGCAACGCCGTCTACACGGCCGTCGAGTGCACCGACTCCAAGTGGCCCACCAGCTGGAAGAAGTGGGACCGCGACAACACCCGCATCCACCAGCAGGCACCGTTCATGACCTGGTCCAACGCCTGGATGAACCTGCCCTGCGCCACCTGGCCGGTCAAGCAGCAGCGACCGGTCGACGTCAAGACCGGCAAGGGTCTGCCGAACGTGCTGATCGTGCAGAGCACGCGGGACGCGGCCACGCCGTACGGCGGCGCGGTCGATCTGCACCACCGCTTCAAGGGCTCGCGTCTGATCACCGAGCGGGACGCCGGATCGCACGGCGTCACCGGTCTGGTCAACCCCTGCATCAACGACCGGGTCGACGCGTACTTCCTGGAAGGGAAGACCGACGCCAAGGACGTGACCTGCGCTCCGCACGCCACGCCCGAGCCGAGCAAGTCGACGGCGAAGGCCGCCGCCAAGGGTGCCTCCGACCTTCCGGGCGCCCCCTAGTGACGGCAGGAAAAGCGCCGGCATGACATGACGGCACGCAGGGGCGGCCGGGAATCCTCCCGGCCGCCCCTGTCGTCGTCAGCCCGCGATCGCCTCGACCCGTGGCTCCGCGATCGCCACATAGTCCGCCGTGACCAGCGCCAGCGAGCGATCCAGCCGGGCCGCATTGAAGAAGATCTCCGGCTGCTCCAGCAGCGCCGGATCGACGACCAAGGCCAGCTCCTCGTCGAAGGAGAACGGCAGGATCGTCCCGCTGACACTGCGCGCCAGCCGTTCCGCGACCTCTGGCGTGGCGAACCCGGCGTACGAGCCGCCCAGCAGGGCCTTCACCGCCCCCAGATCCACCCGCCGGTCACCCGGCACGACCGCCAGCACATAGCGCTTGGTCTTCTTGCCCAGCTTGACCATCACCACGATGCACTTGGCGGCCTGCTCGACGGCGTTCCCGCGCAGCGCGCTGACCGCCTCCGTCGCCCCCTCCTCGGCATGCTCATGGATCCGGTAGCGCGCCCCGCGCTCGTCCAGCAGGCCGATCAGCTTGGTGTATGTCTCGTGTTCGGTCGTCGTGATCCGCACTCCCGCTCTCGCTGCTCAGGCCGGAAACGCCTCGGAGAAAGCGGCCCTGGTGGGGGAGTCCGCCCGACGGTCCAGCACGGCGAACACAATACGGTCGAACCAGCCGGTGAAACGGCCGCCGTCCCGCAGTGCGGACGCGAACGCCCCTGCCACCTGGGCCGGTTCATTACGGAACACCCCGCAGCCCCATGCGCCGAGCACCAGCTGACGGTGCCCGCCGGCCGCCGCTACCTCCAGCACCCGTTCCGCACGCACCGCCAGTGCCGCCGCCACCCGGCTGGTCTCGGCCGGCCGCTGCCGCGCGATCACCCCCGCATTCGGCGCGGCGGCCGTCAGAAAGCCCGCCTCGTACGGCATGTCGAGCAAAGTGCCACGGTCGTCGCGGAACACCGGCACACCGGGGGAGAGGATGACCCGGTCGCTGTAGAACGGGCTCGGCTCGGCCCGGTGTGTGGCATAGAAGTCCGGGGCCTCGCGCACACAGGTGTAGAGCGCCGAGCCCCGGCACAGCGCCTCCTCCTGGGCCTGCGCACCGTTGAGATACCCGCCGCCGGGATTGCGCGCGGAGGCGAAATTCAGCACGGCGAGCGGACCCCCGCCCGCCTCGGCCAGCCGCCGCCCCGCCGTGAGGCTGCCTTCCCCCGTCACTTCGAACGCCGTGCGCACCCCCGACGACGGTGCCTCCACGGGAACCGGCTGCGGTCCGTACAGACGGGTCCCGGACCGGGCCCGTCCGACCGCCGCCGCGATCTCCACCAGCCGTCCGCTCGGTGCGCGGTATGCGCCCGCCGCGACGATCCGTTCGGTTTCCTGTGCCATGCCACGCAGCCGGGCGCTCATCGTCGGCACCCCCGTATCCGATCCTTCATAGAGATCAAGTTACGGGCCGGCGGCGCGCCCCGCGATCGGATTTCGATGCCCGCCGCCTGCCCGCCGCCTGCCCTCCGCCGTCCTCAGCCCTGCCGGCCCCGCCCCGCCAGCCACTGGTCCTCGGCCGCATACCCGAACAGCTTCTCGTCCGGGTAGCTGCCGGCCATCGTCGGGAACACCTCCCACCAGTCCCGCCCCTTGACCCGGTCGGTCAGCCATTGCACCGTCTCCGGCAGCGACTCCTCGTACGTCGTCACCGCGTGATAGCCCAACTCGCGCTCCGCCGCCGCCATGTCGTAGACGATGGGGTGCGCGGTCGACCACGGCGTCTCGCCGACACCGGACGACGGCGCGGCGCCGTCCATCCTCACGATCTCGCTCTCCGGCGCGCCCATCGCGGCGTCCACCGCCGCCGAGATGCCGGCGACCGTCGGCGCCTGCGGATCCCCCGCGTTCAGCACCCGAGAGCCCGGTCGGAGGGCCGCCAGCCGGATCAGCTCAGCGAGGTTGGCCACATGCACCGGATGGAATCGACTGCTTCCGCCGTACGCAAGCACCCGCACCCGGCGCCCGTCCAGCACCCGCTTGACGAAGTACAGCTCACGGGGCAGCGGACTGTACGGCCCGTGAATGGCGCCGGCCCGCAGCAGGGTCACCGGCAGCCGGTCGCCCTGTGCCAGCAGCGCCCGCTCCAGGGCGATCTTCCGGGTGCTGTAGTTGTCGTCGCCGGGCGGGACGGTCGGCTGGGACTCCGGGAGGGGCAACGGATAGGCCGGGGAGCCGTCCGGCTCGCCCTGGGTGGCGAAACTGCGCCCGCGGTCGTCCTCGTACACCGCGCCGCTGGAGATCACCACCGCCGAACCGATCCGGTCCGCCAGCGCGGTCAACTGCTGTGCGTGCGCCGCCCCGTACGCCACACAGTCCAGCAGCACGTCACAGCCCTCGCCGATCAGCCCGGCCAACGCAGCGTCGTCCTCCCGGTCCACCACCACCGGGCGGGCCTGCTCGGGCCAGGAGTCATCGCGCCCGCCGCGCCGGGACGCGGCCCGCACCTCCCAGCCGTCCCGCGCCAGGGCCCGCACCGCCGCCCGCCCGATCTGTCCGCTCGCCCCGATCACCACTGCGCTGCCTGAGGTCATGACCGGACTTTACGGACCGTCAGCGGGCCGCGGCAGACGGTTCGCCCACGGCGCAAGGAGAGCGCCGGGAGAGAAATCCGGCCGGCCGTTCAGCCCGCGGACCCCTTCCCGTGCCCACGCCGTCCGTGCGCCCGCGCCTGTGCCTGCGCCGCGGCCTTGGCCTCGCCCGCATAGGTGTCGACGTACTCCTGGCCGGACAGCGTGAGGATGGCGTACATGATCTCGTCGGTGACGGCGCGCAGGGCGGCGCGTTCGTCCTCCAGCCCCGCATACCGCGAGAAGTCCAGCGGCGTGCCGAAGCGGATGGTGATCCGCATGATGCGCGGCAGCCGCCGGCCCGTCGGCTGTGCCTCGAACGTGCCGATCATCGCGCACGGCACCACCGGCACCCCCGCTTTGATGGCCATCGAGGCGACGCCGGTACGCCCCTTGTAGAGCCGGCCGTCGTGCGAGCGGGTGCCCTCCGGATAGATGCCCAGCAGCCGGCCCTTGCGCAGGACCGAGAGCCCCGAGGAGATCGCCGCCTGCGAGGCATGGCCTCCGGACCGGTCCACCGGAATCTGCCCGACCCCCCGGAAGAACGCCGCGGTCAGCCGCCCCTTCAGACCGGGCCCGGTGAAGTACTCGGCCTTGGCCAGAAACGTCACCCGGCGCGGCACGATCGCCGGCATCACAAAGTGATCGGAGAACGACAGATGATTGCCCGCGATGATCGCCGCGCCCTCTTCCGGCACATGATCGAGCCCCTCGATCCGCGGCCGGAACACCAGCCGCAGCAACGGCCCGAGAAGCAGGTACTTCAGCACCTGGTAGAGCACAGGGCAGCTCCCCATTCCGTCGGCTCGCCTGGGCGGCTCCATCGTTCCAGGTCACAAGGGGCTCCCGGAGACGGCCAGTGATTCTATGGGCAAGTGCCGTCGCGGGTAACCACCTTCGGCCGGATCGATGCTGACTCTTTTCCGGTGCCCAGCGGCCACACGGTGAGGCGGGTCAGATGAGCGCCGCCGCCCTCGGCGAACACCTCCAGCCCGGTGTCGGCCGGGCCGGGGAATATCTGGTCGGTCAGGCACCTCGCCTCGCCGTCGGCGAACACCTCCACCGACGAGGCATCCACGAGCAGCCGCAGCCGCAGTCCGCCGCCGGTGAGGCCGACGGGCGCGCGGTGCACGGCGGGGAACTCCGCTGCGAAGTCCCCCTCGCCCGCGGCGGTCCGGTCGAGGAACAGCTCCCCGCTCCGGGTGTCATAACCGATCCGGGTGCGGTGGCCGGCCCCGGTGCGCACGTCCAGACCGAAGCGCCGGGCGCCGTCCGGCCGCAGCTCGGCCTCGATCTCGTACGACTGTCCGGTGTCCCGCAGCAGCCGCGTCGCGCCGGGCTCGACCGGCCGGTTCGCGATCTGTGCGAGTGGACGGCCGCGCAGACCGCGTACTTCGCCGACCGGACGCTGTACGAGAACCGTACCGCCGTCCGCGGTGGCGCGCAGGCCCAGTTCGCGCGGGAAGGTCATGGCGCTGCGCCACGGGCTGGTGGGGATCTTCTCCCCGTACAGCCAGTTGTTCATCCAGGCAATCATGATCCGGCGGCCGTCGGGGGCGTCGTTGTAGGTGGCGGCCGCATAGGCGTCGGCGCCGTGGTCCAGCCAGCGCGCCGGCAGCCGGGGATCGGCGGTGAAGCGGTGACCGTCGAAGTCACCGATGAAGTACTGCGCGCCCGAACCGCCCGCCGGGCCACCGGGGTTGAGGTTGACGACCAGGACCCACCTGGTGTGCAGCGGATCGCCGTCGACCGTCAGCGGGAACAGATCGGGACACTCCCACACCCCGCCGGTCGCCCCGCTCGGGCCGAAATCGCTCAGGTGCGTCCAGTGCCGCAGGTCCGGGGAGCCGTAGAAGCGGATCCGGTGCTCGGCGGCCAGCGCCACGGCCATCACCCATTGTCCGGTGGGGGCGTGCCAGAAGACCTTGGGGTCGCGGAAGTTGTCCGACCCGATGTCGAGGACGGGGTTGCCGGAGTACTTCGTCCAGGTCGTGCCGTCGTCGGTACTGAAGGCGAGCGACTGCCGCTGGCCGCCGGTGGCCTTGACCATGCTCGTGTAGACGGCGACGAGCGGCGGCGCCGCCGTCGTCCCCAGCCCGCTGGTGTTGTTGCGGTCGCACACCACGCTGCCGGAGAACACCATCTCCTGCTCGTCCTGGGGGAGGGCGACCGGGAGTTCCTCCCAGTGGACGAGATCGCTGCTGACGGCGTGGCCCCAGGACATGTTGCCCCAGGTGTTGCCGGACGGGTTGTACTGGAAGAACAGGTGGTACCTGCCGCGGTGGTGGATCAGGCCGTTGGGGTCGTTCATCCAGTTGCGGGCCGGTGTGAAGTGGACCCCAGGGCGGTAGGGCTCGCGCTGCCCCGCGGCGTACGGAGCGGCCGGGAGCGCGGCTGCCGGAGCGGTGGACCACGTTCCCAGGGCGCCGGCACCGGCCAGGCCCAGGCCGGTCGTCAGGATGCCGCGTCGGCTGAAGTACGGGGTGTCGGGCATGGGATGCCTCCAGTAGGGCGGCACGGCCAACTCGGGCCGGGTGCCTGCCGATTGAGGCCCGCCCGCGTCAACGGCTCCCGACGAACCGGATGGCTGGGACAGGCGGTGAGACAGCGGCCGCTGCCGACGATCACGGCCGGATGGCGGACGTTCCCGTTTCCCGGAAACGTCCGGGGGTGACTGTAAGAGTGCAGGCTCGCCGATGTCCAGACGTAGCTCAGTCGGCGCGTGGCCCTCCCGGCGGACAGCCGCAGGACGTCCGGTGCACCAGCGTGGGTTCGAGCAGGACGGTCCGCTTCGCCCCGGCCGGGTCGGCGAGCCGGTCGATGAGCATCCGTACGGACCGGGCGCCGATCTCCTCGACCGGCTGGGCGATCGCGGTGAGCTGGGGCTGCAGCAGATCGGCCCACTCGAAGTCGTCGAAGACGCACAGGGCGAGGTCCTGCGGCACCTTGACGCTCTTCCGGGACAGGGCGCGCAGCACACCGAGCGTCATGTGGTTGTTGCCGACCACCAGCGCGCTCGGCGGGCGCTCGCCGGACAACAGCCGCTCGGTGGCCTGCTGGGCGGTGTACGCGTGCGAGTGCCCGGAGACGACCAACTCCTGTCCCGCGTCGAGACCTTGGCGGGCCATGCCGCGCTGCCAGCCGCGGACCCGTTCGGAGCTGGTGCGTACGCCACGGCGGCCGGCGATCATGCCGATACGGGTGTGCCCCAGGTCGGCGAGGTGGTCCACCAGACGGGCGGTGGACTCGACGTTGGCGGTGCCGATCTGATCGAACGAGGTGGAGGCGCAGCGGTCGATGAGGACGGTCGGGAGTCCGGTGTCCTTGAGATAGCGCAGCGCCGCACCCCGGGCGCCGGCCGCGGTCGCCAGCAGCAGCCCGTCGACGCGGCGCTGGTGCAGGTTCTGCACCACCCGCAGCTCCTCCGCGGGATCGTCGTGGGTATCGGCTATCAGCAGGGTGTAGCCGGCGGCGCGCGCGGTGGCGTCGATGGCCGAGACCATGTCGGCGAAGTGGAAATTGGTGACCGCCGAGACCGCGAGACCGATGGTCCGGGTGCTCGCCGTCACCAGCGAGCGGGCGATGGTGTTCGGGATGTAGCCCGAGCTGCGCATGGCCTCCAGCACCTGCTCGCGGGTCTCGTCCTTCACGAACCGCGTCCCGTTGATGACATGGGACACGGTCGAGACCGAGACCCCGGCCTGACGTGCCACGTCGGCCATGGTCGCCATGCGCGCCTCCTCTTCGGCCTACCCGTACACGGGATCGTACGTTACTGATCCGTTAGGACAAGCGCTTGCGCAAACGCTTGCGCGAAATCTCCGGAGGGACCACGATGCCCAACCGTGTGCGGTCGTTTCCCGACCGGATGCCCGGCACCCGACGTCGTGTGCCGACCGCGTCCGTGACCGCCGCTTCCCGCCGCAGCCCGACGCGGCGCCGACACCGCCGCCCCGTTCCGGCCGACGCACGAACGGGGCGGCGGGGCACCGCCACGACCGCACCCGCCCGACCACGTCAGCCCCTTCGAAGGAGCCCTCGTTGTCCCGCACCGACACCGTCTCCGCGCCCGATCCCGACGCACCGCCCCGCGGCAATGCCCGCACCGCCGTCCTCGGCGCCTCCGCCGTCGCCGCACTCGGCGGCTTCCTGTTCGGCTACGACACCGGGATCATCTCCTCGGCCCTGCTCTACCTCGCCCCCGAGTTCGGTCTGAGCTCCGGTATGCAGCAGGTCACCGTGGCAGCGCTGCTGCTCGGCGCCATCGTCGGGGTCCTGGTCAGCGGCGCGGTCACCGACGCCGTGGGCCGCCGCCGCACCCTGCTCGCCGCCGCCGCGGTCTTCACCGTGGGCGCGCTCGGCTCGGCCGCCGCCCCCGACGACACCGTGCTGATCGCCGCCCGCTTCGTGCTGGGCCTGGCCATCGGTACGGCGTCCCTCACCGTGCCCGCGTATATCGCCGAGATCGCCCCCAAGGAGAGCCGCGGGCGGCTGGTCTCGCTCAACCAGCTGATGATCACCGTCGGCATCTTCGTCTCCTACCTGGTCGGATACGCCTTCGACGACCAGCACGGATGGCGATGGATGCTCGGCCTGGGCTGTGTACCCTCGCTCGCCATGTTCGCCGGAGTGCTGCGGCTGTCCGAGAGCCCGCGCTGGCTGCTCACCCACGGCCGGGCGGAGGAGGCACGCCAGGTGCTGCGCCGGACCCGCACCGCCGAGGAGGCCGACGGCGAGATCCGCGAGATCCAGTCCCTTGCCGCCCGGGAGGCGACCTTCGGCTACCGCGATCTGCTGCGCCCGGCGATGCGGCCCGCGGTGCTGCTCGGCGTGGTCGTCGCGGCCACCAACCAGCTCGTCGGTGTCAACGCGGTCATCTATTACGCACCCACCATGCTCAAGCAGGCCGGTTTCGCCAGCTCCGCGGCGATCCTGTCCTCGCTGGGCATCGGCCTGGTCAACATGGTCCTCACCGCCGTCGCCCTCCTCCTCGTCGACCGCGTGGGCCGTCGCCCTCTGCTGCTCGGTGGCACCGGTGTCGTCGTGCTGGCGCTGGTCCTGCTCGGCGCGCTCTACCTCGGCAACGGCGGGCAACCCGCCTCCAGCGGGCTCCTGGTGGCCGCCCTCTGCCTGTACATCGGTGCGTTCGCGCCCAGCCTGGGGCTGGCGATCTGGCTCATCAACAGCGAAATCTTCCCCACCGCGATCCGCGGCAAGGCCGCCTCGTTCGGCAATATGACGCACTGGGGTCTGGACTTCGTCATCTCCCTCACCGTCCTCACCACCATCAACGCCCTGACCCCGACCGGCCTGTTCTGGCTCTACGCGGCCTTCGGCCTCCTCGGTGTGCTCTACCTCCACCGCCGGCTGCCGGAGACCAAGGGCCGGAGCCTGGAGGACATCACCGCCTCACTGCGCGGCCGGACCCCGGACGGCGGGTGACGGCGGAACGCTGACCTTCCCGCCGTACGGCCCCGGTGGACACGTCCAGGGCCCGGCGGGAAGCTGAAGGGGATGCGGACCGATGTGCAGGCCCACGTGTGGAGCGAGGCCTACCTCCGGCTCCTGGAGTCCTACGGACGCCGGGACGCCGCCGCGCACCGCGGCCTGGGGGCCGGGGACAGCACTCAGGAGCTGGACGCCCGGTTCGCGATGAACGACGCGGCCGGAATCGACCACCAGATCCTGTCCGTGTCGCCCCAGGGCCCGTACTTCGCGGACGCCGGCCAGGCGGTCACGGCCGCCCGGCACGCCAATGACCACCTCGCCGGTCTGGTCCGCGACTGGCTCGCCCGCTTCTCCGCGTTCGCCGCGCTCCCGCTGCCCCACCTGGACCCGTCCCTGGAGGAACTGGCCCGCGCGCTCGGCGAACTCGGCATGGTGGGCGTCGGCGTCACCACCGATGTCCTCGGCCGCAGCCTCGGCGACCCCGCCTTCACCCCGCTCTTCGAGGAACTCGACCGGCGTGGCGGCGTGCTGTCCCTGCACCCCTCCGGCCATGACGCCGGATCACCCCTGATCGCCGCCCACCGGATGCGCTGGATGGTCGGCGCGCCGACGGAGGACACCATCTGCGCGATGCACCTCATCCTGGAGGGGATCCCCCGCCGCTTTCCCCGCCTGCGGATCATCCACTCCCATCTCGGCGGCGCCCTGCCGATGCTGCTGCCCCGCGCCGACGACCACCTCCCCTGGGAGGCCCCGGACGTCGTCGAGAAGCCCACCGAGGCGGCCCGCCGCATGTGGTACGACACGGTCGCCCACGGCCATGTACCCGCCGTGCGTGCCGCCGCCGAGTCCTACGGCGCCGGCCGGCTGCTGCTCGGCACCGACTTCCCCTACCAGAGCGGTCAACAGCTGTGCCGGGCCGTCTCGTTCCTCCAGGAAGCCCTTCCGCCGGAGCGGGCCGAGGAGGTGCTGACAGCGGGGGCCCGGCTGATCCGGCGGCGCGATACGTAGGGCAGGCCCGACGGATCATGGCCGGGGCGCCACTGTCCCCTCCGCGCTACGAGGCTTCCAGGAGGGCACGGAACCGGCGCCCGAAGAGATAGGCATCGCCCGGCCAGCGCGCCGAGAGATAGCGGCCGTCCTGCACGACGAACGCAGCGGAGTCGTCGGTCGCGGTGCCCCGCGCGGCCAGGACCCTCGGCCCCCGCTCGAAGCGGGCGTCCGGGCCGTCCAGCGCGGCCCTGACCTCGTCCTCCACATACGCCGGATACGTACGGTAGTAGCGGCCGAGCCGCCATGCGGTGGCCAGGTACGCCGACCGCTCCATGTACTTGGGCAGACAGGTCGTCCGCCGGTCCGCCAGCAGGCTGCGGCCGGTGGACGCCTCCCGTGCCCGCGCCGCCACCAGCACGCCGTGGCAGATCGCGCCGACCGGCCGGTCCAGCGCCCAGAACCTGCTGATCTGCTGCTGCAGCACCTCCGAGCCCAGGTACTGCCGCATCCCCGGGGCATGTCCGCCCGGGAGAATCAGCCCGTCGTACTCCTCCGGGGCCAGCTCCGCCCAGCCGACGGTCGCGCTGAACTCCTCGCTCCGGGCGAGTGCTTCGTAGAAACGCCGGGGTTCTTCCGCGGCGCCGAGCTGTCCGAACAGGACACCGGTCAGCAGCCGCGGATCGCATGCGGGCCGGGTGCCGGCCTGTTCGGTGGCGAAGACGACCTGATGGCCGGCGTCGGTGAGCAGCCGCCAGGGCACAGCCACTTCGGTGACATCGAAATCGCGGTCGGGGACCGGCATCAGCACGCGCACCGGGACATCATCGCAGGCCCGTGTTTCCGTCCGGTATCCGCTTTGGCATCCCCGGACAACTTTCAACTCGCCTTGAGTGCGGGCCGGTTGACTCGCCGTATTGCCCGGCGAACGAGCCTGGACCCAGGGTCCGGGCCGAGGACAGGAGTCAGAAGATGTCCCGGAAGAAGAGAGTCGGCCGGCGTCAGAAGATCCTCATCTGCGTCAGCGCCGCCGCGATGGTCGGCGGCATCGCCATCGCCACCACGGGCACCAGCCAGGCATCCGTGGCGTGCGACGGACTGGCCACCGCCCTGAGCAACAACCAGAAGTTCATCGCCGACCAGCAGGCGAAGCCGGACGCCCAGTCGGCGGCACGGATCGCCAACCGCCAAGCCGTGATCAAGGAGATCCAGGTCAAGCAGAAAGCCGCCGGCTGCTCGGGTGGGGAAGGCGGGGGCGACGCCGCGGGCGCTCCGCCGACGGGCAGTGAGCCGCCCGCCTCCAGTGCCCCGCCCGCCTCGGAGGCTCCGCCCGGGTCGGCGGATCCTTCCGCCTCCGATGACGCCTCCGCCTCCGCGGCCCCGCCGGCCGCCGGCGGCGATGTGGTCTGCGCCGGCTCGACGGTGACGCTCTCCGGCGAGGGCGGCGCCCCGGCGGCATCCAGCAACCAGTTCCCCACCGGGACCAAACTGAAGGTGACCAACCTGGACAACAACAAGTCGACGACCGTCTCCGTGACGTCGACGTCGGGCAGTTGTGCCCTGCTCAACAACGCGGCATTCGAGCAGGTACGTGAGGAGGGGAAGTTCCTGATCCGCCGCGCCCGCATCGAGCGCGTGGGCTGATCCCGGTCCGGTGGCCGGCAGCGGAGTCGCCTCCTCCGCTGCCGGCCACCCTTGTCTCCGATGTCTCCAGGGCGGCAATCGAAGGTCCGTACGGGCGACCTCACGGCGTGGCCGCTTGTCCGCCGGGGTCCGGCGAGGTGGCCTGGGGCCGCCGGGCGCCACGCGTCGCTGTCAGGCTCCCGCAGGCGATCCCACCGAGCTTTCCCAGGAGACATCGATGCCCGTGAGCCGTCGACGCCGATCCATCCCTGCCACCCTGACCGTGTCCGTGTCCGTGTCCGCGCTCGCCGCCCTGTCCGCGGCCTTGCTCGGCACGCTCTCCACCGGCTCGGCGCACGCCGACGAGCCGCCGGTCGCCGATCAGGGCCTGCTGCTGACCGTGTCCGGGTCCGGCAACACCTGGAGCCGGGGGGTGCGGCTCAGCTGCCCGGACATCCACGGCAGACATCCGCACGCGGCCGCCGCCTGCGAGGCGCTGACCTGGGCGCGCGGGAACCTGGACGCACTGCCCGGCGAGCCGCAGGCCTGCACCAGGGAGTTCGACCCGGTCACCGCCACCGCGACCGGCACCTGGCACGGCGTCGTGGTGAACTGGCACAAGGAGTACCCCAACGCCTGCACGATGGACTCCGCGACCGGGCCCTTGTTCCGCTTCTGAGGCGGCGCACCCGCACCGGCGGGCTCAGACCGGCCGCGCCGCGACCACGCCGATCGTCACCAGTGCCAGCACCACCCAGGAGAACCAGAGCCAGCCATTGGCGCCCATCGCCACGGTGTAGGCGGTCGCCACCACCAGTCCGCCCACCGTGCACACGGCCATCGTCCTAGCAGATCCGGGCATACCCGCAACCTCCTCACGGCGGCCCGGGACACCCGTGCCACGGGCCGCGGCCATGGGACCATCGTCCCCGGCCGCGGCCCGTACCGCCAGAGTGGCGACCCGCCGTCACTGCCCCCGTGCGTTGAGCGAGGCGAGATAGGCGTTGTAGTCGGCCAGTTCCTTGTCGCCGTCGCGATCGGCGGCCCGGTCCGCGCGCTGCGACTGACGCTCCTCGGACTTGTACCACTGGAAGACCAGAGCGATCAGTACCACCACGGACGGGATCTCACTGAAGGCCCAGGCAATGCCGCCGGCGGCCGACTGGTCGGACAGCGCCTCGATCCCGAGCGAGGACGGCGGGTGCAGGAAGGTGTCCACCATCGGTTCCGTGGCCATCATCAGCGCGATACCGAAGAAGGCGTGGAACGGCATGCCCGCGAACAGCTCCAGCATCCGCATCACATAGCCCGGCCGGTGCGGGCCCGGGTCGACGCCCATGATCGGCCAGAAGAACACCAGGCCGACCGCGAGGAAGTGCACCATCATCCCGATGTGCCCGGCCCGGGACTCCATCAGGAAGTCGAACAGCGGCGAGAAGTAGAGCGCGTAGAGACTCGCGATGAACAGCGGGATGGTGAACGCCGGATGCGTGATGATCCGCATGTAGCGGCTGTGCAGCAGCGCCACCAGCAGTTCGCGCGGTCCCTTGCGGCCGCGCCCGGCGGCCGGCAGCGCACGCAGTGCCAGCGTCACCGGCGCCCCGAGCAGCAGCAGGATCGGCGAGAGCATGCTGATGACCATGTGCTGGACCATGTGCACGCTGAACATCGCCATGCCGTAGTCGTTGATCCGGGTGCACATCACCAGTGCCACCGTCAGGACGCCCACGGCCCAGGCCACGGTCCGGCCCACCGGCCAGGCATCACCGCGCCGCCGCAGCCGGATCACCGCCCAGCCGTACAGCCCGAGTCCCAGCAGGCAGCCGACGAGAAAGAACGGATCACCACCGAACTCCAGGCCCCGCGCCAGCGTGAACGGCGGCAGATCCATGTTCATGCCGTCCATGCCGTGCCCGCTGTGATCCATCCGCTCGCTCCTGATTCGTACCAATGCTCCGGCGACAAGACTAGAACCGCCCCCGGCACGCGGATCGGCCGGGGGCGGTTCGTACCGCACGAGCTAAAGCACTGAGGTCACCCAGGTCACAGCACGCACTCGGCCTCGTCGTAGCGCTCCGCCGGCACCGTCTTGAGCGTCTCCACGGCCTCGGCCAGCGACACCAGCGTGATGTCGGTGCCGCGCAGTGCCGTCATCATCCCGAAGTCGCCACGGTGCGCGGCCTCGACGGCGTGCCAGCCGAAGCGGGTGGCGAGCACCCGGTCGTACGCGGTCGGGGTGCCGCCGCGCTGGACGTGCCCGAGTATCACCGGCCGGGCCTCCTTGCCGAGGCGGTCCTCCAGCTCCACGGAGAGCTGCCGGGCGACACCGGCGAACCGCTCATGGCCGTACATGTCCTTGCCGCCGATGTCGAAGGACATGGTGCCCTCGCGCGGCCTGGCGCCCTCGGCGACGACCACGATCGCGAACTTCTTGCCGGCCTCGAACCGCTCGGCGACCCGCGCGGTCAGCTCCTCGATGTCGAAGGGCCGCTCCGGCACCACGATCGCGTGCGCACCGGCCGCCATCCCCGAGTGCAGCGCGATCCAGCCGGTGTGCCGCCCCATCACCTCGACGATCATCACCCGCTGATGGGATTCGGCGGTGGTCTTGAGCCGGTCCAGCGCCTCGGTGGCCACACCCACCGCGGTGTCGAAGCCGAACGTCACGTCCGTGACCGCGATGTCGTTGTCGATGGTCTTCGGTACGCCGACGATCGGCAGCCCGGCGTCCGACAGCAGCCGCGCCGCCTTCAGCGTGCCCTCGCCGCCGATCGGGATGATCGCGTCCAGGCCCAGCTCGGCGACATGGCCACGGGCCCGCTCCACGCCGTCCCGCAGATGCGCGGGCTGTACCCGCGAGGACCCGAGGATGGTGCCGCCGCGCGCCAGGATGCCGCCGACGGCGTCGAGGTCGAGCTTGCGGTAGTCGCACTCCAGCAGGCCCTTCCAGCCGTCGCGGAAGCCGATCACCTCATCGCCGTGATCGGCGGTGGCGCGATGGACGACGGAGCGGATGACGGCGTTCAAGCCGGGGCAGTCGCCGCCGGAGGTGAGTACACCAATACGCATTGCTCGAAAAACCCTCTGCAACTCAACCGGGGGCCCGGACCCCGTCGTCCGGTTGGATCCCGCTCACCCTACAAGCGCGGGGCCGCCGGGAACACGTACGCCCGCAGTGCGGACTGCGGGCGTACGAAAAGGGTGGAATTCGGGCGGGCGTCGCCGACGGCGAACCGCTCGAAACCGGGACGAAGTGGTATCAAGCAGGCTGAGTCGCCGCGGCGATCCGCTCCTGACGCAACGCCTCGTACCAGCGGTCCTCCACCGGAGGCAGCGCATTGACATCCAGCGCCAGCTTGATCAGCAGATCGGCGATATGCGGATTGCGCGCCATCACCGGCCCGTGCATGTACGTACCGAAGACGGTGTCGTTCCATGCGCCCTCGTAGCCGTCGCCGACGCCGTTGCCCTTGCCGAACCGCACCTTGGCGAACGGCCGGGCGGTCTTGCCCAGGTGCGTCACGCCCTGGTGGTTCTCGAAGCCGGTCAGCGGCGGCAGCCCCAACTGCGGGTCGATATCGGCGAGTACGTCGCCGACACAGCGCTCGGCCTCGCCGCGGGTGCTGACCACGTCCAGCAGCCCCAGGCCCTCCTGCCGCTCCCCGAGGTCATTGATGAACTCGTGCCCCAGGATCTGGTAGCCGGCGCACACCGAGAAGACGATCGCGCCGTTGGAGACCGCGCGGCTCAGCCCGCCGTCGCGGATCAGCCGCTCGGACGCCAGCCGCTGCGGCCGGTCCTCGCCGCCGCCGATCAGATAGATATCGCCGGAGGTGGGAATCTGCTGGTCGGACCGTACGTCCAGGCGCTGGACGTCCAGACCGCGCTGGCGCGCCCGCCGCTCCACCACCAGGGCGTTCCCCTGGTCGCCGTACGTGCTCAGCAGGTCCGGGTAGATCCACACCAGGCGCAGGCTGTTGTCACTCATGCTCGCTCGTCCTTGTCCCTCACGTCGGTGGACCGCACTCAGTTGCCCACGCGCCGGCGCAGGTCCTGGAAGGCCGTGTAGTTGGCGATGACCTCGATGCGGCCGGGCGGTGCCAGCTGCACCGCCTCTTCGAGGCTCTCGCACACCTGGAAGTCCAGGCCCGCGACCTCCAGGCGCACCGCCAGGTCCAGCTTGCGGTCGCCGAGTACGAAGATCGGGTGCCCGGCGAGCCGGGTGTAGTCGACGTCCCACAGCCAGGAGGTGTCCGTGCCGTCCGCGCCGCGGGCGTTCACCGACATGATCACGGGGGTGGGCGGCGGGTCGATCAGCGAGAACGTCTCCAGCCAGCCGGCCGGGTTCTTCGCCAGCAGCAGCCGCAGCTCCCGCTCCAGGAAGGTGACCACGTCGTAGCGGCCGGCCACCGCCTGCACCGAGAACATCCGCTCCAGGGCCACCTGCGGCGGCACCCCGAAGGCGGCAGCGACCGCGGCGGACGTGGTGGCGTTCGCCTTGTTGGCACGCCCCGGCAGCTGCAGCTTGATCGGCCAGGCGCTGCCGTGCGGGTCGAGAACATGATCGCCGGACAGTGCCCAGCTGGGCGTGGGACGGCGGAATCCGCACTCGGCGCAGAACCAGTCCTCGCCCGGCCGCTGCATCACACCACCGCACGAGGGGCAGGACCAGGCGTCGTCCTTCCACTCCTGCCCGGCCGCGACCCACACCACATTCGCGGACGACGAGGCCGCCCAGACGATCAGCGGGTCGTCCGCGTTGGCGATGATCAGGGCCTTGGAACCGGCCAGGCCCTCGCGCCAGTGCTCGGCCAGCATCCGGGTCTCCGCGGCGCGGTCGAGCTGGTCGCGCGAGAGGTTCAGCAGCGCTATGGCCTTCGGCGTCACATCGCGTGCCACGCCGGCGAGGTACTTCTCGTCCACCTCGATGACGCCGTAACGGGCGTCCGAGCCACCGGCCAGGGCGGAGGTGATGCCCGCCGGCATGTTGGCGCCGAGCGCGTTGGAGACCACCGGGCCACTGGCCCGCAGCGCCTCCGCGATCAGTCGCGTCGTCGTCGTCTTGCCGTTGGTCGCCGACACCAGGATGACGTCCAAGTGCCGGGCCAGCCGCGCCAGCAGGTCGGGGTCGAGCTTGAGCGCCACCCGGCCACCGATCACCGATCCGCTGCCGCGGCCCGCCGCGCGCGATACCGCCGCCGCGGCCTTGCCCGCCGTCACGGCCAGCTTGGCCCGCGGCGACAGCGGGTCCGTGTTGCCTGCCATCGTCCTTGATCCTCCTTGCATCCGGCGCCCGCCTGCCCTGAGGCTGCCGATGGAACGCTTCCTCCGCAGCCGATGACCGGCCGAGGCTTCGGTCGGGGATCAGCCTATCGAGATCCGGCCCCGGGCCCGAACCCCGCCACCCGTCCGACGACATCCCGGGCGCGCCGGACCGTACGCTTACCCCCATGCCTCCCCGCACCATCCCCGGCAGTTCCGGCCGGGTCCGCCCGCTGCGCCTGCTCGGCGATCCGGCCCTGACCGAGCCCTGCCGGGAGGTCACCGCCTTCGACGGCGAGCTGGCCCGGCTGGTCGAGGACATGTACGCGACGATGTACGCCGCGCACGGTGTGGGCCTTGCCGCCAATCAGATCGGCGTCCCGCTCCGGGTGTTCGTCTACGACTGCCCCGACGACGAGGAACGCCGCCACCTCGGGCATCTGGTGAACCCCCGGCTCGTCGAGGCCGACGGCCCGGTCGTCCGCGGGCCCGAGGGCTGTCTCTCGCTCCCCGGCATCGAGGCCGGCACTCCGCGCCACGACCACACCGTCGTGAGCGGGTTCAGCGTCACCGGCGAGCCCAGGACCGTGACCGGCACCGGCTTCTTCGCCCGCTGCCTCCAGCACGAGTGCGACCACCTCGACGGCGGGCTGTACGTCGACCGCCTCACCGGGCTGCGCCGCCGCCGCGCGCTGCGCGCGGCGGCCAGGGCACCGTGGGCGGCAACGGCGGCGTCCGGCCGCTGAGCGACCGGCGCCTCCTGCCGTTTCACGGTCCGGTGCTCAGAAGCCCGGACCGTCCGCGCGGTCCTCGACCGCGGCCAGCTGCCCCCAGAGCAGATCGGCCAGCTGCGTGACCAACTGCTCGCGCGAACAAGGACGTTCCCGCAGCCACCAGTCACCCGCGCCGTGCATCATGCCGACGATGCCGTGTCCCCATACGCGTGCCGACAGCTCGCCACCCGGCCCCAGGTCGAGCCGGTCGGTGATCACCTTGGCCAGCTCCTCGCCGAGCCGGCGCAGCAGCGGTGCGGAGTGCCGCCCGACGTCGAAGCCGGACTCCGACGCGGTGTCCTCGTCCGACGGATGCATCAGGAAGCGGTACACCTGAGGCCGGGCCTCGATCGCGAGCAGGTACGCGTCGAGGGTGGCCTCGACGCGGTCCCGGCGCAGGACGGGCGCGTCGAGCGCGGTCGCCAGATTGGCCAGCAAGGCATCGGTGTGCCGTACGGCGAGTGCGCGGTACAGCCCGCCCTTGTCGCCGAAGTGCCGGTAGAGGATCGGCTTGGTGATGCCGGCCTCGGCGGCGATGGCGTTCATCGATGCGTCCGGGCCGTCGCGCAGCACAATGCGCTCGGCGGCCTCCAACAGCTCCCGCCGTCTGCGCTCGGTCGCCGTCTGCTGGCGGCCGCTGTGCTTTGTGCTTTCCATGGTCGTGCTCCCCACCCTTGTGAATCTGTGGCGCTCGCGCAACGTAACACCCGAACTCCACGGTGAATTCGTCCTCAGGGGAGTTGACATCCCCTACTGGTGAGTAACACACTGCGGGTTACCGCAAGTAACAACGGTAGTGCCTGGTAGCAGTGGAGGGGAACATGGCCGAGTTCACCATGGAGCTCAACGACGAGCAGAAGGAAGTCCGTGACTGGGTTCACGGCTTCGCCGCGGACGTCATGCGCCCCGCCGCCGCCGAATGGGACGAGCGCGAGGAGACCCCCTGGCCCGTCATCCAGGAAGCCGCCAAGATCGGCCTGTACTCGCTGGACTTCTACGCCCAGCAATTCTTCGACCCCACCGGCCTCGGCATCCCGATGTCCATGGAGGAGCTGTTCTGGGGCGACGCCGGCATCGGCCTGTCGATCGTGGGCACCGGGCTCGCCGCCGTCGGTGTGCTCGCGAACGGCACCGAGGAGCAGATCGGCACCTGGGTCCCGCAGATGTACGGCGACGCCGGCGATGTCAAGGTCGCCGCCTTCTGCTCGTCGGAACCGGACGCCGGCTCGGATGTCGCCGCGATGCGTACCCGCGCGGTCTACGACGGGGCCAAGGACGAGTGGGTCCTCAACGGCACCAAGACCTGGGCCACCAACGGCGGGATCGCCAACGTCCATGTCGTCGTCGCGGCCGTCGACCCCGAACTCGGCTCCAAGGGCCATGCCTCGTTCATCGTCCCCCCGAACACCCCCGGCCTCTCCCAGGGGCAGAAGTTCAAGAAGCACGGCATCCGCGCCTCGCACACCGCCGAGGTCGTCCTGGAGGACGTCCGGGTCCCCGGCCACTGCCTGCTCGGCGGCAAGGAGAAGCTCGACGAGCGCCTCGCCCGTGCCCGTGAGAAGGCCAAGAGCGGCGGCGAGCGCGTGAAGAACGCCGCCATGGCCACCTTCGAGGCCTCCCGCCCGGCCGTCGGCGCGATGGCGGTCGGCACCGCCCGCGCGGCCTACGAAGAGGCACTGGAATACGCCAAAACCCGCTCCCAGTTCGGCCGCCCGATCATCGACAACCAGGGTGTGGCCTTCCAGCTCGCCGATATGCGTACCCAGATCGACGCCGCCCGCCTGCTGGTCTGGCGTGCCTCGTGGATGGCCGTGGCGGGCAAGCCGTTCACCTCCGCCGAAGGCTCCATGTCCAAGCTCTTCGCCAGCGAGGTCGCCAAAAAGGTCACCGCCCAGGCCGTACAGATCCTCGGCGGCAACGGCTTCACCCGCGAATACCCGGTCGAGCGGATGCACCGTGATGCCGCTATCTACACCATTTTCGAGGGCACCAGCGAAATCCAGCGACTGGTGATTGCCCGCACGGTTTCCGGGATGCCGATCCGCTGAACCGTACGTGCGGTAAAGCGCGCGGAGTGGTTAATTGCGTGGGCCCCGCCCGGTCATCGGGTGGGGCCCACGCATGTGCTGGTCGAGCGCCGGAAAATGGATTCCGGAATTCGGCTGTGGGAGATATCGGGGAGCTCAACTCGACGGTCGGGGCATGCGGCGGGGTGGGGGCGAATTCGCGGTACGGATATGGCCGTGACGCCCGACGGGCCGGTGGGCCGGGCGTGCGCGGCGGCGCCGGCGTGACCGCCCCGGCCTCCGACGGGCGCACGGGTGCAGACCGAGAACGGTGAAAACCCCGGCGGTTCGGAGCTTCTGTGTGTTGGCCGTCGGGCCCGGCCAACGGCAACGGCACGACGTATCGGAAATCGCTCATACAACCTTCAACCAGTGGATAGTATTCGCCGTGTCGTGGTTGTGCGGTCGTCAGCGCAAGTGCCCGCTTCGGCGAAGTCGCCGCACATTGCTCGTCACCGCCTTCGTCGAATGGCGACGCTCGAAGAGCGGGTTGGTCACCGTGTGCGGGGTGGGGGAGGGGAATCCCCCGGCGACAACCGCTGACCTCTGTAAGGGAGCCCCACCGCAAGGGAGTTGTGGTGGGGCTCAGCTGTGTTCGCGTGGTGTCGGTCGGGTCAACGCCGGTCACCGGTAGCTGGACACGTCGCCGCTCGGCCCGCTCGGCCCGCTCGGTCCGCTCGGCCCCTCGTCCCCTTCGTGTCCTGCGCGTCACGCGGGCGTCCACCTCGCCCTCTCCTCGCTGCGGGCATCCAGGCAGCGGAGGCTCGGCCTCCCCTTGACGGGTGGGTCGCTGCGTTCTACGTTCCTTCCATAAAGCAAAACATTAATTCCATGATGCGGAATTGATCCCCCTCCGGCCCTTCGTCGGAGCTTGCCCGTGACAGGTCGACGCAGGAGTACTCGATGCCTCGAATGACAGCCGCTCGCGCCGCGGTGGAGATCCTCAAGCGTGAGGGCGTGACCAACGCCTTCGGAGTGCCGGGTGCCGCGATCAACCCCTTCTACGCAGCGCTCAAGGCCGCGGGCGAGATCGACCACACGCTGGCCCGCCATGTCGAGGGCGCCTCGCACATGGCGGAGGGGTACACCCGGACCCACCCCGGCAACATCGGCGTCTGCATCGGTACCTCCGGCCCGGCCGGCACGGACATGATCACCGGTCTCTACTCCGCGATCGGTGACTCGATCCCGATCCTGTGCATCACCGGCCAGGCCCCGACCGCGGTGATCCAGAAGGAGGACTTCCAGGCCGTCGACATCGCCTCGATCGCCAAGCCGGTCACCAAGGCCGCCACCACGGTCATGGAGGCCGCGCAGGTCCCCGGGGTTTTCCAGCAGGCCTTCCACCTGATGCGCTCCGGGCGGCCCGGCCCGGTCCTGATCGACCTGCCGATCGACGTCCAGCTGACGGAGATCGACTTCGACCCCGAGACGTATGAGCCGCTGCCGGCCTTCAAGCCGACCGCGACCCGAGCCCAGGTCGAGAAGGCCCTCACGCTCCTCAACGAGTCCCGGCGCCCCCTGATCGTCGCCGGTGGCGGCATCATCAACGCCGATGCCTCCGAGCTGCTGGTCGAGTTCGCCGAGCTGACCGGCACCCCGGTCGTCCCCACCCTGATGGGCTGGGGAATCCTCGCCGACGACCATGAGCTCAACGCCGGCATGGTCGGCCTGCAGACCTCGCACCGCTACGGCAACGCGAACTTCCTGGAGTCCGACTTCGTCCTGGGCATCGGCAACCGCTGGGCCAACCGGCACACCGGCAAGCTCGACGTCTACACCCAGGGCCGGAAGTTCGTCCATGTCGACATCGAGCCGACCCAGATCGGCAAGATCTTCGCTCCGGACTACGGGATCGCCTCCGACGCCAAGGCCGCGCTGGAGCTGTTCGTCGAGGTGGCCAAGGAGCTCAAGGCCGCCGGTAAGCTCCCCGACCGCAGTGACTGGGCCGCCTCCACCCAGGTGCGCAAGGCCCAGCTCCAGCGCCGTACGCACTTCGACGACATCCCGATGAAGCCGCAGCGCGTCTACGAGGAGATGAACAAGGCCTTCGGCCCGGAGACCCGCTATGTGACCACCATCGGTCTCTCCCAGATCGCCGGCGCGCAGATGCTGCACGTCTACAAGCCGCGCCACTGGATCAACTGCGGCCAGGCCGGCCCGCTCGGCTGGACCATCCCCGCCGCGCTGGGTGTGGCCACCGCCGACCCGGAGACGCCGGTGGTCGCCCTCTCCGGTGACTACGACTTCCAGTTCATGCTCGAAGAGCTGGCCGTCGGCGCTCAGCACAAGATCCCGTACGTGCATGTCCTGGTGAACAACGCGTACCTGGGCCTGATCCGTCAGGCGCAGCGCAACCTCGACATCAACTTCCAGGTCAACCTGGAGTTCGAGAACATCAACGCGCCGGAACTGGGCGTCTACGGCGTGGACCACGTCAAGGTCGCCGAGGGCCTGGGCTGCAAGGCCATCCGCGTCACCGACCCGAGCGAGCTGGGCGCCGCTTTCGAGGAGGCCAAGAAGCTGGCCGCCGAACACCGCGTCCCGGTCGTGGTCGAGGCGATCCTCGAGCGGATCACCAACATCTCGATGAGCGGTACCGACATCGCCAGTGTCAACGAGTGGGAGGACATCGCGACCGAGCCGGGCCATGCGCCCACCGCGATCAAGCCGCTCAAGGTCTGACGGCGACTCCGGCGTCGCGTGGTGAGCCGGGCGTCCTCGATCCTCTCGCCCGGCTCACCGTCATCCCGTAGATCAGTTCCCAAATCCGTTATCCGGAAGGAGTGTCGGCCCTGATGGGTTTCTCGGACACGCGCTTCAACGTCAATCTGTCGATTCTGTTCACTGAGCTTCCGTTGTTGGAGCGGCCGGGGGCCGCGCGGGCGGTGGGTTTCACGGCGGTGGAGTTGTGGTGGCCGTGGGT
>NZ_JBICXQ010000045.1:0-41656 GCF_043200375.1 Streptomyces sp. NPDC048434 | reverse complement strand
CCGGAGGGGCCTGGTGTGTGGACGTAAAGCGCAGCAGTCCACACACCAGGCCCCGGAGGCCCGTCACCGCACCCACAGCCCCGCGCAGCGGACCCGCCCGCCGCAGGCGCAACGGCGACAAACCCGCACGGCGGGACAGCCGACAACGTGGGATTCACCCCGCCTCCGCAGGGGCCAGTACGCCGTCGATGATCTTCGACCACTGTGCGACGACCCGGTCGCGACGGGCCGTGTCGTCGGTCAGGAGATTGGCCAGGCCCAGGCCTCGGGCCATGTCGAGCAGTCCCTGGACGGTCTCCCGTACGCCGGGCACCGTTTCGTCGGCGTCCAGCAGGGCCACCGCCGTACGGTGCGCCTCCCGGCCGACCTTGCCCTCCAGGGCGGTGACCCGTTCGCGCAGTTGTTCCTCGTCGGAGGCGGCCACCCACAGATGCAGGGCGGCGCGGAACAGCGGTCCCGTGTAGAGGCCGACGAGCTCCTCGACGATGATCCAGGTGCGGGCCACGGAGCCGGCCGGCGGCAGGTTGTGGGCGACCGCCTTGACCGCGCCCTGCCGCTTCTCCGCGACATGTTCGACGGCCGCCGTGAAGAGGTCCTCGCGGGTACGGAAGTGGTGCTGGGCCGCGCCGCGCGAGACGCCTGCCCGCTCGGCGACCACGGAGACCGTGCTGCCGCTCCAGCCGCGCTCGGCCAGACAGGAGACGGCGGCCTCCAGCAGTTTGAGGCGGGTGGCGCGGCTGCGTTCCTGCTGGGGCCGTTTGGGGCCGCGGGCGGGGGTCAGCGCGCCCATGCCGGGGCCCGCCGTTCCAGGAAGGCGGTCATGCCCTCGTGGGCCTCGGCGGAGCCGAAGAGCCGCGCGGACTGCTCGGCGAGCGCCTCGGTGTCGCGGTCGAAGGCGGCCAGCACCTGCGCGGTGACCAGCTTCTTCGACTCGGCCAGGCCCTGCGGAGAGCCCTTGCGCAGCCCGTCCAGTACGGGGGCGAGCCCGGTATCGACGTCGTCGGCCGCGAGCGTGACCAGGCCGATCCTGGCCGCCTCCGCCGCGCCGAACTTCTCGCCGGTCAGGTAGTAGCGGCCCGCGGCGCGCGGGTCGAGTCGCGGCAGCAGCGGAAGGGAGATGACGGCGGGGGCGAGTCCGAGGCGGGCCTCGGTGAACGCGAACGTGGCGGCCGGTCCGGCCGCGGAGATGTCGCAGGCGCCGAGCAGGCCCAGGCCGCCGGCCCGGACATGCCCGGTGACCCGGGCGACGACCGGTTTGGGCAGCTCCACGATGCTGCGCAGCAGCCGGGCCAGGCCCAGCGGCCCGTCCTTCGCCGCGCCCGAGGTGGCCTCGGAGAGGTCCGCGCCGGCGCAGAACGTGCCGCCCGTGTGCGTGAGCACGACGGCACGCGTGGCGTCGTCGGCCGCGGCGTCCGCGAGCGCCCGGTCCAGTTCGGCCACCAGGCGGGTGGAGAGGGCGTTGCGGTTGTGCGGGGAGTCCAGGGTCAGGGTGGTGATGCCGTGTGCGTGGGAACGCGGCACCAGGGGTGTCGCGGGTGTGTCGGTCATCGGGCCGTCGAGCTCCTTTCCCTGGCGCGCAGTTCGCGCCGCAGGATCTTTCCGGTGGTGGCGCGCGGCACGCTCTCCAGGAATTCCACGCGGCGCACTTTCTTGTAGGGGGCGACCTGGTCGGCAACGTACGCGATGACCTCGTCCTCGCTCAGCCGGGCCCCCCGCTGCCGGACCACGAACGCCTTGGGCACCTCGTTGCCGTCCCCGTCCACGACGCCGATGACCGCCGCGTCGGCGATGGCGTCGTGACCGAGCAGCAGCGCTTCGAGATCGGCGGGGGCGACCTGGTAGCCCTTGTACTTGATCAACTCCTTGACGCGGTCGACGACATACAGCCAGCCGTCGCCGTCCGCCCGCCCGACGTCGCCGGTGTGCAGCCAGCCGTCGGGGTCGATCATCGCGTCGGTTTCGGCGGGCCGTCCCAGATAGCCCTTCATGACCTGCGGGCCGCGGATGAGGATCTCGCCGCTCTCCCCCGGCGGCACGTCCTCGCCGGTCTCCAGGGATACCAGGCGCATCTCGGTGTTGGGGATCAGTTTGCCGACGGCGCCCGGCGGCGGGTTCGGCGCGTCGAGCGGTACGACATGGGTGCCGGGCGAGAGTTCGGTCATCCCGTAGGCCTGCAGGACCGGCGGCAGGCCCAGCCGGCGGGAGCAGGCCGCGGCCAGCTCGGCGTCCAGGGGTGCCGCGGCGGAGACGAGGTACCGCAGGGAGGAGAGGTCGTAGTCGGCGACCAGGGGGTGTTTGGCCAGGGCGAGCACGATCGGGGGTGCGACATAGACGGCCGTGATGCGGTGTGTCTCGATCGCGGCGAGGAACTGCCGCAGATCGAAGCGGGGCAGCACCACGACGGTGGCGCCGTTGCGCAGCGGGGCGTTCATCAGGGCGGTCAGCCCGTAGATGTGGAAGAAGGGCAGCACGGCCAGCACCCGGTCGTCGGGGCCGTTGTCGACCAGCGGGGTCAGCTGGGCGAGGTTGGTGGCGATGCTGCGGTGGGTGAGCATCACGCCCTTGGGGGTGCCGGTGGTGCCGGAGGAGTAGGGCAGTACGGCGAGGTCCTCGGCCGGATCGAGGGTGACGGACGGTTCCGGGCCGGTGCAGGTGAGGAGGTCCTGTACGGAGCGGTGGCCCTCGGCCCGGTCGCAGACGAGGATCTCGGCGATACCGCCGGCCTGCTGTGCGGCGGCGCGGACGGTGTCCAGCAGCGCCGATACGGTCACGATCCAGCGGGCCCCGGAGTCGCCCAGCTGCTTGGCGAACTCGCCCTCGGTGGCCAGCGGATGGACGGTGGTGACCGCCGCCCCGCAGCGTGAGGCGGCGTAGAAGACGACGGGGAAGAGCACGCTGTTCGGGCTGTGCAGGGCCAGCACCTCGCCCTTGCGGACCCCGGCCGCCGTCAGGGCGGCCGCGAGCCGGCGGGTGAAGTGGTCCAGCCGGTCGTAGCCGAGGGTGGTGCCGTCGAGGCCGTCGATCAGGGCGGGCCGGTCGCCGTACTCCGCCGCCCGCCCGAGGACGGCCTCGTGGATCGGCAGCTCTACGGGTGCGACGTCGGCGTACTCGCTGTGGAAGACGTGGAACACCATGCCTGGGCCTTTCCCTTCGACGGTGGGTACGGCGGGCGGTGCGGGTACGGCGGGCCGTGCGGGTACGGCGGGGCGGGTCCGCCCGGCGGCCCGGGGGAGCCGCCGGCCGGCACGGGCGGCATGGCGCGCTCAGTACGACTTGGGCAGCCCCAGCGTCTGGTGCGAGACGAAGTTGAGGATCATCTCGCGGCTGACCGGGGCGATCCTCGCCACCCGGGCGGCGGTGATCATCGAGCCGAGGCCGTACTCCTGGGTGAGGCCGTTGCCGCCGAGGGTGTGCACGGCCTGGTCGACGGCGTGGACCGCGGCCTCGGCCGCCGCGTACTTGGCCATGTTGGCGGCCTCCCCCGCGCCCATGTCGTCGCCCGCGTCGTAGAGGTGAGCCGCCTTCTGCATCATCAACCGGGCGAGTTCCAGCTCGATATGGGCCTGGGCGAGCGGATGGGCGATGGCCTGGTGGGCGCCGATGGGCTCCTTCCACACCTGGCGGGTACGGGCGTAGTCGACGGCCCGGTCGAGGGCGTAGCGGCCCATCCCCAGGGCGAACGCGGCGGTCATGATCCGCTCCGGGTTGAGCCCCGCGAACAGCTGCAGCAGCCCGGCGTCCTCGTCGCCGACCAGCGCCTCGGCGGGCAGCCGCACGTCGTCCAGGGTCAGCTCGAACTGCTTCTCCGGGGCGGCCAGTTCCATCGCGATCGGGCTGCGGCCGAAGCCGGGGGTCTCGCGCGGGACGATGAACAGGCAGGGCTTGAGGCGGCCGGTGCGGGCGTCCTCGGTGCGGCCGACGATCAGGGTCGCGTCGGCGATGTCGACGCCCGAGATGAACACCTTGCGGCCGTTGAGGACCCAGTCCTCGCCGTCCTGGCGGGCCGTGGTCGTGATGCGGTGCGAGTTGGACCCGGCGTCGGGTTCGGTGATGCCGAAGGCCATCGTGCGGGAGCCGTCGGCGAGGCCCGGGAGCCAGGTCCGCTTCTGCTCCTCGGTGCCGAACCGGGCGAGGACGGTGCCGCAGATGGCGGGCGAGACGACCATCATCAGCAGCGGACAGCCCGCCGCGCCCAACTCCTCCAGCACGAGGGAGAGTTCGACGATGCCGCCGCCTCCGCCGCCGTACTCCTCGGGGAGATTGACCCCGAGGTAGCCGAGCTTGGCGGCCTCCGCCCAGAGTTCGTCGGTGTGCTTGCCCTCGGCCACGACTCGGGCGAAGTACGCGCGGCCGTAGCGCTTGCCGAGCGCGGCGACGGCCTCGCGCAGGGCGCGGTGTTCCTCGGTCTCGATCACAGGGTTGCTCATGGCGGTCACGGCTCCTTGTGTGCGGTGGGTGAGGTGCGGGTGGTGCGCGTAGGGAGGAGGAGGCCGGCCGGGCCCGGATCAGCCCGCGTCCGCCACGGTCTCCTCGGCCGCGGCCGTCTCAGCCACGACGGCCAGCAGGGCCCCCACCTCGACCTGCTGCCCGGTGTGTACGGGCAGTGCGGTGAGGGTGCCGGCGGCCGGTGCGGTGATCTTGTGTTCCATCTTCATCGCCTCCAGCCACAGCAGCGGCTGCCCCGCCTCGACCCGGTCGCCCTCGGTGAGGCCCGCCGCGATCCGCACGACCGTGCCGGGCATCGGCGCGAGCAGGGAGCCGGGCTCCGTACGGGCGGTGGGGTCGGGGAAGCGCGGCAGCACGGTGAAGGCGCAGGAGCCGGTGGCACCCCCGCCGGGCGGAGGCGGCGCGTCGACATGCACCCGGTCGCCGTAGCGGGCGACCGCGAACTGCCGCCGCAGTCCGTCGACTTCGAGCACCACCTCGTCCGGTCCCAGGGCGAGCAGCCGTACGCCGGGGAAGCCCTCGGCCGACAGCCCGTCCCGGCCGAGCCGGTAGCGGATCTCGTAGGTGGCGCCCGCGCAGGAGTAGGTCTTGACCTGCGGCCCGGAGGGGACGTTGCGAAAGCCCCCGAAGCGGGAGCGGCCGTGGCTGTCGGCGAGGGCCGCGGCGAGCGCGAAGACGCCCGCTGCGCCGTCGCCGGCCTTGGTCAGCGCGGCGAGGTTGCGGTCGTAGAAGCCGGTGTCCAGTGCGCCGGGGTCGGTGAACTCCGGGTGGCGCAGGGACCGTACGAGCAGCTCGCGGTTGGTGACGGGGCCGTGGATACGGGCCCGCTCCAGGGCGCCCGCCAGCTTCCGTACGGCCTCGTCGCGGCTCGGCGCCCAGGCGATGACCTTGGCGAGCATCGGGTCGTAGTGGACGCCGATGGTGTCGCCGTCGGTCACTCCGGAGTCCAGCCGGACGCCGTCGGGCAGCGCCAGCCGGTGCAGGGTGCCGGTCTGCGGCTGCCAGCCGGCCGCCGGGTCCTCCGCGTACAGCCGCGCCTCCACGGCGTGGCCGTGCGGCCGGGGCGGTTCGGCGTCCAGGGGGCGGCCCTCGGCGATGCTCAGCTGGAGGGCGACCAGATCGAGGCCGTGGACCGCCTCGGTGACCGGGTGCTCGACCTGGAGGCGGGTGTTCATCTCCAGGAAGTACGCCCGCCCGTCCGCGGAGACCAGGAACTCCACGGTGCCCGCGCCCCGGTAGCCGATGGCGCGGGCGGCCTGCTCCGCGGCCCGGTGGAGGGTGCTGCGCAGTTCCTCGGACAGTCCGGGGGCCGGGGCCTCCTCGATGACCTTCTGGTGGCGGCGCTGGAGGGAGCAGTCGCGGGTGCCGAGCGTCCAGACCGTCCCGTGCGCATCGGCGAGGATCTGCACCTCGACATGGCGCCCGCCCACGACATACGGCTCGACGAACACCTCCCCGTCCCCGAACGCGGACGCCGCCTCGGCCGCCGCCGCCGTCAACTCCCCTTCGAGTGCCGACAGTTCGCCGACCACTCGCATGCCGCGGCCGCCGCCGCCCGCCGCCGCCTTCACCAGCAGCGGCAGATCGGCCTCGGTGGCCCGTCCGGGGTCGACGGGGGCCAGCAACGGCACCCCGGCCTCGGCCATCAGCTCCTTGGCCCGCGTCTTGGACGCCATGGCCTCGATCGCGGCGGGCGGCGGCCCGATCCAGGCCAGCCCCGCGCCGGCCACCGCCGCGGCGAACCCGGCGTTCTCGGAGAGGAAGCCGTAGCCGGGGTGGACCGCGTCGGCGCCCGCGGCCCGCGCGGCCCGCACGAGCAGGTCGCCGCGCAGATAGGTGTCGGCCGGGGCGTCGCCCGGGAGCCGTACGGCGGTATCCGCCTCACGGACGTGCGGGGCGCCGGCATCCGCGTCCGAGTGCACGGCGACGGTGGAGATGCCCAGCTCACGGCAGGTGCGGAAGACCCGGCGGGCTATTTCGCCGCGGTTGGCGACGAGTACGGAACGGATCACTTCTGCCTCACATCCGGAAGATGCCGAAGCCGCCCCGCGCGCCCTCGACCGGGGCGTTGTGGAGGGCGGACAGACACAGGCCGAGGACGGTCCGGGTGTCGCGCGGGTCGATGACACCGTCGTCGTAGAGCCGCCCCGACAGGAACATCGGCAGCGACTCCGACTCGATCTGCTGCTCGACCATGGCGCGCAGCCCGGCGTCGGCCTCGTCGTCGTAGGGCTGCCCCTTGGCCGCGGCCGAGGCGCGGGCGACGATCGACAGCACCCCGGCCAGCTGCTGCGGCCCCATGACGGCGGACTTGGCGCTCGGCCAGGCGAACAGGAACCGGGGGTCGAAGGCGCGGCCGCACATGCCGTAGTGCCCGGCGCCGTACGACGCCCCCATGAGGACGGACAGGTGCGGGACCTTGGAGTTCGACACCGCATTGATCATCATCGCGCCGTGTTTGATGATGCCGCCCTGCTCGTACTCCTTGCCGACCATGTAGCCGGTGGTGTTGTGGAGGAAGAGCAGCGGAATGTCGCGCTGGTTGGCCAGCTGGATGAACTGAGCGGCCTTCTGGGACTCCTGGCTGAAGAGCACACCCTGCGCATTGGCGAGGATGCCGACCGGGTAGCCGTGCAGCTCGGCCCAGCCGGTCGCCAGGCTCGGCCCGTAGAGCGGTTTGAACTCGTCGAAGTCCGAGCCGTCCACGATCCGGGCGATGACCTCGCGCGGGTCGAACGGTGCCTTGAGGTCGCCGGGGACGATGCCGAGCAGCTCCTCCTCGTCGTACTCCGGCGGGGCGGCCGGGCCCGGATCGGGCTGCGCCTTGCGCCAGTTGAGGCGGGTGACCACCCGCCGGGCCTGGCGCAGGGCATCCGGCTCGTCCACCGCGAAGTAGTCCGCGAGTCCCGAAGTACGGGCGTGCATCTCGGCGCCGCCCAGCGACTCGTCGTCGCTCTCCTCGCCGGTCGCCATCTTCACCAGCGGCGGGCCGCCCAGGAACACCTTCGCGCGCTCCTTGACCATGATCACGTGGTCGGACATCCCGGGGACGTAGGCGCCGCCCGCGGTCGAGTTGCCGAAGACCACGGCGACGGTCGGGATGCCGGCCGCGGACAGCCGGGTGAGGTCCTTGAACAGCGCCCCGCCCGGGATGAAGATCTCCTTCTGGCTGGGCAGGTCGGCGCCGCCGGACTCGACGAGCGAGATCACCGGAAGGCGGTTGGCGAAGGCGATCTCATTGGCCCGCAGCGCCTTCTTCAGCGTCCAGGGGTTGCTGGCGCCCCCGCGCACCGTCGGGTCGTTGGCGGTGATCAGGCACTCCACACCCGCTACGGTGCCGATGCCGGTGACCAGCGAGGCACCGACCGGGTACTCGGGGGAGGCGCTGCCCCAGGCCGCGAGCGGCGACAGCTCCAGGAAGGGCGTATCGGGGTCGACGAGCAGTTCGATCCGCTCCCGGGCGAGCAGCTTGCCGCGCCCCCGGTGCCGGGCGACGTACTTCTCCCCGCCGCCCGCGGTCGCCTTGGCGTGTTCCGCCTCGACCTCCGCCAGCTTCGCGAGCATCGCCCCACGACGCTCCGCGTACTCGGCACCCGCCGGGTCGAGCCCGGTTGCGAGTACGGTCACCACAACACCTCCGGTATGTCCATGTGCCGCGCGCGCAGCCACTCCCCCACGGCCTTGGCCTGCGGGTCGAACCGGGCCTGGGCCGCGACGCCCTCGCCGAGCAGTCCGTCGACGACGAAGTTGAGCGCGCGCAGATTCGGCAGTACGTGCCGGTCGACCGGCAGTTCGGCGGTCTCCGGCAGCAGGTGCCGGAACCGCTCGACGGTCAGCTCATGTGCCAGCCACCGCCAGGCCTGGTCGGTACGGGCCCACACCCCGACGTTCGCCGAGCCGCCCTTGTCGCCGCTGCGGGCACCGGCGACCCGGCCGAGGGGCCCGCGCCGGGTCGCCCCGGCGGGCAGCGGCTCGGGGAGCGCCGCATCGGGCAGTCTCCTCAACTCCTGTGTATCGGGCGCGGGTTGGATGCCGATCCGGGTCCCGTCCGCCAGTACGGCCACATGCGGCACCTCGGCCGCGTCCACCGCCACCGCCTCGAAGACCCCGTAGGGGGTGCCCTTGCCGGGCGGCGCGGTGACATGGAAGCCGGGGTAGCTGGCCAGCGCCAGCTCGATCGCGGCGCCGCTGACCACCCGCCCCACCGCATCCTGGTCGGCGTCCCGCACCACCAGCCGCAGCAGTGCGCTGGCCTCCTCCTGGACCTCCGCGTCCTCCCGGTCGGTGCGGGCCAGCGTCCAGCGCACCTCGGCCGGGCGGTGCCCCGCCGCGTCGAAGGCCGCCGCCATCTGCCGGCGGACCAGCACGGCCTTGGCCGTCACGTCCAGCCCGGTCAGGACGAAGGTGACCTCGTTGCGCCAGCCGCCGAGGCGGGTCAGCCCGGTCTTGAGGGTCGGCGGCGGCGCCTCGCCGCGCACCCCGTCGATCCGGACCCGGTCCGGCCCCTCCTCCACCAGCCGCACGGTGTCCAGCCGCGCCGTCACATCGGGCCCGGCGTAGCGTGCACCGGCCGTCTCGTAGAGCAGCTGGGCGGTGACCGTGCCGGTGGTGACCGCGCCGCCGGTCCCCGGGTGCTTGGTGATCACCGAGCTGCCGTCGGCGGCGATCTCGGCGAGCGGGAAGCCGGGCCGCAGCAGGTCGTGGGCGCCGAAGAAGGAGTAGTTGCCGCCGGTGGCCTGGGTGCCGCATTCGAGGACGTGTCCGGCGACCACCGCCCCGGCCAGCTGGTCCAGATCCTGCGGCCGCCAGCCGAAGTGTGCCTGGGCCGCGCCGCTGACCAGCGCGGCATCGGTGACCCGCCCGGTCACCACCACATCGGCACCGGCCCGCAGACATGCCGCGATCCCCCCACCGCCCAGGTAGGCGTTGGCGGTCAGCACGCCCTCGCCCCACCCCCCGCGCGCCAGCAGATCATCGCCCTCCACATGTGCCACGCGTACGGGCACCCCGACCTTGTCCGCCAACTCCCTTACGGCATCGGCGAGTCCGGCAGGGTTCAGCCCGCCCGCGTTGGCGACGATCCGCACCCCGCGCTCGACGGCCAGCCCGAGCCCGTCCGCCAGCTGCCGCAGAAAGGTCTTGGCGTATCCGCGCGTGGGGTCCTTCAGACGGTCCCGGCCGAGGATCAGCATGGTCAGCTCGGCGAGATAGTCGCCGGTCAGGACGTCGAGAGGCCCGCCGGTGAGCATTTCGCGCAAGGCGTCGAAGCGGTCGCCGTAGAAGCCGGAGGCGTTGCCGACGCGGAGGAGGGCGGGGTCGGCCCCCAGGGGGCGTACGGGCACCGGGTCGTCCGCTCGGTGCGTGGCGTTCACGGGGCGGACGCCGCTCATGAGGCGTCGCCCGTCCCGGACGACTCCCGGCCCTTCCCCGGCGGACCCGCGAAGGCCTGGGCGATCCCCAGCCAGCGTTCCGCGTCCGCCCCTTCGGCCCGCAGGGACGGCAGATCGGCGCGGTGCGCCCGCTGGGTCACCAGCAGACAGAACTCCAGCGCGTCCCCGGTCACCCGCTGCCCGGCCTCCGGCGGCCCGTACTCCCACACGGTGCCGTCCGGCGCCCGCAGCTCGACCCTGAACTCCTCGTCGGGCGGGGTGAGTTGATGCGTCGCATAGGCGAAGTTGCGGGTCCGCACCCCGATCCGGGCGATATGCCGCAGCCGGGCGGTGGGGAGCCGGACGACACCCAGCGCATCGGCGATGTCCTGCCCGTGCGCCCAGGTCTCCATCAGCCGCGCGGTGGCCATCGACGCCACGCTCATCGGCGGGCCGTACCAGGGCAGCTTCTCGCCCGTCGGGCGTGCGGCGAGCACCCGCAGCAGCTCCTCGCGGCCGTCGCGCCAGCCGGCGAGCAGCTCGGCGGGCGGGGCCTTCGCTCCCGCCTCCGCGGCCTCGTCGACGAAGGTCAGCGGCGCGGCGAACGCCTCCTGGACGGCCCGCGCGAACCCCTCAGGGTCGGTGGCCGACAGCAGCGCCTGCCGGTCGGTCCAGGCCAGATGGGCGATCTGGTGGGTGACGGTCCAGCCCTCGGCGGGCGTCGGGGCCGCCCAGCGCTCGGCCGACAGCCCGGCGACCAGCGCGTCCAGCCCCTCGCTCTCCGCCCTGAGATCCGCCAGTACGGCGCCGGGATCGGACACGCGACACTCCCCTCATCGACCCGACTGCCGTGGCAGCGGGGCATGTTGGCATGCGGCGATGGCCGCGGCGGAGCGCTGCGGCCATGCGGTGCGGTGTGGTGCGGGTGCGGGTGCGGGTGCGCTCCGAGCGTGGCAGCGCACCCAGAAACAATCAAGCACGCATGCATGATTTTCTGTTCCGCCGCCGCCTTTGAGACATGGCCGCCGGCCGGGGGTCAGTCGGCCGTCCCCTCCGGGACGACCGGTTCGAGGCGGGTCTCGGCGGCCCGCGTGCGGGCCAACACGTCGCCGTGCTCGGCGACTTCGAGCCGGTGCCGGCGTCCGGCGGGAATGGTGACGGCGGCACCCGGGGCCCGGAGGGTGCGTTCCCGGTCACGGACAACGGGCCCGCCGCGCAACGGGAGAGGTCCGTCGGGCCGTCGTGGGCGTATGGGGGGACGTCATCCGGAGCCGGGCGGTACGAGCGTCGTCAGCGCGACCCGTACAGGCGTCGTCAGCACGCCCCGTACAGGCGTCGTCAGCGCGCCCCGTACAGGCGTCGTCAGGGCGTCGTCAGCGCGACCCGTACGGGGTGGCCCGGGGGCGTCGCAGCGGTAGGCGGCTCAGTGCGAGCCCGCCCCCGCGCTCCGTACCGCCCCCACACTCGCGACCACGACCAGCCCGATCGCCAGCACTTCGGCCCAGCCCAGCGCCTGGTGCAGGACGAGGAACCCGGCGGTGGCCGCGGCGGCCGGCTCCAGGCTCATCATCACGGCGAAGCCGGAGGCCGGGAGCTTGCGCAGGGCGAGCAGTTCCAGGGTGTAGGGCATGACGGACGACATCAGGGCGACCGCGGCGCCCAGCCCCACGGTGACCGGATTGAGCAGGGCGCTGCCCGCGCTGACGATGCCGAACGGCAGGCTCAGCAGCGCCGCGACGGTCATCGCCAGCGCCAGCCCGTCCGCCTGCGGGAAGCGCTTTCCCGTACGGGCGGAGAGCAGGATGTAGGCGGCCCACAGACCACCGGCGGCCAGCGCGAAGGCCGCGCCGGTGAGGTTGAGCCCGTCGAAACCCTCTCGCCCCAGCAGCACCACACCGCCCAGCGCCAGCGCCGCCCACACCAGGCTCAGCAGCCTGCGGGAGGTCGCCACCGAGAGGATCAGCGGCCCGAGGAACTCCAGGGTGACCGCGGCCCCCAGCGGAATGCGGTCGATCGCCTGGTAGAAGAGCGAGTTCATGCCGGCCAGTGCGACGCCGAAGGCGAGCACCGTGGCCCAGTCGCCCCGCGAGTGGCCACGCAGCTTGGGGCGGCAGACGAGCAGCAGCACCAGAGAGGCGACGACCAGCCGCAGCGTGACCACGCCCAGCGCACCGGCCCGCGGGAAGAGCAGCACGGCCACCGACGAGCCGAACTGCAGCGAGACGATCCCGCCCATGACCAGCGCCACCGAAGCGAGCCGCCCGCGCGCACCCGACGCCCCGGCGGTCCCGGCCTGGGCCTCCGCCGTCAGCACCTCGGGCGACGGCGGTACGGGATGCGGAATCCCCCCGTCCGTGGTCGGCACGGTGGGGACGGGAGAGGCAGAAACACGGCCATCGGGGTTCTCGGGCGAAGCGTTCACGCCACCACGCTACGGGGCCTTCTTCTGGTCCGTGAAATGCGCGTTTCCCTGTTGTTATGCTCCGCACGCATGAGCATCGAGCTGCGTCATTTCCGCTGCTTTCTCGCCATCGCCGACACCCTGAGCATCACCCGCGCCGCCGAGCGCCTCCATCTGACCCAGCCGGCCGTCTCCCGCACCCTGCGCCAGCTGGAGCAGGAGATGGGCGTCCGCCTCGTCGACCGCTCCACCCACCACCTCGCGCTCACCCCCGACGGCCTCTCCTTCCGCGACCAGGCCGCGATCGCGGTGACCGCCTTCGACCGGGCGCTCGGCCACGCACCCCACACCGCCTGGCCGCTCCGTCTGGGCCACGCCTGGTCGGCCGCCGGTACGGACACCACCGCCCTGCTGCGCCGCTGGCACGAGGAGCACCCGGAAACCCCGCTCGAACTCCTCCGGATCGACGACCGCACGGCCGGTCTCGCCCGCGGCGATGTGGACGCGGCCCTGCTGCGCGGCGAGGTCCGCGCCCCCGGCCTGATCACCGACCAGCTCGCCACCGAGCCCAGGGTCGCCGGGCTCGCCGCCGATGACCCGCTGGCCCACCGCACCGCCCTCTCCCTCACCGACCTGACCGACCGCACCATCGCCCTCAACACCGTCTCCGGCACCACCACCCTCGACCTGTGGCCCGCATCGGCCCGCCCCGCCTCGACGATCACCATCGGCAACACCGACGACTGGCTGGCCGCCATCACCGGCGGCCGCGCCGTGGGCGTCACCACCTCCGCCACCGCCGACATGCACCCCCACCCGTCCATGGCCTACGTCCCGCTGACCGACGCCCCGCCCGTCCCGGTGGTCATCGCCTGGCGCGACGGCCCGGGGCATCCGCGGATTCCGGACCTGGTCAGGCTGGCCCACGAGGTCATCGGGAGGACGACGGGCGGAGAGGCACCGGGCACCGGAGGAAAGGCACCGCACACCGGCTGAGGCGACGCCGGCCGCTGCGGCCCGCATCCCGGATCCCGGATCCCCGTGGGATGCAGCTACCGCCTTCGCTCCATAAGCTCGTAGGAGGAACGCTCACCGGCGGGCGGAGAGACCCACCCGGCGCCCTCCGGTGGCATTGAGCGCCGCCCGGTGCCACTCGGCGTCCCGCCGGATGCCGGGCCGGTCGCCCAGCGACGCATCACTGCGGATGCCCAAGCGTCGCTCCCGATGCCCAAGCATGCTCATGCTCCTGATGCCCTGACGTGGAGCCCTTCATGACCACACCGCGGGACCTGTTGTTCGTCGCCATGGACCTGGAATCCAGTCGCACTCTGGAGCGCGGCAGTCTGTCGCTCGCGCTCGCGGGCGCCGAGCTGATCGACCTCCTGGACGCGCAAGCCATCAGCCTGGACGGCGACCGCATCGTGCCGGGCTACCGTCCGACCGTGGCCGATCGCCTCATGGACGAGGCCGCGTCGGCACTCGACCAACAACCGCCGTACGAGTCGGTCTACGACTGGCTGTGGCGCAGAGGCCGCGGCCTCTCCACGGCCTACCTCACCGCCCTCGAGGCGGAAGGGCAGCTCACTCGGCAACCCCGCAGCCGTTGGCTGCCCTTCCGGACCGGCGGCCAGATGACGCTGGCCGATTCGCCCGAACGCCGCGGGGCGGCGAGCCGCTGGACCTCGGGCGAGCCCCTCCTCGCCGGCCTTGCGGCGCCCCTCGGAATCCGCGGCGAGCGGACAGAGGAACCTGCGGACGTGGACGACACCGCGGTGGAGACAGTGCTCGCCGCCGTCACCGACGCGGTGAACGAGCTGGAATTCGAACGCCAACGGCGAGCCATCGACGAGGAGGCCTTCAGCAATATCTGGCGGGGCCCGGGCGGATGACGACCGCACCCGTGGAGGGACGGGGCCGTCCGGTCCACGGACTGCTGGCGGCCACAGGCTTGGCCGTCGCCACAGCCTCCGTTGGGATTGCCGCCCTCGTTGTCGCCCTCGTTGTCGCCCTCATCGCCGCCGTACTTGACCGGATCGAGGCGGTATCGCATGGTGCTCTCCTCGGGTGCTGTGTCGACGCACGGTCGGTCCGCGCGTCGTCGTGCACTTGGGCGGGCCCCTCGTGGGCCCGCCCGCTCCGGCCGTGTCCTGCCCAGGGAATGACGGCCGGGGCGGGAGTTTTCGCAGGGCCGCCGCGGGTCTGACGGAACGCCGTCCCGCCGGCCGGCCCCGTCAGCGATCGCGTCGGCTACCGGTCACCCGGCCGCGGCTCGTTCAAGCCCGTACGCGGAGTGCGGTTCCCCGCCCCTTCACGGCTTCGTCCGGTGCCTCGCACGATGGCGTGCGATGAGGACATCGAAGTCGGTCACCCTGCTGAGATCCCGGGCCGCTGCGGCCTGCTTCCGGCCGCGCTCAAGGCCGTGGCACTCGGGGCACTTGTGCGTCATGGACGCGCTCGTGGGAGTACTCATCCGGCCGCCTCGACGACTTCCGCCACTGCTGCGTCTGCTGGTGCGGTCATGACCCGAAGACCTCGGCCAACTCCAGCACTTATACGACGGCGAGATCGCAGTGGTCGTGCCACCGGAGCTACTCGTTGATTTCGGCCCCAAGGAGGTCACGCGCGTGCCCAAGATCATCAACTTGGCCGAGTTCGCCCAGCTTTTCAAGACGTTCGAACATTCGGCATGGCGTCTGGAGAGCCGCCGTGGCTATGCCTCCGACCGCGAGGACGAGACCTACCGCGAGTTCGTCGAGACGGGCACTGTGACATGGGATCCCGACGACGAATGGTGCAGGAACATGCGTGCACAAACGAAAGTCGGTAAGCGCGTCGGCCGGGTGCGCATCATCGACAATCCTCCGACTACCGGCCAGCTGTACCTACTCGACAACGCGAAGCGCAACTCAGCCACAGGAGAGGAGATGCGCAACCTGTGGCGCGCCGACGCTGAGCGGCTTCAACTGCCCGCCGAAGACTTCTGGATCTTCGACTCAAGGTTCATCGCACTGCTGTACTTCGATGAGGCCGACACTCTCCTCCACGTCGAATTGATCACGAATCCCGCGGAAGTGATGCGGTACGCCCAGGCACGCGATGCCGCGCTGCATCACTCCTCCCCCTACGAAGAGTTCGCGGCGCTGGTAGCCGCAACCGAGGAGTGAGTCGTACCCGGTGAGCACGGACTACCAACAAGCGCGAGCCGCGCTCGGAGTGCGCCTGCGCGAACTCCGCATCTCGCGTCCTGGAGGCCGGCTCACCGGGCCCCAGCTGGCACAACGTCTCGGCTGGACACATTCAAAGATCTACAAGCTGGAAAACGGGAAGCAGACCGCCAGCCCGGAAGACCTTCGAGCGTGGGTAGACGCCACTGAACAGCCCGAGGCATTCACCGAGCTGTATGCGCGCCTACAAGGTTTCGAATCACAGATCCGGTCGTGGCGGCGTCAACTTGCCTCGGGACATCGTCCAGTACAAGAAAACTGGAACACCGAAGTGGCGCGGACCAAGGTCATACACGGCTGGCAAGAATCCATCATCGAAGGAATGTTTCAGACGGCCGATTACGCACGGCGCATTTTTACCCGCTACGCGGAACTCCAGAATTCTCCGCGCGACACGGATGAAGCTGTACGAGCCAGGCTACGGCGCCAAGAGCTGCTGTACCAGCCCGGCAGGAAGTTCCGCATCATCATGTGGGAGGCGGCGCTGCACGCCCGGATCTGCCCTCCCTCAGCGCTCGCCGCCCAGCTTGACCGCCTCACAGGCGTGATCGGCCTGGACACGGTAGAGCTGGGGATAGTGCCCTTCAGCGCATCGCTCAAGATTCCTGCGGCCAACGGCTTCTACGTGCTGGACAACCGGCTGGCAGTCACCGAGGACTGGCATGCAGAGTTGTGGCTGGAGGACGCAGACAGCATCGCCCTGTACCTGAACGTCTGGAACACACTCCGGGAGTCTGCCGTCTACGGCACCGAGGCGCAGAACGTGATCAACAGAGCCCGTCGGTTGCTCTGTTCCCCATGACGCCCCTTACTGGATGCACAAGGATGCGCGCATTGCCGCAGTCACCGAATTCCGAGTCGACGTACACCGAATGGCGCCACAAGGTAGGTGACGGGCTGAAACCGCTCCAGCACAGTTTGGTCCAGTTATTCCAAGAAACCCAGCTGTTCCGTATCTACTCCTCCACCCTTGTGCCCGGCCTGTTGCAGACGGAGGGCTGGAACGGTTGCTGAGCAAATCCACTACGGGGCGGCCCCGGAAGGTCCCTGAGGCCGGCCGGGGCAGCCTCTCGTCCGTGTGAAGGATGAAGCGGCAGCGGGCGGGGGCGACCCTGGAACCGGCCGTCCGCGCGGCAGGAGCCGCCACCGCAACGCCTGTTGCGGCTCGCGCGGCCACGGTCCCACCGTCACCTCTCCGCGGGGCACGACCGCGCCGCATCCGGTGACCCCACGCGTCACGCCCTCCCGGACGCCGGGAGCCGCGGTGCGCACGACGCAGAAAGGATCACCATGAACTCCCCGAGGCCGCACTCCGTCGCACCGTCCGGCGGAGATCTCCGCCATCCGCACCTCCGGCGGGCGCTGCGCAGCACCAAGGTGCTCGTCGGCTGCTACGCCGTACTCAGCGGGCTCACGCTCCTCGCCATCATCCTGCTGCGTCACCACCCCGACCTCGTGACCGACGCCGTGTGGGTGCGCGCGTCCATCGTCGTCGCGACCTCCCTGCTCATGGTCTCGTTCGCGGCGCGGACGGGCCGTGGCCACAGCCGGTCCTATCTGCGGCTGCGGTTGGCGTCCGGCGTCATGCTGATGGCCATCGCGGTCATCGTCGCGCTGCCCGGCGCCTTCCCGGTGTGGCTGAAGGCCGAACAGACCCTGTGCGGGGTCCTTTTGCTGGGTGTCGTGGTGATCGTGAACAGCAGGCGGATGCGGTCGGCGTTCGCCACCGGGTAGCGGCGGGCCCACGCCACTCCTCGACGCCCGCAGGCCACGGTGCCGGAGCCGACGACGTCCCCGGCACCGCCCTCACGGCCCCCCGGCGCGCCCCGCAGCCCCGCAGCACCGCAGCACCGTCGCGGCGGCCCGGCGGATGGCGGCCGCCGCGGCCCTCGCCTCAGGTGCTCTCCTCCCCCAATGCCTCCCCCAACGCCTCCGCCAGCACCTCCGCCAGATGCCGTCCCGGCCGGTCGCCCAGCTGATCGAGCTGGGTCCGGCAGGAGAAGCCGTCGGCGAGGACCTCCGTCCCCTCGGGGGATTCCCGTACGGCGGGGAGGAGTTGGTCCTCCGCGCAGGCCACCGACACGTCGTAGTGGCCGCGCTCGAAGCCGAAGTTGCCCGCGAGACCGCAGCAGCCGCCGGTCAACTGGCCGGTGAGACCGGCGCGTTCGCGCAGGCGGCGGTCGGCCGCGTCGCCCAGGACGGCGTGCTGGTGGCAGTGGGTCTGGCCGGCGACGGGGCGGTCGATGCGCGGGGGCTGCCAGTCGGGGGCCAGTTCCTCCAGGGCCTGCGCGAAGGTCCGTACGGAATCGGCCAGTTGGGCGGCCCGGGGATCGTCGGACAGGAGTTCCGGGAGGTCCGTGCGCAGGGCGGCGGCGCAGCTCGGTTCGAGGACGACCAGGGGGTGGCCGTCGCGGAGCAGGGGGCTGAGGGTGTCGACCGTGCGGCGCATCACCGCGCGGGCCTGGTCGAGCTGGCCGGTGGAGACGTAGGTCAGGCCGCAGCACAGGGGGCGGTGGCGGCGCGGCAGCGGAGGGGACCCGGCCGGGCGCGGGGGTGCGGTCGGGGGGAGGAGGGGGCGCAGTCCGGCGGCCTCCAGGACGCGTACGGCGGACCGGCCGACCTCCGGGGAGAGGTGGTTGGTGAAGGTGTCGGGCCAGAGGATGACCGTGCGGCCGGAACCGGAAAGGGCCTCGGGGGCCGCCGTCTTCCGGCGGCGCCACCACCAGCGGGTGAAGGTCTCGGTGGCCAGCTCGGGGATCGGGCGCTCGGGCGCGATCCCGCCGAGGCGCTTGCCGACGGCGGCCAGCGGTGTACGGGCGAGGGCGTTGAGGGCGGGTGCGACGGGGGCCGCGGCGTGCAGCCACTGGGGGAGGCGGCCCATGGAGTAGTGCGCGGCGGGGCGCCGCCGGCCCTCGTAGTGGTGATGCAGGAACTCCGCCTTGTAGGTGGCCATGTCGACCCCTACGGGACAGTCGCTGCGGCACCCCTTGCAGGACAGGCAGAGGTCGAGGGCATCGCGTACCTCCGGCGACTGCCAGCCGTCCGTGATCACCTCGCCGGCCAGCATCTCGTGCAGCAGCCGGGCCCGGCCGCGGGTGGAGTGCTGCTCCTCGCCGGTGGCCCGGAAGGACGGGCACATGACGTCCGTCGAGCCCGGACCGGTCGCGGCGTTACGGCACTTGGCGACGCCGACGCAGCGCCGTACGGCCGCGGAGAAGTCCCCGTTGTCGTGCGGGTAGCCGAACTCGACCGGGACCGGGCGCTTGGGCAGCAGCTCGAAGCGGAGGTTCTCGTCGAGCCGTGCGGGACGGACGAGCATGCCCGGGTTGAGCCCGGCGGCCGGGTCCCAGAGCGACTTGAACCGCTCGAAGAGGCCGACGAGTTCCGGGCCGTACATCTTCGGGAGCAGTTCGGCGCGGGCCTGGCCGTCGCCGTGCTCGCCGGAGAGCGAGCCGCCGTGCGCCACCACCAGGTCGCCCAGGTCGTAGGAGAACTCCCGGAAGCGGCGGATGCCGGGCTCGGTCAGCAGATCGAAGTCGATACGGACGTGGATACAGCCGTCGCCGAAGTGGCCGTAGGGCGTGCCGCGCAGGCCGTGCTGGGTCAGCAGGGCGCGGAAGTCCCGCAGGTACGGGCCGAGCCGGTCCGGCGGTACGGCGCAGTCCTCCCAGCCGGGCCAGGCCTCGCTGCCGTCGGGCAGCCGGGTCGCGGTGCCGGAGGCGTCCTCGCGGATCCGCCACAGGGCGCGCTGGCCGGCCGGGTCGGTGAAGACGGTGTGGTCGGTGGCGCCGTCCGCGGCCGCCGCCCGGCAGAGCGCCTCGGCCCGTGCCGTCGCCTCGCCGGGGCTCGCGCCGCCCATCTCCACGAACAGCCAGGCGCCGCCCTTGGGCAGTCCGGCCGCGCTGCCCACGAGGTCGGCGGCCATCCCCTCGACGGTCATCGGCCGGTGCGGCAGCAGGGTGTGCGCCGCCTCGGCCGCCGCGCTCTCGTCGGGGTAGCCGAGGATGGCGAGGGCCCGCGCCGCCGGAGTCTCCACCAGGCTCACGGTGGCCTCGGTCAGCACGCCGAGGGTGCCCTCGCTGCCGGTGAGGGCGCGGGCGAGGTCGGTGCCCGCTTCCGGCAGCAGCGCGTCCAGGGCATAGCCGGAGATCCGGCGGGGGAGGTCGGGGTAGCCGGTGCGCAGCAGCGCCAACTCCGCGTCGACCAGGGCCTTGACGCCGTCCCGCAGCCGCGGGGGCAGTCCGGTGGGGGCGCCGGTGGGGCCGGTGCCGCGGCCGGCCCGCACCCGCTCGCCGCCGTACGTCAGCAGCTCCAGCTCGCGGACGCTGTCGGCGGTGGTGCCCCAGGCCACCGAGTGCGAGCCGCAGGAGTTGTTGCCGATCATGCCGCCGAGGGTGCAGCGGCTGTGGGTGGAGGGGTCGGGTCCGAAGGTCAGTCCGTGCTGTCCGGCCGCCGCCCGCAGGTCGTCCAGGATGACGCCGGGCTGGACGACGGCGGTGCGGGCGGCGGGGTCCAGTGACTCGATCCGTCGCATGTGCCGGGTGAAGTCCAGCACCACACCGGTACCGGTCGCCTGCCCGGCGATACTGGTCCCGCCGCCGCGGGGCACCACCGGCACCCCGTGTTCCCGGCACACCCGCAGCGCTGCCGCCACGTCCTCGGCGTCCCGGGGCGCGACCACCGCCTTGGGCACCCGCCGGTAATTGGACGCGTCCATCGTCATCAGTGCCCGGTCGGCCGCGGCGAACGAGACCTCCCCCCGTACCGCGGCCGCCAACTCCTTCGCCAGGTTCCGCTTCTCCGTCTCCGTACGATCAGCCATGTCTCCAGCCTGCCCACTGGAGCGGGTTCATGGGGGATCGACGGGGCCGTGAGTTGGGGTCGGTGGCCGGGGCCGGTCGGGGGCGGTGGTGAGCGGTCAGCCGTGAGCGGGGGCCGGTGTCCGGCCGGCCGCTGCGGCCCCGGACGGGTGGAAGCGGAAGACGTTCTCCGGGTCGTGGCGGGCCTTGAGCCCGGCCAGCCGCCGGTGGTCGTCGGCGTCGTGCACACTGCGTGCCACCTCCGCGGCGTCCGGCCGCTCCCCGTGCGGGCCGAAGAGGAAGTTCACGCTCCGGCCGATCCGCCAGGGCTCGACGGCGGCCAGCGCCTCGGCGTGCAGCGCCCGTACGGTCGCGAGGGCGGCATCGGGTCCGTCGGCGCACGGCTCATCGGAGCCAGGCCCGTCGGAGCGGTGCGCATCGGAGCCGGACCGGTCGGCGCCGGACTCATCGCCGGTGCCGTCGCCGGACTCATCGCCCGTATCCGATCCGATCAGCGGCGACAGCAGCCGCAGCGCGAACCGGGCGTCCCGGTGGCCGACGGCACCGGCCACCTCGTCCGGCCCGCCCCGCCGCGCCATCGCACCCCCGAGATGGTTGAGCTGGACCACGCACATCGTCGGCGCGTCCGGCCCGGTCAGCGCGGCCACCCGGTGCAGCGCGGCCGCGTCCAGCCCGCTGAGCAGCGCATTGTCACCGTCGTAGGCATGCGGATCGCTCGGGTCCCGGTGGATGGTGTGCGACTCGGCGTACGGCATCTCGCGCAGCTCGTCACTCACCCGGGGCCCCACCGCCCGCAGCGGTGCCACCAGCCGCTCGCCCTCCTCGGCGCTCCCCGTGTAGGCGATCCGGATCTGCGCGAGATAGCGGCCGCGCAGCGGCTCGGGCAGCTGCGGGAGGTCCGGGTAGGCGATCAGCGCGAGCGACGAGGTCAGCTCGTCCGGGACGGTCGCGGTCCAGCGCAGATACGCGGCCGACGCCTCGTCGAGCTGCTCGCCGCCGAACACCAGCTGCCCGCCGTACAGCCGGGCCACCGGCACCAGCCCGAACTCCATCGCGGTCACCACCCCGAGGCCGTGGCCGCCGCCGAGCAGCGCCCCGAACAGCTCGGGATCGCTGTCCGCGGTGACCTGCCGCTGCCGGGCGTCGGCGGTGACGAGGTCGACGGAGCGCACCTGGTCGGCGGCGAAGCCATAGGTACGAGCCAGCACCCCGACGCCGCCGCCGAGGGTGTACGCGATGACGCCGACGCCCGGGGAGGAGCCATTGAGCGGCGCGAGCCCGTACGGGGCCGCCGCCTCGATGACCTGCCCCCAGACGGCACCCGCCTCGACCCGCGCGGTACGGGCCGCCGCGTCCACCCGCACCCCGTCCATCCGCCGCGTACTGATCAGCAGCCCGCCGTCGGTGGCCGCGGATAGCCCGTGCCCGGTGGCCTGGACCGCGACCGGCAGACCCTGGGCGCGGGCGAAGCGCACGGCGGCGATGACGTCCCCGGCGCACTCCGCACCGACGATCACGGCCGGCCGGTGCCGGTACGCCCGCTGGAATCCGGACCGTTCGGCGTCGTAGGCGTCGTCGCCGGGGACGAGGACGGGGCCCTGGGACTCGGGGATGAGGGTGTGCAGGGCGGCGGGGTCGAGAGCGGGGGCGTGGTGCGTCCGTGAGAGGTCGTTGATCTCCATGCCGCGCACTCTGCCGCGATAACTTGACACCTGCCGTCATATATAAATGCGCCTGTGAAATCGGACCGGCTCCTCTCGATCCTGCTGCTCCTGCAGACCCGCGGCCGGGTGCCGGCCGGGGAGCTCGCCGAGCGGCTGGAGGTATCCGCCCGGACCGTCTACCGCGATATCGAGTCGCTGTCGGCGGCCGGAGTGCCGGTCTACGCCGAACGCGGCCGGCACGGCGGGATCGCGCTGCTGCCCGGCTTCCGTACGGATGTCACGGGGATGACCACCGACGAGGCGCGCGCCCTGTTCATCCTGGCCGCGCAGGGTGCGCACACCGCGCTCGGGCTGGACGAGGCGCTCGGCTCGGCGCTGCGCAAGGTGATGGCGGCGCTGCCGGCCCCGCACCGGCCGGCCGCTGAGCTGGCCGGCAGCCGCATCCTGGTCGACCCGGACAAGTGGATGAGCGGCCCGCGCCCCGCCGTCGACCTGGACGAACTCCACACCGCCGTCTTCACCGACCGACGGCTGCGCATCCGCTACCGCCACAGCGGCGAGACCCGACTGCGGACGTACACCGTCGACCCCTACGGGCTGGTGGCCAAGGCCGGAACCTGGTACCTCGTCGCGGACCGGCGCGGCGGACCGCAGCTCTTCCGGGCCGACCGGGTGGCGTCGGCGACCCTCACCGACGCCCCGGTACGGCGCCGCGCGGGCGTCGAGCTCGCCGAGGTCTGGCGGCAGCTGCGGCGGCAGGTGGAGGAGCGGCCCGCGGGCGTCAGGGTGACCGCCCGGATCCGCCGCGACCGGCTCGACCTGGCCGTACGGATCCTCGGCGGGGCGCTGACCGGGCCGCCGCGTACGGGTGACGGCGAGGACTCAGGCGACGGCGAGGAGGCCTCAGGGGACAGCGAGGACGCGGGAAACGGCGAAGGCGCCGGGAGCGGGGACCGCGAGGGCTCCGGGGCCGACGAGGGCTCCGGGGCCGGCTGGGCCACCATCGAGCTGGCCTACCCGGTCCTCGGTGCCGTCCGTCAGCTGCTGCAGTTCGGCGACTCCCTCGAAGTACTCGACCCGCCCGAGGCCCGCCGGGTGATGGCCGAGGCCGCCGCCGCCCTCACCGCCGTCTACGCGGCGGACACCCCGTCCCGATAGCGCCCCTCCCCGGCACGTCCACCGTACGAGCAGCCGTCATCTCACCGGCTGGACGCGCCGCCGAACCCCGCAGCACGACGGATTAGGCTTCTCCCGTGGCTGATATCCAGATTCCCGCTGACATCAAGCCCGCCGACGGACGCTTCGGCGCGGGCCCCTCCAAGGTGCGTACGGAGGCGCTCGGCGCCCTCGCCGCCACCGGTAGCTCCCTTCTCGGCACGTCCCACCGCCAGGCCCCGGTCAAGAACCTGGTCGGCGCGGTGCGCGACGGCGTACGCGATCTCTTCCAGCTCCCCGAGGGCTACGAGGTCGTGCTCGGCAACGGCGGCTCCACCGCGTTCTGGGACATCGCGACGCACGGCCTGATCGAGCGCAAGTCCCAGCACCTCAGCTTCGGTGAGTTCTCCTCGAAGTTCGCCAAGGCCGCCAAGCTGGCGCCGTGGCTGGACGAGCCCACCGTCATCTCCGCCGACCCGGGCAGCCACCCGGACCCGGAGGCGGAGCAGGGCGTGGACGTCTACGGCTTCACCCACAACGAGACCTCCACCGGTGTCGCCGCCCCCATCAAGCGGGTCGCGGGCGCCGACGAGGGCGCGCTGGTGCTGGTCGACGCCACCTCCGGCGCCGGCGGCCTGCCCGTGGACATCACCGAGACCGATGTCTACTACTTCGCCCCGCAGAAGTCGTTCGCCTCCGACGGTGGTCTGTGGCTGGCGGCCTTCTCCCCCGCCGCCCTGGAGCGCGCCCGCGCCATCCACGCCTCCGGCCGCCACATCCCGGAGTTCTTCTCGCTGCCCACGGCGATCGACAACTCCCTCAAGAACCAGACGTACAACACCCCCGCGCTGTCCACCCTCTTCCTGCTCAATGAGCAGCTGGAGTGGATCAACGGCCAGGGCGGTCTGGACTGGGCGGTCCGCCGCACGGCCACCTCCTCGCGCACCCTCTACGGCTGGGCCGAGGACTCCAAGTACGCCACCCCGTTCGTCGTCGACCCGGCCAAGCGCTCGCAGGTCATCGGCACCATCGACTTCGACGACGACATCGACGCCGCCGCCGTCGCCAAGGCCCTGCGCGCCAACGGCATCGTCGACACCGAGCCGTACCGCAAGCTCGGCCGCAACCAGCTGCGGGTCGCGATGTTCCCGGCGATCGACCCGTCGGACGTCGAGGCCCTGACGGCCTGCATCGACCATGTGATCGGCAAGCTGTAGCAGTCAGTCCGTACGCGTCATCCCAGGCCCCGGCGGGCAACCGCCGGGGCCTGTGCGTCGTGCCGGCCCGGAAACCTCGCCGCCGCCTTCACCGGGGGAAGGAGGGGGCGACCGGCCGACGCTCCGTCAAGCCGCGTGGCCGCGTCGCCGTATGGAGGGAGCAAAGACCCCGTAGCCGCCCGAACGGGCGTACCGCGGCATGACGAAACGGGCCGGATGTGCCTGTATGGGAGCCATGACGAATCCCCCGAGCCCCGGCCTCGCCCCCTTCGAGCGGCAGGGGGCGGTTCTGCTGACCACGTTCAAGCGGGACGGCACCGGCGTCGGCACGCCGGTCAATATCGCCGTCGACGGCGACCACGCCTATATCCGCACGTACAGCAGCGCCTGGAAGGCCAAGCGGATGCGGAACTTCCCGGAGGTGGAGATCTGCGCCGCCACCTGGCGGGGCCGCCCCACCGGGCCCGCCGTGCAGGCACGGGTGCGGCTGCTGGACCCGCAGACCAGGGAGTACCGGCGCGCCGAGCGTTCGCTGACCCGGAAGTACCCCCTCCTCCACGGCCTGTTGGTGCCGCTGGCGCACCGGCTGAAGAAGGACCGGACGCTCCATTACGAACTGCGGCTGGTCGAGGGCGAGGCGGGCCGGGAGCGGACGGCGGAGGAATCGGGGCTGGGGATCTAGGGACCGGCCGCTCCCCCGCGGCTATCGCCGCCGCAGCAGCCTGCGCAGCCCGACGACCAGCGCCGTGGCGACGGCGAAGACCATCGCCCCCTTGATGAAGCTGGGGTCCAGGTCCGTCCCCGAACTTCCCTTTCCGCCCTGACTGTTGGCGTCGTCGCCGTTCGCCGGGTCGTTCTTTGCCGCGTCCGGCAGCTGGTTGTCGCTCAGGCCGACCGGTTTGACGTCGCTTTCGCTGCCCTCCGAGCCGTACATCAGGGTGCGGCCGTCAGGGGTGAAGGTGACCGATTCGCCCTGCTGTTGGACCGGTACGCCCACGCTGCCGAGGTCCTTCGGGCGGCCGTCCTGCCAGCGGTAGATCCGGGCGCCGAAGTAGCTGCGCATCACGAGACGGGTGCCGTCGGGGGAGAACGCACCGTCGGTCACCCACAGGTCGATCGGCGCGACCTTGCGGAAGACGTTGGTGCCGGAGGTGGTGAGCCGCTGCGGGCCCTCGTAGAGGGCGCCACCGCCGTCCTGCTTCTTGCTGGCGATATAGACCCGGCCGGTCTTGGGGTGCACCATCAGCGCTTCGGCGTCCCGCGGCCCGTCCGCGTACTTCACATCGAACTGGGTCGCCGTGACCGTGGCGTCGCGCAGCTTCTTCGGTTCGGGGAAGCGGTAGATCCAGACGTGGTTCCAGCTGCCGCCGAGGTTGTCGCCGATATCGCCGACGTAGATATCGCCGTCCGGGCCGATCGAGATCGCCTCGACGTCGCGCGGGGTGCCGATGCCGCGCAGCGTGATCCTGGCGACCGTACGGCCGGACGCGCCGTCGACGGCGTAGACGTACGGGCCGTCGTCGCTGTCGTTGTGGGTCCAGTAGATCCCGGGGTGCGCCCGGCTGGCGGCCAGGCCGCTGGACTCGGTGATCCGCGGATCGCCGATGGTGAAGCCGTCGGGCTCGGCGGCGGCGGCGGGCACCACGGCCGCCGACCACAGGATTCCCGCGGCACCGGCCGCGCACAGAAGCGAACGCATGGGCACAGACTGCCATCCCGGGCCACCGTGCGTGGCGCGGCCGCCGCCCGCCTCACCCCCGCCCGCACCGCACGGCCCCCGGGGGCGTGTCCAGCGTCACGTACCGAGCAGTAGGGGATCTCGGCCATCATGGCCGGATGAGGATCATGTTCGTCGGTGACTCGATGACGATTGGGAGCACCGGCGATTACACGTGGCGCTACCGGATGTGGCAGCACCTGAACGCGACGTTCGACGGCCCGTACCGCATCGTCGGACCGCGCCACACGCTCCATGACCCCGTCGGGGGCGTCCCCACCTCGTCCGCCTACGCCGACCCCCGCTTCCCGGAGGAGGCCCGCCGCCATCTCGCCGGCTGGGGCGAGGGCTGGCTGCACATGGCGCCGGTCATCGGTGACATGGTGCGCCGGTATGACGCCGACACCCTGCTGGTCTCGCTCGGCCTGATCGACCTCGGCTTCTATACGAACGCCGAGCAGACCGCGGAGAACGTGCGGGAGTTCGTGGCGCAGGCCCGGGACGCGGCGCCGCACATACGGGCGGTGCTGATGCCCGTGATACCCAATGTGCGGGCGGCGGCGGACACCGCATTCGGCACGCAGTGCGAGCGCTTCAACGAGCTGCTGGCCAAGGCCGTCGCCGATCTCTCCACCCCCGGCTCGCCGTTGCTGCTGGCCTCCGAGCCGGACGGATGGGAGACCGAGCGCGCCACGTACGACGGGACACATCCGTCGGAGTGGGGAGAGCGGCTGCTCGCGGGGGCGTTCGCCGGGGCGATGCATCAGGCGTGGGGGGTCGGGGCGCCGTACGGGGTGCTGTCGGCTCACTGAGGCCCCCACGTCCCGCGGGAACACCGCCCCTCGCCCGGAACCACGACGAGCCGTGCCCGCCACCCCCCGTGGTCCTTGCTTCGAGAGCACTCGAAGGCGTTGGCTGAACAACCATGAAGTACACGCAGCTCGGACGCACCGGACTCAAGGTCAGCCGACTCGTCCTCGGGACGATGAACTTCGGGCCTCAGACGGACGAGGCCGACAGCCACACCATCATGGACGCCGCGCAGGGCGCGGGCGTCAACTTCTTCGACACCGCCAACGTCTACGGCTTCGGCGCCAACAAGGGCCGTACCGAAGAAATCGTCGGGTCGTGGTTCGCCAAGGGCGGCGGCCGGCGCGACAAGACCGTGCTGGGCACCAAGGCCTACGCCAACATGGCACCGGAAGGCGGCCCGGTCTGGCCCAACCACGACAAGCTCTCCGCGCTCAACATCCGGCGCTCGGTGGACGCGAGTCTCAAGCGGCTGGGCACCGACTACATCGACCTCTACCAGTTCCACCACGTCGACCGGGACACGCCCTGGGACGAGATCTGGCAGGCCATCGACGTCCTCGTCCAGCAGGGCAAGATCCTCTACGCCGGCTCGTCCAACCACGCCGGCTGGCACATCGCCCGCGCCAACGAGACGGCCGCCCGCCGCGGTTCGCTGGGCCTGGTCAGTGAGCAGTGCCTCTACAACCTCGTCGAGCGGCGCGCCGAGATGGAGGTCATCCCGGCCGCCCGGGGCTACGGCCTGGGCGTCATCCCCTGGTCCCCGCTGCACGGCGGGCTGCTGGGCGGCGCCCTGCGCAAGGAGCGCGAGGGGGGCGCGGCCCGCTCGGGCGTCGGCCGCTCCGCCGATGCCCTCGCCAACTCCGCGATCCGTGCCCAGATCCAGTCCTACGAGGACCTGCTCGACAAGCACGGCCTGGAGCCCGGCGAGGTCGCCCTGGCCTGGCTCCTGACCCGCCCCGGCATCACCGGCCCGATCGTCGGCCCCCGCACCACGGACCAGCTCGCCTCCGCGCTGCGCGCCGTCGAACTGGAACTGCCGGACGAGCTCCTCGCCTCGCTGGACGAGATCTTCCCCGGCCCCGGCCCGACCCCGGAGGCCTTCGCCTGGTGAGCGCGTTGTGCGCCCGGCGGCCGGTCAGGCCGGCTGTCGGGCGCTCGGCAGCGGCCACGCCATCGCTCAGTGCAGCGCCGCCGCCACGATCACGACGACGAGCAGGACGGCGAGCAGGCCGGACATGATCCGGTTACGGGTTTTGGGGTCCACCCTCTGAGCGTAACCGGGGCAGATCCGAACGTTTCAGCGGCCCGGGGTACACGGCGGGCGGGCGGGCGGCGGCCCGGAGGTACGCGGCCGACCGCCGACGGCAGCCCGGCGGTACCCGGCCGCCCGGCCGACAGCAGCCCGGCGGTACCCGGCCACCCGCCCCACGGCAGCCCGGCGGTACCCGGCCGACGGGTCCGGCGGCGCTCAGTGGCCCAGCGGCCAGGTCCCCACCGTCTCGTACCGGGGCTGCTTGCCCGCCACCCCGGGGACGGGCGGATGGCTGCACACCAGGGAAAGTGCGTCGACCGTCCAGGAGGCCCCGGCGAAGTCCTTGAGAGCGGTCGCGTACGGGCGCAGGTCCAGATCGGGGACGCGGTTTCTGGCGAGGGTGAGGTGGGGGGTGTACGGGCGGTGCTGCTCGTCCATGGAGATGCCGGCCCGGCGGGCCGCCGCCGACGCCGCGTCGGCGAGCGTGCGCATGGCGGGCCGGTCGCCGTCCGCCCCGGCCCACACCACCCGGTCCGAGAAGCGGCCGCCGCCGGCGATCCGCAGCGCGTAGGGGTCGCGGCGACCGGCGGCGCGGCCCAGGCGTTCCCGCAGTTCGGGGACGATCTCCTCGGGCACCTCGCCGTAGAAGGCAAGGGTGTAGTGCCAGCTGTCCCGGCCGGTCCACCGCAGCCGGTCGGCGGCCGGCAGCCGCTTCAACTGCGCTACCTCGGCGGCCAGTTCCTCGATCGCGGGCGCGGGCGGCAGGACGGCGGCGAAGAGTCTCATGCGGTCAGTGTGGCGCAGGGCTCGTGCCGTCCGGCGGATCAAGGCCACCAACGTGCCGCCCGGCCCGGAGGCCGGGCCGGGCAGTTCGGGCCGGGCCCGGCCTCGGCGCAGGCCGGGCCGGCGGATCGCTCCTGCCGAACCCGCCCTACGCCGCCGGAGCCAGGTTCCGCTCCGCGGAGGCGGTGGTGGCGGAGACCCGGGGCACAAAGGCGACGTGCCGACGGCCACGCCGTAGGTCGATCTTGAGGCGGAGGCCGCCCAACCGGGCGAGGATCAGGCCGATGACGGCCGCGGACACCATGGAGACCAGGCCGCCCGCCAGGAAGCCGATCCGGGCGCCGAAGGCGTCGGTGACCCAGCCGACCACCGGTGCGCCCAGCGGGGTGCCGCCCACGAAAACCATCATGAACAGGCTCATCACCCGGCCGCGCATGAGCGGATCGGTGGCCATCTGGATGCTCGAATTGGCGGTGACGTTGATCGTCAGGCCGACCATGCCGATCGGGGCGAGGAGCGCCGCGAAGACCCAGAACGACGGCGCGAGCGCGGCCGCGATCTCCAGGGCGCCGAAGAGGATCGCCGCGCCGACCAGCATCCGCAGCCGGGAGGTGGCACGGCGGGCCGCGAGCAGTGCGCCGATCAGTGAACCGGCCGCCATCAGCCCGTTGAACAGGGAGTAGGTGCCGGCGCCCTGGTGGTAGACGTGGTAGACGAACGCGGTCAGCCAGATCGGGAAGTTGAAGCCGAAGGTCCCGATGAAGCCGACCAGGACGATGGGCCAGATCAGGTCGGGACGCCCCGACACATACCGCAGCCCCTCCCGCAACTGGCCCTTGCTGCGCGGGACACGGTCGACCTTGTGGAGTTCGGCGGTCCGCATCATCAGCAGGCCGGCGATCGGGGCGAGGAAGGAAAGGCCGTTGAGCAGAAAGGCCCAGCCGCTGCCGAAAGCGGTGATCAGGACACCGGCGACGGCGGGCCCTATCAGCCGCGCGGACTGGAAGTTGGCGGAGTTGAGGCTGACGGCGTTGCGCAGCTCGTCCTGGCCGACCATTTCGGAGACAAAGGCCTGCCGGGAGGGGTTGTCGACGACGGTGACCAGCCCGAGGACGAAGGCGACCAGGTAGACGTGCCAGACCTGCACATGGCCGCTCAGCGTGAGCACGGCGAGCGCGAGGCCGGTGAGGCCCATGGCGGACTGGGTGAACAGGAGCAGCTTGCGCTTGGCGAAGCGGTCGGCGATGACGCCGCCGTAGAGCCCGAAGAGCAGCATCGGCAGGAACTGCAGCGCGGTGGTGATGCCGACCGCGGCGGACGAGCCGGTGAGGCTGAGCACCAGCCAGTCCTGGGCGATGCGCTGCATCCAGGTGCCCGTGTTGGACACCACCTGGCCGGTGGCGAAGAGGCGGTAGTTACGAATTCGTAGGGAGCTGAACGTGCCCTTGCGCGGTGTGGCGGCGGGGCCTGCGGCGACACCCGGGGCGGTGCCCGGAGTGGTCGCGGTCGCGTCGTCGGAAACCGTGTCTTCTTGGGAGTTCGGTGCGGGGGCGGAGTCTGCTCCGGATCCCGTACTCAAAGTGGGTTCGCCTCCTCGGCCTCGGGTTTCTACAGCTGTGCGAGCTTCTCCAGCACGGGCGCGGCGGCCCGCACCTTCGCCCACTCGTCCTCGTCCAGCCCGGAGGCCAGCTCGGCGAGCCAGGCATTGCGCTTGCGGCGGCTCTCTTCGAGCATCGCCTCGGCCTGTTCGGTCTGGGTGACGACCTTCTGACGGCGGTCGTCGGGGTGCGGTTCGAGCCGGACCAGTCCCTTGGCCTCCAGCATGGCCACGATGCGGGTCATCGACGGCGGCTGCACATGCTCCTTGCGGGCCAGCTCGCCGGGGGTGGCATGGCCGCACCGGGCGAGGGTGCCGAGCACCGACATCTCGGTGGGGCTCAGCGATTCGTCGACCCGCTGATGCTTGAGTCGGCGCGACAGGCGCATCACGGCGGACCGCAGCGCGTTCACCGCGGCTGCGTCGTCTGGGGGCACCTCCCGGCCGTCAGGCTGGGGGCGGGACAGTTCCGGCATGGTCTTTAGCATAACTCATTACCCTTTCTAAGGAAAGCCAAGGGGTGCAGCCCGATGGGGATCACCCATATGAGTGAGGACGCGGCCGAAAGTGACGCGCCTGACCGCGTACGGACGGGACCGTGTCCGTATGGGATCGGAAGTGCTCAGCCTGCGCGTGGACGGGGAACTGCTGGAGCGCATGCGGCAGCACGCCGCAAAACGCGGAATGAGCGTCCAGGACTATGTGGTCCGGACGCTCATCCGCGAGGACTTCGACGAGCGCTTCCAGTCGTCGGTCGACGAGACAAAGAAGCTGGGGGTGCGCTGGCCCGCTACTTGACCCCGAGCACCTGCTCGATCGGGTCGAGCAGGAAGTAGATCAGGAAGCAGAGCCCGACGGCGTTCAGCAGCCAGGGGATTTCCTTGAAGCGGCCGGTCGCCGTGCGCAGCAGGATGAAGGCCAGGATGCCCATGCCGATGCCGTTGGTGATGCTGTAGGTGAACGGCATCGAGACCATCGTCAGGAACGCGGGGATGCCGACGGTGAAGTCGCCCCAGTCGATGTCCCGCACGTTCGAGGCCATGATCAGGAAGCCGACGACCAGCAGCGCGGGCGTCGCGGCCTGCGAGGGGACGACGGTCGCCAGCGGCGTGAAGATCAGCGCGAGCAGGAAGAGGCCACCGGTCATCAGGTTCGCGAGACCGGTGCGGGCGCCCTCGCCGACACCGGCCGTGGACTCCACGAAGCAGGTGTTGGCGGAGGCGGAGCCGAAGCCGCCGCCCGCTACCGCGAGGCCGTCGACCATGAGGATCCGGCCCATGTTCGGCAGCTGGCCGGTCTCGTTGTTCAGCAGCCCGGCCTCCTCGCCGACGCCGATGATGGTGCCCATCGCGTCGAAGAAGCCGGAGAGCAGCACGGTGAAGACGAACAGGCAGCCGGTCAGCACGCCGACTTCCTTGAAGCCGCCGAAGAGACTGATCTGACCGATCAGACCGAAGTCCGGGGTGTCGACGATCTTGTCCGGGACGTTGGGGACCGACAGGCCCCAGGCCGCGTCCGGGATATGGGCGACGGCGTTGATGATGATCGCGACGACGGCCATGGTGACCATGCCGATCAGGATCGCGCCCCTGATCTTCCGCACCATCAGCACGAACATCAGCACCAGGCCGAGGACGAAGACCAGCACCGGCCAGCCCTTGAGCTGTCCGCCCTGCCCCAGGCTCATCGGCACGGTGGTGTGCGCGGCGTCCGGGTTACGCGTCACAAAGCCGGCGTCGACCAGACCGATCAGCGAGATGAACAGGCCGATGCCGATGGCGATGGCCCGCCGCAGTCCGTTGGGGATCGCGTCCATCACCCGCTGCCGCAGCCCCGAGGCGACCAGGACCATCAGCACCAGACCGGCGAGCACGACCATGCCCATCGCGTCCGGCCAGCTCATCTTGGGTGCGAGCTGCAAAGAGACCACGGCGTTGATGCCGAGGCCCGCGGCGATGGCGATCGGGACATTGCCGATGACGCCCATCAGTACCGTGCTCAGACCGGCCAGCAGGGCGGTGGCCGTGACCAGCTGGGCGTTGTCGAGATGATGGCCGAACTTATCGACTCCGGAGCCGAGAATGATCGGGTTCAGCACGATGATGTAGGCCATCGCGAAGAACGTCGCCAGGCCGCCGCGGAGTTCGCGACCGACCGTCGACCCCCGCTCAGAGATCTTGAAGAAGCGGTCGAAGCCGTTCTTGGGAGGCTTCGGACCGGGGTTTTCGAGGGTGTCGACCGGCGTGGTGGCCGAGGGGGGCATGCGGGGACCTCAGTCGGACGGGCCTGGGCAGGCGTGGGGGCCCGGGGGCCTGGAACACGTACAGAATCAGAAACAACCGGATCAGGTTGGATGAATAGACGAGCTAAACCAGCCGTATCCAGAAAGGTTCAGTATGAATAAACAATGCGGTGATCGCTATCTCCGCGCGTAGACCCTTGTGGCGCAAGCATCCGGCAGGCCACCCCGCGGCGTTCCGCGCCCTGCCCACCGCCGCCCGCGGCCCCCGCATTCCCTCCCCGTAAGCTGGCCACCATGTGGAAGAAGTCCGAACTGCGCGAGGCCCCGGCGCCTTTCGAGGGCCCCGTCGTCGGCACGATCACCGGCGGCACCATCATCTGGTTCGTGCTCTTCCTCGGCCAGCTCCCCTTCTACGGCTGGTTCGCCGACCACGGCCACACCTGGTGGGTGTGGACCTGCCTGGCCGGCGGCGGCCTCGGGCTGGTGGGCATCTGGTACGTCCGGGCCCGGGACGCCGCGATCAAGCGCGCCGCGGCGACGGACGACGGGTCCTGAGCACACACCCCCCACCGCCCCGCCCAGTCGGCGGGTGAAGTGCGCATTCCGCCCGTAACGTCGAGGTCATGACGGAGCGGGCGAGGGCCGAAACCGAGCACCCCGGACCGGGCCGCGAGCCGGCCCGACGGACCGCTCAGGAACCGGTCAACCCCGGACTGACCGCCGCCGAGGTCGCGGAGCGGGTCGCCCGGGGCGAGATCAACGACGTTCCCGTACGGTCCTCCCGCTCGGCGGCCGAGATCGTCCGCGCCAATGTCTTCACCCGCTTCAACGCCATCATCGGCGTGCTCTTCGTGATCATCCTGATCGTCGGCCCGATCCAGGACGGCCTGTTCGGCTTTGTCATCGTCGCCAACACCGGCATCGGCATCGTCCAGGAGCTGCGCGCCAAGAGGACCCTGGACAGCCTGGCGGTCATCGGGGAGGCGCGGCCGACCGTCCGGCGCGACGGGGTCGCCGTCGAGATCCCCACCTATGAAGTGGTCCTCGGCGATGTCTTCGAACTCGGTACCGGTGACAAGGTCATCGTCGACGGCGAGGTGCTGGAGAGCGACGGCCTGGAGGTCGACGAGTCGCTGCTGACCGGCGAGGCCGATCCGCTCCTCAAGAAGCCCGGCGACCGGATGATGTCCGGCAGCTTCGTCGTCGCGGGCAGCGGTGCCTTCACCGCGACCAAGGTCGGCCGCCAGGCGTACGCGGCCCGGCTCGCCGAGGAGGCCAGCCGCTTCACCCTGGTCCACTCCGAGCTGCGCACCGGCATCAGCCGGATCCTCAAGTACGTGACCTGGATGATGATCCCGACCGCGATCGGTCTCATCCTGAGCCATCTGCTCACCCTCGGTCTGCCGGGCGACGAGGCCATCCGCCGGATGGTCGCCGGCATCGTGCCGATGATCCCCGAGGGCCTGGTGCTGCTCACCTCCGTCGCCTTCGCGATCGGCGTCATCCGGCTGGGCCGCAAGAAGTGCCTGGTCCAGGAGCTGCCCGCCATCGAGGGGCTGGCCCGGGTCGATGTGGTGTGCCTGGACAAGACCGGCACGCTCACCGAGGGCGGGATGGACGTCAACGGGCTGCGCTCCCTCGACGACGACGAGGCGCACGTGGAGAAGGTGCTGGGCGCGCTCGGCGCATGCGATCCGCGGCCCAATGCCTCCCTCCAGGCGATCATCGAGGCATATCCGGCGGACGACGGCTGGCGCTGCACCCGGGCACTGCCGTTCTCCTCCGCCCGCAAATACAGCGGCGCCGCCCTCAACGGCCCGGACGGCGAGAGCACCACCTGGCTGCTCGGCGCCCCGGACGTCCTGCTGCCACCCGCCGACCATCACCTCACCGAGATCGACGGCCTCAACGCACAGGGCCTGCGCGTACTGCTGCTGGCCCGCACCGAACGGGAGCTGGACGACCCCGAGGTCACCGGGGCCCTACGGCCCACCGCACTGGTCGTCCTGGAACAGCGGCTGCGCCCGGACGCCCCCGACACCCTGCACTACTTCGCGGAACAGGGCGTCCAGGCCAAGGTGATCTCCGGCGACAACGCGGTGTCGGTGGGCGCGGTGGCCGGCAAACTGGGGCTGCCGGGCGCGGACGACCCGGTGGACGCGCGCGAACTGCCCGGCGACACGGCCGCCATGGCGGCCGCGGTCGCAAAGGCCGCGGTCTTCGGCCGGGTCACCCCGCAGCAGAAGCGGGAGATGGTCGCGGCCCTGCAGTCCCGCGGTCACACCGTCGCGATGACCGGCGACGGCGTCAATGACGTACTCGCCCTCAAGGACGCCGACATCGGCGTCGCGATGGGCTCCGGCTCGGAGGCGACCCGCGCCGTCGCCCAGATCGTCCTGCTCAACAACAGCTTCGCGACGCTGCCTTCGGTCGTCGCCGAGGGCCGCCGGGTCATCGGCAACATCACCCGGGTCGCCACCCTCTTCCTCACCAAGACCGTCTACTCCGTCCTGCTCGCGATCCTGGTGGCCTGCTGCCAGATCCCCTACCCGTACCTGCCGCGGCATCTGACGCTGCTCTCCACCCTGACCATCGGCATCCCCGCGTTCTTCCTCGCCCTGGCCCCCAACAACGAGCGCGCCAAACCGCACTTCGTCCGCCGGGTGATGCGCTACGCGGTGCCGTCCGGCCTGATCACGGGCCTCGCCGCCTTCGCCACCTACCTGCTCGCCCGCAGCTACTACACCGGCCCGCACGCCCTGCCCGCCGAGACCAGTGCCGCGACCCTGACCCTCTTCCTCGCCGCGATGTGGGTACTGGTGATCATCGCCCGCCCCTACACCTGGTGGCGGATCGCCCTGATCCTGGCGATGGGCCTGGCCTTCGTCGCCGTCCTCGCCACCCCCGGGCTGCAGACGTTCTTCGACCTGCGCCTGGTCGGCACGACGATGCCGTGGGCGGCCGTCGCCATCGCGGTGGCGGCGGCGGTCCTGCTGGAGATCACCTGGCGGTGGGTGGCCCGACGGTTCCCGGCCTGACGAAGGGGGCCGGCACCTCGGCCCGACCCGCGGAAACGGGGCCGGAACCTCAGCCCCGCCCCCGAGCACAGCCCGGCAAACCGGCCCGGCCACCGCGGCCACCCCGGCATCCCCACGCCCGCCCCGCCTCCCCTAGAGTCCGTGCCCATGGCCTTCCACCACTCAGCAGCCCACGCCTTCGAACTGCTGGCACGCTCGCACCACCACTCCAGTCACTACGGCACCCACTCCCCCGGCGCCTCGTTCGGCGGCGCCTGGTGGATGATCCCGGTCGGCGTCGTCCTCGGGGTCGGCTGGGTGCTCGTGAAGCGGCTGCGGACCAGGTGAGCGACGGCCGCGGCGCGCATCGCGCGCTACGCGGCTGAGGGGGCACCCGCGCTTCCCCGCTCCGCGGGCGGTGCGAAGGCCCCAAGAGAACCTGCCCGGCCGATACCCCGGGCGCTGTTGCCGTACTACGCTCCTGCCCCATGACATTCCACGGGGACCTGGCGTACAGGGTGCTGGCGAGCTCGCGTCGCCACTACCACCACCACACCGGCGGCCACTACAGCGGCACCGGTGACGGCACCATCGACTGGTGGGTGTGGCCCCTCCTCGCCCTCTCCGCGATCGTCGTCATCTGGAGCCTCGTCAAGAGATTCCGCTCGAACTGACCCCTATGGTGCGCGTCGTGCGCACGCCCCCGGCGCGGACAGCCGAGCACCCCGGCTCTCCGCAACGCGTCGCACGTCCCGCAGCGCGTCGGCCAACCCCCGGGCGAGGAACCGCAGCTCGCGACTGGTGACCTGCCGACCGCCGAGCATGTCCTCCGCGTGACCGAGAATGTCGTCCGCCATGCCGAGCTGTACGCCCTCGACCTCGTCAGCGACCCGGGAGACATACCCGCCGCCCTCACCCACGAGATAACAGGGCTTGCCGTCGGGACTCGACCAGGGCAGAAGCCGTACGGGGCCGTGGTGTTCCCCCGTCACGCCGGAAGGTTTCTCGATAGCGTGATTCATGTCGTCGACCTCCATAGGGCTGATGACCACACCCCCGGACCGTGGCAGCGGTCGCGGGGGCCTTTTCGTCATCACTCAGCATTGCTGACGGAATACGCTGAGTGCACGCCGTAGGTGTCACCAAAGTCCGCCAGTGGACAGCGAGTTGAAGGTGTGTTCGAGCAGTGGAGCTGAACAACGAGGACGACGACAGGGCCACCCCACGCTCGGTACTGGGCCGGCGCTTACGCCGCCTGCGGGAGGCCGCGGACCTCTCGCAGCGAGCCCTCGCCGACAAGGTCGGCTACCCGCATACGTACCTCAGCCGGGTGGAGCGGGGGGAGCAGTTGCCGTCCGAAGCGCTGGCCGAGGCCCTGGACGCACACTTCGCCACGGACGGACTCTTCGTCGAGTTGCTGACCATGGCGCAGGACTCTTCAATTCCCGACTACGGGCAAGCGATCGTTGAGAACGAGCGCAAAGCCACGCGTATTCAGGTATTCGGCAGCAGCCTGATTCCCGGGCTTCTACAGACCGAGAACTATTCGCGTGCCCTGATCCGGACGTCGCTTCCAGGTGAATCCGAGGAGCGGATAAATGGGCGGGTCGCCACGCGGATGCGCCGCAAGCGCGTATTCGACAAGGCGGAGTCGCCGTTCTACTGGGCAATCATGGATGAAGCGGCATTGAAGCGCCCAATCGGGGGCGCAGCATGCATGTGCGGTCAAATTCGCCACATGCTCAAGGCGGTTGAGTCCCCCCGCATCTGGGTTCAGGTCCTTCCCTTCACCCAGGGGGAACACCCCCTGCTGGGTGGGAGTTTGAGCCTGCTCACCTTTCAGAACGGCGCTACGATCGGCTACGTCGAGAGCTTCGCCTCTGGGCAGCCGGTGGAGTCGCCGGGCAGGATTCTGGAACTCACGCAGAGATTTGACGTCGCTCGTTCCAAGGCGCTGCCGGAGAGAGAATCTCTCGACCTGATCAGGGGCTACCTGAGAGAGTACGAGCATGAAGACGATTCCTGACGCGTCCGCTCTGACCGGCTGGCGCAAGTCCAGCTACAGCAACGGCGAGGGCGCCGAGTGCATCGAGGTCGCCGACGGAATGCCCGGCACCGTCCCCGTTCGCGACTCCAAGAACCCGACCGGTCCCGCGCTGGCCTTCCCCGCGGACGGCTGGGCCTCCTTCATCACCGCCGTCAAGAGCGGAGAGTTCGCAGGCTGAGCCGGTCCCCGCAACGCCCCATGGAAGCGGCCCCCGCCGCAACGCGGCGGAGGCCGTACCCATACTGATCAGCCGTCAGTCGAACCACCGCGCCCGCGCCAGCTCCTCCCCCCGCTGCGGGTCCTCCAGGAGGGCGGCGACCTCGAAGCGGCGGGGCCATTGAGCCGCTGCCCAGGCCAGGGCCGCCGCGACGCCTTCCAGTGTCGCGGCGTGGAGGGTGCCGTCCGGTGTGCGGCGCCAGTCCAGTTCGGTGGTGTCGTCGGGGCTGTCGCCGACGAGCAGTTCCTCGTGTTCGAGGTATGCCTCGGGGGTGGCGGCGCCGAGCAGTACGCGGACGGCCTCGGGCACCTCGTGGCGTACGCCCTCGGAGCGGACCTCGGCGCTGACCGCCTCGCTCAGCCGGCGGACCTGCAGCAGCTCCGCCAGCTCGGCGGCGCGGGCCGGGCGCACCGGAAGCAGGGCGAGGCCGGCCGCCAGCGGCACCAGGTCCGGTGCGTCGGCGACCACCGCATCCGCCGCGTCCACCACCCGGACCTCCTCGTCGAGCACGACCCGCAGCTCGTCGGGCAGCGTCACCTGATCGGGGTCGAGGTCCGCCAGCAGGCCGTAGATCGCGTGGAGTTGTGCGGCACCGACGGGCAGCTCGGGGTCGGCGAGCCGGGTCAGCAGTTCCGCGGCGCCGCCGGGCTCGTCCAGGAGCGCGGCGACGGACGTGCGGACGCCGAGGGCGCGCAGCACCTGCGCATCGACCTCGCCCGCATCCGCGGACTCGTACAGCCCGGCCAGCAGCGGATCGCCGCCCGCCGAGCGCAGACCGGCGGGCCGGCGTCCGTCGAGCACCGGGTGTCCGCGCAGCCACCAGGCGGTGTACGGGCGGACGGATTCGGTGGTGCCGTCGGGGAGCAGCACCCGCACCGGGGCGGTCAGGGCGTCGCGCAGGGGCGGGCGGGAGAGCATGGCCAGCACCTCGGGCCAGGCGTCGTCGTCGACCAGGTCGAGGTCGCGCACCGCCACCAGTTCGGTCACCACCGGCGGTACGGGGGTCTCCGGCAGCGCGTCGAGGATGTCCTCGCACCACACGTCCACCGCGTCCAGCAGCCCGACGTCGTCCGGCTCGGCGAAGTCCCCGTCCCGCGGCTCCATTTCGTCCGGGTCGAGCACCACATCGGTGGCCCGTACGAGCGCGAAGTCGGCCATGACGCCGACTGCCGTCAGCGGCTGCTCGCCCCATCGCTCGGTCAACTCCGCGTCACAGGCAGCGAGTTCACCCTCCCGGATGACCCGCTCAAAGGCGCTGCCCGGGTACACCAGCTCGCCCGCGGGCGCCAGCTCGCCGTCCTCGTCGGGCAGGGCGAGCGCCCCGAGCCAGGGCTCGTCGCCCGGCGCGAGGTTGGCGTCCCGGACCAGCCCGAGCACGGTCTCCGCCAGCTCATCGGCGCCCAGCGGAGCTCCCGCCCCGCCCTCGGTCTCGTCGGCGAAGACGTCGTAGGCGTCCTCGTCCGCGTCCAGCGAGTTCGCCACGGCCGCGCGCACCTGGGGCGTGGTCAGTACGGCACGAGGCTGGGCCGGGGTGGCGCCCAGCTTCTCCAGCAGCGGGTGCACCGCGTCGGGGTGGGCGACCTTCAGTCCGAGCCGGGCGAGCGTACGGTGCCGGGCCGCGGCGTCCTCGTCGGAGCCGCCACCGGGCAGCGGCAGCAGCACCTGGCGCGGCCCGATCGTGGTCCGGACGCCGCTGCCCGCGCCGGGCCCCTGGCCCGCCGTGCCCGCCAGCGGCACCGGCAGCCCGCTGAGCCGGTCCGGGTCGGTGCCGGCCAGCGCGTCATAGAGCCGCCACCACCAGCCGGGCGACCGTTCGACGCCCGCCAGCCGGTCGACCATCTCGCCGAGTCCCACCCGGGCCACACCCAGCGCCCGCAGCTCCGGACGGCGTTCGAGGCCGGCCGGCAGCAGGCTGGGGAACAGCTCGGCCAGTACCCCGACCGTCGCCGCGCCCGCGCCCTCCACCAACTCGGCATCCACCGGGCGCAGCACGAAGCGGTCCACGCCGCCGTCGCCCTCGTCCCACTCGTCCGCCGCCGGTGCCTCGGGCTCGGCGGCCCGGCCACCGGGCGCACCCGCGCTCGGCAGGAACCGCACCCGGGGCAGCAGCTCCAGCACCTGCCGGCGCAGCTCACCGTCCAGACCGCCCTTGCCCAGCGGCCCCGGCACCAGGTCGAGGGTGCCGACCGAAACCGGCTGCCAGTCGCCCAGCAGCGTCGCGTAGGTCGCGGCCGCCCGCTCCACCAGGAAGTCCGTCAGCGGGCCCGGCGCGACGTGCCGCCGGGTCGGCTCCAGCGGGAACGAGGCGATCAACAGTGCGGGCAGTCCCAGCGGCTCGTCCGTCGGCGTCGGCGCATGCACCACCGGCGCCGTTCCCGGCCGCGCCGGTGCGCCCTCGTCGTCCACCGGCACCGCCCAGGTCACCGACCAGGCCGGCCGCAGCCGCTCCTCGACGGGCCGGTCCGCCAGCAGCGCCGTGTCCAGCGGACCGCCGTCGCCCGCCACCCGCCACCGGGTGGCGCCGCGCTCACTGTCCTCGATCAGGACATAGGGGCCGTCCTGACTCCGCCTCAACTCCCGTACGTGCTCAGGGGTCTCGATCACGACCTCGGCCAGCCCCGGCAGGGTCAGCAGCAGCGCCGCATCGATCCCGTCCAGCAGCCGCTCGGCGAGATCCTGCGCCGCGACGTCCCGCAGCGGCAGCACGACGGCGGTGTCGTACCCCTCGGGCGCCCCGCCCTCGGCGGGCAGCGGCAGCCGCAGCAGCGGGACATGGCCGTCGCGCCGGCGCAACTCACCGCCCAGGCCGGGGCTGTGCGCCGCGACCTCCTCCGCCATCGCCCGCGCCTCGGGCAGCGACCAGCGCACCCCGCCGGTACGGCCCACCAGCGCCGGCTCGTCGCTCACGGACAGCACCGCGGCGAAGCCCACGCCGAACCGGCCGACCGCACCGGCCGACGCACTGGCCTCCCGCTTCGCGGAGGCGCGCAGCGTCGACAGCGATTCGACGCCGGTGGCGTCCAGCGGGGCGCCGGTGTTGGACGCGACGAGTACGGCGGGAGCGTCGCCGTCGGCCGCGTGCAGGGTCAGCCGCAGCCGGCCGGGGACGCCCGCCCGCGCCGCCGCGTCCGCCGCGTTCTGCGCCAGCTCCACGGCGAGCCGGTCCCGGTAGCCGCCGAGCGCCAGGTCCTCCTCAGCATTGGCATCCTCCCGGAACCGGGCCGGCGAGGCGGCCCAGGCATCCAGCACGCCACGCCGCAGTCGGGCCGTCCCGAACGGGTCTCCGGCTGCGCCTCGCACCCACGACGTAGCTGTCACTGTCCGTCTCCCTAAGCGTGTGTCGGTGGGCCGACGGTATCGCCCCACGTTGGCGGGTGCGGCGCCGTGTCCCGCCGGTGAGTTCTTTTCCCGCCTTGCCGCCTGTCGGCGGGTGGGGTCCCCGCCTTCGGCGGGTGGGGGTTCCCGCCTTCGGCGGGTGGGGGTTCCCGCCTTCGGCGGGTGGGGGTTCCCGCCTTCGGCGGGTGGGGGTTCCCGCCTTCGGCGGGAGGTGCGTTTGGGGTGGGGCCCGGCCTGGGTGGTGGGTGCCGGTGGCGGGGCCTCCGGGGTGGGTGTGCGGACTGCTGCGCTTTACGTCCGCACACCCACCCCACCCGCCCCCCCCCCACCCCCCCCAAT